>NZ_JAMYLH010000014.1:0-166728 GCF_040317925.1 Mesorhizobium sp. M1348 | reverse complement strand
GTCGGGTCATCCGATGCTGGCCTCCACTCCAGCCAGCATCTTGAATCACAAAACAGATAAATCTGGAATCCCCTTTGATTCCGTCAAAGGGGGAACCGCTCTAAAGCACGTCGCGTTCGACCTGCCTCATGCGACACGCTTTAGGTTCTTGTTTTGACGCATGTCGTCATCGCAAAACCGCTGCACACCTTGCGCGACATGCATTAACTATCGAGCAGCGCCTGCAGAGTCTCGATGCGGTCGGCTTCGGCCGCCGGCTTGTCCCAGCGCAGCCGCGAAATGCGCGGAAAGCGCATGGCAACGCCGGATTTGTGCCGCGTCGAGCGGTTGAGCCCTTCGAAGGCTACCTCAAGCACCAGCCCGTTCCTGCGGTCGGCACGCACCGAGCGGACCGGGCCGAAGCGCTCGATCGTGTTGTCGCGGACATATTTGTCGATTTGCCTCAGTTCCTCGTCGGTGAAGCCGAAATAGGCTTTTCCCACCGGCACCAGCTCCTCCGATCCTTCCGGCCCGGACCAGACGCCGAATGTGTAGTCGGAATAGAAGCTCGAGCGCTTGCCGTGGCCGCGCTGGGCATACATCAGCACCGCGTCGACCGTGTGCGGATCGCGCTTCCATTTGAACCACGGACCCTTCGGCCGCCCGGCCACATAAGGCGAATCCCAGCGCTTCAGCATGACGCCTTCGATGACCGGATGCAGCGGCTTGCGGCGCAATTCCTCCAGCGCCTGCCAGTCGGTGAATTCGACCAGTGGTGAGATATCGAAGCGACTCGGATCGAGTGTCCTCACGAAGGCCTCAAGCCGGCCGCGCCGTTCGCGGAAGGGCAATCCCCGCACATCCTCGTCACCAATCTGCAGCGCATCGTAGCAGCGCATGAAGGCCGGGTATTGCTGCTGGATCTTGGGTGACACGCTCTTGCGGTTCAGCCGCTGCTGCAGGTCCGAGAAGGTGCCCGTCGCCTGCCTGGGGTCACCGACCAGAAGCTCGCCGTCGAGGGCGCCGGAAAAATCCATCGCCTCGGCAAGGTCCGGAAAGGCGCCGGAGACATCGTCGCCGGTGCGCGAATAGAGCCGGCGAATGCCGCCTTCGCAAACCGCCTGGACGCGGATGCCGTCCCATTTCCATTCGGCCGCGTAGTCGGCCGGGTCGAGCTTTTCGAGATCGCCGTCACCGACGGCATTCGACAGCATCACTGGCCTGAACAGCGCCAGCGCCGTTTTCCTGGGTTTTTCCGCCTTGCCCTCCAGCCAGGCGAACAGCGCCGTATAAGGCGGCGTCAGCCCGTGCCAGAGTTCCTCGATCTCGGCGATATCGACCTTACCGAAATCGGCCAGCGCCTGCTTGGCCAGCCGCGCCGAGACGCCGATGCGCAGGCCGCCGGTGACCAGCTTTATGATGGCGAAGCGCGCCGAAGTGCTGGCGCTGTCGAGCAGCCGGGCCAGCACTTGCGGCCCGTCGGAACGGCTCGCCGCCTGCAGCTTGGCCACCACCTCGGCCAGCGTCGGCTCGTGGTTCGCAATATCGACCGGCGCTTGCGGCCAGACCAGCGACACGGTCTCGGCCAGATCGCCGACATAGTCGTAGGAATAGCCGAACAGCACCGGATCCATGCGCTCGATCACCAGCGTGCGCAGCATCGCCGGCTTGACCGCGGCGATGGACAGATCGCCGGTGATGGCCGCCAGCGCCAGCCCGCGATCCGGATCCTCGACGCTGCGGAAATAGTCGGTCAAAAGCGTCAGCTTGCCATTGCGCGACGGCGTCAGGACGAGACGGTCGAGAAGCTCGGCGAAGCGGTTCATGGGAGGGGCGCCAACAGGATAGGTTTGCGCTCTGTCACACCCCAGAGGGGGGTGTGAAGGATCGCGGCGCCCGCGATTGGTGGTTCAACAATTGCCATCAATCGCCCTCGTCCTCATAACCGACGAGATGCAGTGGCCTGGCGGCGATGCCTTCGAGTTCGCACCAGCGCACCAGCGCCTCCTCGCGGCCATGCGTTACCCAGATTTCTTCCGCGCCGGTCTCCTTGATCGTCGCCGTCAGTTCGTCCCAGTCGGAGTGATCGGAGATGATCAGCGGCAGCTCGACGCCGCCCTGCTTGGCGCGCTGGCGAATGCGCATCCAGCCTGAGGCGAAGCACGACATCGGATCGGGAAAACGCCGCGCCCAGCGATCGGCGAAGGCGGATGGCGGGCCGACGACGATGGCGCCGGCAAAGTCGCTTTTTTGGCCGGTCTCGACGGTCGCCGGTTCCAATGTGCCGAGATCGATATTTTGGCTCTGGTAATACTCGCTGAGCTTGGCCAGCGCGCCATGGATGTAGATCGGCTTTTCGTAGCCGGCATCGCGCAGCAGGCGCATGACGCGCTGCGCCTTGCCGAGCGCATAGGCGCCGACCAGATGCGTGCGCTCGGGAAACTGCTCGGTCGATCTCAGCAGCCGGGCGATCTCTTCGCTATCGGGCGGATGGCGGAACACCGGCAGGCCGAACGTCGCTTCGGTGATGAAGACGTCGCATTTGAGCGGCTCGAACGGCTCGCAGGTCGCGTCCTTCTGGCGTTTATAGTCGCCGGACGCGACGATGCACGTACCTTGATGCGCCACCTTGATCTGCGCCGAGCCCAGCACATGGCCGGCCGGGTGAAAGCTGACGGCCACACCGCCAAGCGCAATCGTCTCGCCGAGCACCGCGGCTTGCGTCGTTCCGGCAAAACCTTCGCCGTAACGCAGGCCCATAATGTCGAGCGTCTGCTGCGTCGCCATCACCGAGCGGTGGCCGGAGCGGGCATGGTCGGAATGGCCATGCGTGATCAGCGCCCGGTTGACCGGCCGCACCGGGTCAATGAAGAAATCGCCGGGCGGGCAATACAGCCCTTCCGGCCGGGGATGAAGCAGGTCGCTGGCGCGCATGGCCCCAAGATAGGCGCTAATTCCGGCGCGGGAAGCCTTTTGTAAGTCACTGCTGACTCCAGCATAGAGCGCAAGCCGGCTGCAACACCCGGCGGAACTCGATCACAATGAAACCGCTCCAGACCTCGTCCGGCGATTTGACCGCCGACCGCCGCGCCGACTATGCCGAAATGCTCTATGCATCCGGCGATCATGCGGCAGCGGCGGAATTGCTGCTCGGCGCGCTCGAACTGGCGCCGCAATGGGCAGCCGGCTGGTTCCGCCTCGGCGAGATGCAGGAGACGGCGGGCGCGCCCGATCTCGCCGCGCAGGCCTGGACGACGGCACTGCGGCTCGACCCGGCGGACAGGCTCGGCGCGGTGCTCAAGCTGCAATTGATCGGCAGGACAGCGGCGGCCCAGGCGCCGCCCAGCGCCTTTGTCGAGACGCTGTACGACCACTATGCCGGGAGCTTCGAGGGTGAGCTGGTCGACAGGCTCGGCTATCGTCTGCCCGAATGCCTCGACCGCGCCATCCGGGCAGCACGGGCGGGCCGGTTTTCGCTGGTGCTCGATCTCGGCTGCGGCACCGGCCTCATGGGCCAGAAGCTGCGGCCGATAGCGGATCGGCTGGAGGGTTACGACATCTCGGCCGGCATGCTGAGGCAGGCGCGCGCCAAGGGTGTCTACGATCTGCTCGTCAAGGCGGACCTGCAGGAGTTTTCCTATTCTGGCCCGAAAGCCGATCTGGTTACGGCGGCCGATGTGTTCATCTATGTCGGCGCACTCGACAAGGTGGTGAATAAGATTGCCGGAATGCTTGCCGGCGGCGGTTTGTTTGCGTTCTCCGTCGAGACGCTCGCCGGCGGCGACTCGTCTGGCAGCGGCGATTTCGCCTTGCTGCCGTCCCGCCGCTACGCGCATTCGCAAAGCTATGTAGAGCGGGTTCTGGACGCCAACGGCTTTTCGGTCCTGTCGCTGCAGGCAACGATTATCCGGCAGGATCGCCGCGAACCGGTCGAAGGGCTGGCCGTAGTGGCAAGCTTGCTTTCCGGCAGCGTAAAATCTGGCTAAGACTCCTGCCGCTGCGCAGGAGCGCGGCAGCTGCGAAAGACAAGGAGCACGTTCATGCGCTGGAACATGATGGTCTTGGCGTCTTGCCTGGCGATGGCCGGCTGCGTCGGCAATTCGATGTCCGAACGGCAGGACGAAAACGTCCAGTCCTCGCTGCTATATGACAAGGTGCCTTGCGATCAATTGCTGGCGCAACGAAACGGCCTGGCGCAGCAATATCATTTGCCGGTGGACGCCAAGCCGTCCTTCTCCAACCCGGCGACGGGCTTTGGCCCGTTCACGCCGGACACGCGCTCAAAAGCCAAGCGTGACGCCGACCAGGCAAGCGGCAAGATCGACGCCATGAACCGGTCGATCAGCCGCCGCGAATGCGGCAAGCCGGCCAAACAGAACAAGTTCGGCCTGACCTGACCGGATCCTAATCCGCCACCTTCCATTGCTCCCGCGAGGCGCTGGCGGGATAGACGCCGAGTATGCGCATCTCGCGCGAGAAAAACCGCAACTCGTCGAGTGCCAGCTTCACCAGCGGATCGTCGGGATGGCCCTCTATGTCGGCGTAGAACAGCGTCGCTGTAAACGCACCGAGCTGGTAGCTTTCCAGCTTGGTCATGTTGATGCCGTTGGTGGCGAATCCGCCCATCGCCTTGTAGAGCGCCGCCGGCACGTTGCGGACGCGGAAGATGAAGGTCGTCATCATCCTGGCGTCGGCCGAGGGGCGTTCGGCCCATTGCTTGTTCTTAGTCAGCACGACGAAGCGGGTGACGTTGCTGTCGGTGTCCTCGACATTCTCCTCGATGATGTCGAGCCCGTAGAGCGTCGAGGCCAGCGCCGGCGCCAGCGCGGCCATGGTGCGGTCCTTCATCGCGGCGACCATCTTGGCGGCGCCCGCGGTGTCGCCGGCAACCGTCGCCTTCCAGCCGTTCTTGCGGATGTATTTGCGGCATTGGCCGAGCGCGTGGATGTGGCTGTGCACGGTCCTGATCTCGTCGCGCCTGACGCCGGGCAGCACCATCAGCTGGAAGTGGATCGGCAGGAAATATTCGCCGATGATGTGCAGCTTCGATTCCGGCAAGAGGTGATGGATGTCGGCGACGCGGCCGGCAATGGTGTTCTCGATCGGGATCATGGCCAGATCGGCCTTGCCGGTCTCGACCGCGTTGAAGGCGTCCTCGAAGGTCGGGCACGGCAACGGCTCCATCGACGGGAACATGTTGCGGCAGGCGGTGTCGGAATTGGCGCCCGGCTCGCCCTGGAAGGATATTTTGTTGGTCTTTTCAGGCATGCGCAGAGTCTCGGGAATTGGGGAAGAATTTCTTAGTTGGAAAGGAGCGCCCTGGCGCGTTCGAGATCGTCCGGCGTATCGACGCCAAGCGGCACCGACTGCACGATCTCCGCATCGATGCGCATGCCGGCCTCCAGCGCCCGCAATTGCTCCAGCCGCTCGCGGCGCTCCAGCGGCGACGGCCTCAGCGCAACGAAGCGTTCGAGTGCGGCGCGGCGATAGGCATAGAGGCCGATATGATGGTAGAGCGGGCCTTCGCCCCAGGGCGCGGTGGCGCGGGTGAAATAGAGCGCCCTGAGCCGTGTCGCCGAGAGTGGCGAGCCGACCAGCTTGACGACATTCGGATTGGTCTTTTCCTCGTCGCGGACGATCTCGACGCAGAGCGTGGCGATATCGACCGCAGCGTCCTCGAAAGGCTTCAGCGCGGCGCCGATAATAAGGGGGTCGATAGTCGGCAGATCGCCCTGCACATTGACGATCGTCTCGACGCTGTTGCCAGGGTCGAGAATGGTCAGCGCTTCGAAGATGCGGTCGGAACCGGTTTCGTGGTCCGCCCGCGTCATCACCGCCTCGAAATCATGCGCGCGCACCGCCTCCGCAACGCCTTGCGTATCGGTGGCGACGACCACCCGGCCGAGCCCCGCTTCGGCGGCGCGGCGGGCGACGTGGACGATCATTGGAGTGCCGGCAATGTCGGCCAGCGGCTTGCCCGGCAGGCGGGTCGAGGCCATGCGGGCCGGGATCAGGATGAGCGTGGACATGAGGCGGGCAGGGGCTCGAAAAAGAGGAGGACAAAAGTGGCAAAAGGTCTCACTGGCAGCGCCCTTATAGGTGTTGCAACGCCGGAGCAAAAGACCTAGTTTCCGCGCGATTTGACCGCCTCGCAGGGTGGTTCACGATACCGACGGACGGAGTGGACGGATCGGTCCGCCGGAAAAGGGAGCCTGGGGCGTATGGATTCCAACGAAGTCAACAAGCTGCTCGCCGCTTTCCTCGGCACCGTGTTCATTGTCTTTTCCGTTGGCATCGTGTCCGACGCGCTGTTTGCCTCTCCAGCGCCGGAAAAGCCCGGCTTCGCCATCGAGGCGACCGAGCCCGCCGAAGGCGGCCCGGCCGCTCCCGCCGCGGAGGCCAAGCCGATCGCCGAGCTGCTGACCACCGCCAACGCCGAAGCCGGCGCCGCCATCTTCAAGAAATGCCAGGCGTGTCATTCCGGCGAAAAGGGCGGCCCCAACAAGGTCGGGCCCGATCTGTGGGACATCATCGACCGTCCGGTCGCCGAGCATGAGGGCTTTGCCTATTCTGCCGGCATGAAAGAGTTCTCCAAGGGCGGCAGCGAGAAGTGGACCTACGACAACCTGAACCACTTCATCACCTCGCCGAAGAAGTTCGTGAAGGGCACGGCGATGGGCTTCGCCGGCCTGCCGAAAGATGAGGACCGCGCCAACGTCATCGCCTATCTGCGCACGCTGTCGGACAATCCGAAGCCGCTGCCGGCACCCGGCGCCTCGGCCGAGAACGCGCCCGCCAAGCCGGCCGAAGGTGCAGCCCCTGCCAAGCCGGCAGAAGGCGCGGCGCCAGCCGCTCCGGCCGCACCCGCAAAATAACAAAACTGTAATGACATAATCCTTGAAAAAGCCGGGTTCAGCCCGGCTTTTTCGTTAGGAAAAATGCATATGCGACGACAAAGCCGCTCGGTTGCGGTTTTCAGCGGCGCCAAATGATCTAGATTGGGCCCAGACGCTATGGTGACGGCGCTATATCGCGAAGGGGAGAACGCATGACGGTTGGCCGAGCGCGGACGCTTCTGAAATCGGTGCTGATGCTGGCTGCTTTTGCCGGCGGCCTGCAGGCGGCCTTCGCGGACGAATGGCGCACGACCTCGTCGCTGATCGGCGAATCCAAATACGGCGACAATTTCAAACACTACGATTATGTCAATCCAGATGCACCAAAGGGCGGCACGCTGAATTCGGTGGCGCCCGGCACGTTTGACAGCTTCAATCCCTACATCGTCCAGGGTTCTGCCGCCGCTGGCTTCGTCCCTTTTGGCGGCGGTCTGCTCTACGACACGCTAATGGAGCAGGCGACCGACGAAGGCAGCACCAGCCATTCGCTGGTCGCTGAAGCCTATAAATATCCGGCCGATTATTCCTCGGCGACCTACCGGCTCGATCCGCGGGCGAAGTGGCATGACGGTCAGCCGATTACCGTCGACGACGTGATCTGGTCGTTCCAGGTGCTAAAGGCCAACAGCCCGCAATATAGCCGTTATTTCGAGAACGTTACCGATGCGGTCGCAATCTCCGATCGAGAGGTCGAGTTCCATTTCAGCCAGAAGGGCAATCGCGAACTGCCCAAGATTCTCGGCGATCTCGTCGTACTGCCCAAGCACTGGTGGGAAGGCAATGACGCCAACGGCAAGAAGCGCGACGTCACCCGGCCGACGCTGGAGCCGCCGCTGGGTTCGGCCGCCTACAAGATCGCCAGCTTCAAGCCAGGTTCGGAAATTGTATGGCAGCGCGTGCCTGACTATTGGGCCGCCAAGTTGCCGGTGAAGATCGGCCGAGAGAATTTCGACACGAAGCGGTACACCTACATCCTCGATGAGAATGCAGCTTGGCAGGCATTCACCAAGGGAGGGCTTGAGGACATCAACGCGGAAAACAGCTCCAGACGCTGGTCGACGGCGTATAACTTTCCCGCGATCAAGCAAGGCGACGTCATCAAGAGGGAGTTCAAGACCGAGTCGCCCGAGCCGATGCAGGGTTTCGCGCTTAATCTGCGACGTCCGCAGTTTCAGGATCGACGCATACGCGAGGCGTTGACCGACGTGCTCGATTTCGAAAGCATGAATCGTACGCTGTTCTTCGGTCTTAACACCCGCACGAGCAGCTATTTCCAGGGCACCGACCTGGCGTCCAGCGGCCTGCCGAAAGGCAAGGAGCTGGAGATTCTCGAGCAATATCGTGACAAGCTGCCGCCTGAAGTGTTCACCGAGGAATTCAAACTGCCGGTCTACGACACGCCGCAGGCGGAGCGTAAATACCTGAAGTCCGCGGTCGACCTGTTCGCCAAGGCTGGTTGGGTCATCAAGGGCGGCAAAATGGTCAATGCCCAAACGGGCCAGCAATTCAAGCTGGAGATCCTGGGACGGGACCCGACAGACGAAGTCATCGCAAATCCCTACGTCGATAATTTGCGAAAGATCGGTATTGATGCCGCACTTCGCATTGTTGACCCCAGTCAATATGTGAACCGCACCCGCAGCTTCGACTTCGACATGGTGACGGGGATCTTCCCACAGTCGGATTCGCCCGGCAACGAGCAACGCGACTTCTGGAGTTCAAAAGCCGCCGACGCACCTGGCTCACGCAATCTGATGGGCATTAAGGATCCGATTGTCGACGCGCTGGTCGACCGCGTTATCTACGCCACCGACCGCGACGATCTGGTTGCTGCCACCCATGCGCTCGACCGAGTTCTATTATGGAACTACTATGTCGTGCCGCAATGGCATAGGCCGGTGGTCTGGCTGGCCTACTGGAACAAGTTCGGCATGCCTGAAAAGCAGCCTGCCTATTTAGGCGTGGACACGGATTCCTGGTGGATCGATCCGGACAAGGAAAAGGCGCTGGCGGCCAAATACAAGAGTGGCAATTGATGGCGGCGCTGCCCCGTCGCTACTTCCTCGCCCTGGGCGGTGCCGCCGCGGCAGCTGCATGGCTGCCCGGCCGGGCTTTCGCCACGATCCCGACCGGCGTGAAACTGCACGGCCTGTCCGCCTTCGGCGATCTCAAATACGCGCCGGATTTCAAGCATTTCGACTATGTCAACCCGGACGCTCCCAAGGGCGGCCGGATGAATTTCGCCCCGCCGAACGCTACCTTCAATCAAAGCTTCCTGACTTTCAACACGTTGAACTCGCTGGTGTTGAAGGGGGATTCGCCGCCGCGCACCGAGCTCTGTTTCGATTCGCTGATGACAAGCGCACTTGACGAGCCGGATGCGGTCTACGGCCTGCTTGCCGAATCCGTTACCTTGTCGCAGGACCGCAATGGCTTCCGCTTCAGCCTGCGGCCACAAGCCCGCTTCCATGACGGCTCGCCGCTAACCGCGGAGGACGTTGCCTTCGCATTGAACCTCTACAAAGAGCGCGGACATCCGAATCTTTCCCAACCGCTGCGGCATATGACGGATGCGGTCGCAATCGATCCGCTTACAGTCAGCCTTGCCTTCAACGGCCAACAGTCCGCGCAGAATATCCTCGCCATCGTTGTTATGCCGATCGTGTCGAAAGCCTTCTACACGGCCAACGATTTCGACGCCTCGACGTTAACCCCACCGCTTAGCTCCGGACCATACAGGGCGGGACGGGTCGCGGCCGGGCAGACTGTCGAATATGAACGCGTCGCCGATTATTGGGGCCGCGATCTGGCCGTGAACCGCGGGCTTAATAATTTCGACCGCATCCGCATCGATTTCTATCTTGATCGCCAGGCAGCGTTTGAAGCTTTCAAGAAAGGGGACACGCATTTTCGCGAAGAATTCACATCGCGGGTGTGGGCGACCGGTTACGACTTTCCAGCGCTGAAGGATGGCAGGGTCATCAAACGGGAATTTCCCGGCGAGAAATCGCCCTCCATGCAGGCTGTCGCGCTGAACCAGCGCCGTCCACAATTCCGCGACATACGCGTGAGACGGGCAATCGCCTATTGCTTCGACTTCGAATGGACCAGGCGGGTGCTGTTTTTCGGCGCCTACGAGCGTTCGCAATCGAACTTCGAACGATCGGATTACAAGGCCGAGGGCCTACCCTCGCCCCAGGAACTGAAACTGCTGGAGCCATTTCGAGCCGAGTTGCCGCCGGAGACCTTTGGCGAACCGGTGATGCAACCCGTCTCCGACGGTTCTGGCCATGACCGTAAGTTGCTGCGCGAGGCTTCGAGGCTGCTTGCCGAAGCCGGCTGGAAGCGAGCGGGCAATTTCGTCGTCAACGATAAAGGCGAGCGGCTGCGGGTGGAAATGCTGGCCGAGGACGAGGGCCTGGTTCGCATGTTGGCGCCCTGGTCCGAGAATATGAAGGCGATTGGCATCGACGCTTCGGTCCGGCAGGTCGATTCGACGCAATTTGAAGCGCGGCAGAGCAATTTCGACTTCGACTTCAACATGCTCGCATGGTTGATCGGGGCGACGCCCACCACCGACGGTTTAGAGATCCTCTATGCTTCGCGGATGGCGAAAACGCCGGGGATGCGCAACTATCCAGGTACGGAAAGCAAAGCCATCGACGCGCTGATCGAGGCAGCCGGCAAGGCGCAGACCCGCATCGAACTCGTCACCGCGCTCAATGCCCTCGATCGGGTCTTGCGCGCGCGGCTCGACTGGATTCCAACATATTATCAGGCGAATCACCGAGCGGCCTATTGGGACATGTTCGGCTTTCCCGCTCAGAAGCCGGATTACGGCTTTCCGGTCGAGACGTTGTGGTGGTTCGACAAAGACAAGGCGGCACAGATTGGCAAAGCCTGAGATTTTCGCACAAGCGAGGCAGAGAGCCTGATGGGCGCCTATATACTGCGCCGCATCCTGTTGATGATCCCGACCCTGTTCGGCATCATGGCGGTGTCATTTGCCGTCATCCAGTTTGCTCCGGGCGGGCCGGTCGAGCAGGTCATCGCCAGGCTGACCAACCAGGGCGGCAGCGATCGCCTCGGCGGCGGCGGGGGTGATGCCGGCGGCGCCAATTTCGATGTGGCCGGCGACGTCGGCTCGAAATATCGCGGTGCGCAAGGGCTCGATCCGGAATTCATCAAGAAGCTGGAGAAACAGTTCGGCTTCGACAAGCCGCCGCTCGAGCGCTTCGGCATGATGCTGTGGAACTATCTCCGTTTCGATTTCGGCGACAGCTATTTCCGCGACATATCGGTGCTCGACCTGATCCTGGAAAAGATGCCGGTGTCGATCTCGATCGGGCTGTGGATCACGCTTTTGTCCTATTTGATCTCGATCCCGCTCGGCATCCGCAAGGCAGTCAAGGACGGCTCCACCTTCGATGTCTGGACCAGCGGCGTCGTCATCGTCGGCTACGCCATTCCGGGTTTCCTGTTCGGCATATTGCTGATGGTGCTGTTTGCCGGCGGCTCGTTCTGGGACTGGTTTCCGTTGCGCGGAATCACCTCGGACAATTGGGACCAATTGTCATGGCCGGCGCGGATCGGCGACTATTTCTGGCACATGACCTTGCCGTTGACGGCGCTGGTGCTGTCGGCCTTCGCCACGACGACGCTTTTGACCAAGAATTCCTTCCTCGAGGAAATCCGCAAGCAATATGTGGTCACCGCCCGCGCCAAGGGCCTGTCGGAACGGCGGGTGCTCTACGGCCACGTCTTTCGCAACGCCATGCTGATCGTCATCGCCGGCTTCCCCGGTGCCTTCATCTCGGCGTTCTTCACCGGTTCGCTGCTGATCGAGAACATCTTTTCGCTCGATGGGCTCGGCCTGCTCGGCTTCAACTCGGTGGTGCAGCGCGACTATCCGGTGGTCTTCGCCAATCTCTACATCTTCTCGCTGCTTGGCCTGTTCGTCGGGCTGTTGTCCGACCTGATCTACACCTGGGTCGATCCGCGCATCGATTTCGAGCGGAGAGACGTCTGATGGCGCAGGCCACAGCCGAAACGGCGCCGGCACGGATCGCGCGGCCCTTTCTGTCGCCGCTCAACCAGCGGCGCCTGCAGAACTTCAAGTCCAACCGGCGCGGCTACTGGTCGTTGTGGATCTTCCTGTTCCTGTTCGTGCTGTCGCTGGGTTCGGAACTGGTCGCCAACGACAAGCCGATCATCGCCTCCTACAAGGGCGAGATCCTGTTTCCGGTCCTGGTCGCCTATCCCGAGGAGAAGTTCGGCGGCTTCTATGCGGTCACCGACTACCGCGACCCGGTCATCCAGGACGAGATCAATGCCAATGGCTGGATGATCTGGCCGCCGGTGCGCTACTCCTACCAGACCGTCAACAACTCCATTCCAGAGGCAGCACCGACCAAGCCGTCCTGGCTCTACGACAAGAAAACGCGCTGCAACCAGTATCCGAAAGGCGAGGCGGACCCCAATTGCATCGTCGGCAACTGGAACTGGCTCGGCACCGACGACCAGGCCCGCGACGTGCTGGCGCGCGTCATCTACGGGTTCAGGGTCTCGGTGCTGTTCGGCCTGATCCTGACCGCCGGCTCGGCGCTGATCGGTGTGGCGGCCGGCGCCTTGCAGGGCTATTTCGGCGGCTGGACCGACCTTCTGTTCCAGCGCTTCATCGAGATTTGGTCGGCCATCCCGGTGCTGTATCTGCTCTTGATCGTTGCTGCCATCCTGCCGCCCGGCTTCTTCATCCTGCTCGGGCTGATGCTGCTGTTTTCCTGGGTGGCACTGGTCGGCGTGGTCCGGGCCGAGTTCCTGCGCGCCCGCAACTTCGAATATGTCAATGCGGCGCGCGCGCTCGGCGTGTCCAACGTCACCATCATGTTCCGGCATCTGCTGCCCAACGCCATGGTGGCGACGCTGACCTTCCTGCCCTTCCTGCTCAGCGGCTCGATCTCGACGCTGACCTCGCTCGACTATCTCGGCTTCGGCCTGCCGCCCGGCGCCGCCTCGCTCGGCGAGCTGTTGAAGCAGGCGCAGCGCAATCTCAACGCGCCATGGCTCGGCATTTCCGGCTTCGTCGTCATCTCGCTGATGCTGTCGCTGTTGGTCTTCGTCGGCGAGGCCACGCGCGACGCCTTCGATCCGCGCAAGACGTTCAGATGAGGGCGATGCGGGCTGGCATTCGGCATGTTATATTCCCGAGAATGGCAATCCGGACAAAAGCGGACGTATCCTCAAGGCGTTGGGGAAGGAAAGGGTTATGAATAGGGTCATCCTTGAACACTACCCGGCATCGAAGCTCCCGGATGAACTGCGAAAAGGCATAGCTCCGAGCGCTTCGGTCAAAGTGACAGTGGAAGAGGAGGCCAACAGGCCTCTTGGCCGCGAACAATTGCTTGAACTCATGCGGAATGCTCAGGCCAACGCGCCGGGAACAAGCCTCGACGAGGCTGTCGCGCGTGTTCGTGCCCTCCGCGATGAGTGGGAGGATTGATGGCTGCAGTCCGGATTTATGTCGATACCAATATTTTCATCTATGCCTTTGAAAACAACGATGCGCTTGCAAAAAAACTGCTTCAGGTCATTTCACTGAACGGGGGCAGAAAGCAGCCTTTCCTGACGACGAGTGAGATCGTCCTCGCAGAGTTGATGGTCGATCCCTTGAGAAAGAACAATGAGCGACTGATCGAACTCTACGACAATATATCAATCGGCAACGCCTTCATCTCAATTGGGGCGGTAACTCGCGAGGTTCTCTGGCACGCAGCACAGTTGCGTTCGGAATTCGTTTCCTTGAGATTACCGGACGCGATCCATCTCTCCACAGCGATGCACTTCGGCTGCACCCAATTTCTGACTGCGGATACGAGATTGAAAGAGACCTATTCTATCGCGCCAAATCGTCTCGTTCCCCCTCAAATGGCAGCCAAAATTTCGATCATACGACCGGAAATTTCCGCCTTGGACAGGGTTGTCGCGGAAATTGAGCCATGACCGCCTCTCTCCTTTCCGTACAAGACCTCAGCGTCGCCTTCACGCAAGGCGGCGACCAGTCGATCGCCGTCGACCATATCTCCT
Organism: Mesorhizobium sp. M1348; assembly: GCF_040317925.1. Lineage (NCBI taxonomy): Bacteria > Pseudomonadati > Pseudomonadota > Alphaproteobacteria > Hyphomicrobiales > Phyllobacteriaceae > Mesorhizobium > Mesorhizobium sp. M1348. The sequence goes on along the minus strand of NZ_JAMYLH010000014.1, from coordinate 152,770 downwards.
TCGACCTCGCCAAGGGCGAGACGGTCGCGCTGGTCGGCGAGTCCGGCTCCGGCAAGTCGGTCACCGCGCTGTCGGTGCTGAAGTTGCTGCCCTATCCGACCGCCAGCCACCCGTCGGGAAAGATCCTGTTCCTCGGCGCCGACCTGCTTGCCGCCGACGAGAAGGACCTGCGCCGGGTGCGCGGCAACAAGATCACCATGATCTTCCAGGAACCGATGACGTCGCTCAACCCGCTGCATACGATCGAGCAGCAGATCGTCGAGGTGCTAAAGCTGCACCAGGGCCTGGGGGACCGCAAAGCCAAGGCGCGCACGCTGGAACTTCTGCACGAGGTCGGCATCCGCGAACCGGAGAAACGGCTCGACGCCTATCCGCACCAGCTTTCCGGCGGCCAGCGCCAGCGCGTCATGATCGCCATGGCGCTGGCCAATGAGCCTGAACTCTTGATCGCCGACGAGCCGACGACGGCGCTCGACGTCACCGTCCAGGCGCAGATCCTCGAACTGCTCGCCGGCCTGAAAAGCCGCAAGAACATGTCGATGCTGTTCATCACCCACGATCTCGGCATCGTCAGGAAGATCGCCGACCGGGTCTGCGTGATGACCAAGGGCAAGATCGTCGAGACCGGCCCGACCAAGGAGATATTCGCCAATCCGCAGCACGCCTACACGCGGCATCTGCTTGCCGCCGAGCCGAAAGGCAAGCCGCCGGCGGCCAACCAAACCGCCAAGCCGGTGATGGTCGGCAAGGAGGTCAAGGTCTGGTTTCCGATCAAGAAGGGCTTCTTCCGGCGCACCGTCGACAATGTGAAGGCGGTCGACGGCATCGACGTCACGGTGCGGGCCGGCCAGACGCTTGGCGTCGTCGGCGAATCCGGTTCCGGCAAGACGACGCTCGGCCTGGCGCTGGCCAGGATGATCTCGTCGACCGGGACCATCCAGTTCAACGGACGCGGCATCGATCAGCTGTCCTTCAACGAAATGCGGCCGCTGCGGCGCGAGCTGCAGATCGTCTTCCAGGATCCGTTCGGTTCGCTCAGCCCGCGTATGTCGGTCGCCGAGATCATCGAGGAAGGGTTGAAGATCCACGAGCCGAAACTGTCGCCCGATGCGCGCGACGAGCGTGTCGTCGACGTGCTGAAGGAAGTCGGCCTCGATCCGGCGACGCGCAACCGCTATCCGCACGAATTCTCCGGCGGCCAGCGCCAGCGCGTCGCAATCGCGCGCGCCATGGTGCTCAACCCGCGCTTCGTCATGCTGGACGAGCCGACCTCGGCGCTCGACATGAGCGTGCAGGCGCAGGTCGTCGACCTCTTGCGCAGCCTGCAGGCCAAGCATGACCTCGCCTACCTCTTCATCAGCCACGATCTGAGGGTCATCCGCGCGCTGGCCAACGAAGTCATCGTCATGCGCAATGGCAGGATCGTCGAGGCCGGCCCTTCCGAACAGATTTTTGGCAACCCGCGGACCGACTATACAAAGGCGTTGATCTCGGCCGCCTTCAAGATCGAAACGGCGCCGGTCGGCATCGTCAGCGAGTAGATTTTCGCCAGAGATCATGCACAAAATCAAAACGCTGCCGCGCCCTTGCACGTTGGGACGCGAACGCTGTTGGTAAAAAGGGATAAACAATCCGCAATGGAAAAAGGCCGCATACTGCTTGCCCTCACCGGTATTCATCCGCTGCGCTGGCGCGAACTGCTGTCGGCGGAACGCGAAGTGGTGCTCGAGCCGAATGGCGCCGGCGATCCCTCGATCACCTATGCGGTGGTGTGGAAACAGCGGCCGAACCTGTTGTCGTCGCTGCCCAATCTGCGGGCCATCTTCTCGATCGGCGCCGGCGTCGACCACATTTTCGCCGATCCCACCTTGCCCGACGTACCGGTCGTCAAGGTGGTGGCCGACAACCTGACCCAGTACATGACCGAATACGTCGTCTGGCGGGTGCTCGACCACCATCGCCAGGGCATGCTCTACCGCGCCCAGCAGCAGAAGAAGATCTGGCACGAACCGCAGCAGCGGCCGGCCAGCGACATCTCGGTCGGCATTATGGGGCTCGGCACGCTTGGCCGCGCGGCGGCATCGGTGCTGTTGTCACTCGGCTTTCCCGTTAATGGCTGGTCGCGCAGCGACCGGCCGATGCAAGGTGTCTCGACTTACGCGGGCGAGGCCGGCCTGATCCCGTTCCTAAACGCCACCGACATCCTGGTGGTGCTTCTGCCGCTGACGCCACAGACGCACGGCATCATCAATTACGGCGTGCTGAAGGAGCTGCGCAAGCGCAACGGGCTCGGCGGCTCGGTGCTGATCAATGCCGGGCGCGGCAGGCTGCAGAAGGACGCCGACATTTTGCGCGCGCTGGACGACGGCACGCTGAAGGAAGCCAGCCTCGACGTGTTCGAGGTCGAGCCGCTGCCGAAGACCAGCCCGCTATGGAGCCATCCGAAAGTGTTCGTGACGCCGCATGCGGCGGCGACCTCCGATCCGGTCCACCTGGCGCCGATCATGCTGCGCCAGATGGACGCCTTCGAGCGCGGCGAAGCGCTGGAAAATGTGGTGGATCGCGACGCGGGGTATTGATTTTCTAGAGCGCCGCTTTCCAGTCTCAGCCCCAGCCAAGCGGCACGTAGTCGATCTCCATAAACGCCGCGACCTCCGGGATCCAGCGGTCGCGGACGAAGGCGACGTGGTCGGGATGGTCGTTATAGCCGGAATAGGCCCGCTGGTCGGCGAACTCCATCGAGAAGCCGAAGCGGTAGTCGTTCTTGGGGCTGACCTGCCGCAACTGCTCGAAATGCGTGACGCCCTTTATCGCCGTGAGGATCCTCTTGGCGTCGGCGAGGAACCTTTTTTCCTCGAGCGAATGCGGCGGGTGTTTTAGCGTGAACACGACGGTGTGACGGATCATTTTCTGCTCCTGCGATGTCGATCCTGCTATGCGCTGTCGGCCCAGGCGCGGATCAGGTTATAGGCGATCGCCCCCTTCGGCGGCGTCACCAGGCCGCCCGGATGCTCGCGGGCCAGCATCGAGAGCACCTCGTCGCGAAAGAACCAGCGGCAATCTTCCAACTCGTTGAGGTCGGGCTGGATATCGTCGTTGAGCGGTTCGCCGAAGCAGCCGATCATCAGCGAATAGGGGAACGGCCAAGGCTGGCTGGCGTGGTAGACGACGCGGCCAAGCCGGATGCCGGCTTCCTCCAGCGTTTCGCGGCGCACCGCCGCCTCGATCGTCTCGCCCGGCTCGATGAAACCGGCGAGCGCCGAATACATACCGGGCCCGAAGTGCCGGCCGCGGCCGAGCAGGCATTTTTCGGGCGTTGCCGTCAGCATGATCGCCACCGGGTCGGTGCGCGGAAAGTGCTCGGTGCCGCAGGCCGGGCAACGCCGCTTGTAACCGCCCGCCCGCATCTCGGCTTCGGTGCCGCATTTGCTGCAGAAGCGATGGCTGGCATGCCAGGCGAGCAGCGCCGCCCCTTGCGCCAGCGCGCCGGCCGCCGCTTCGTCGATCAGCCCCTGCATATAGACCGAGCGATAGTCGATCGCCTTGATCGCCTCGGGAAGCTGCTCGGGCTCGACCCCGGCCGGCACCGCCAGCACCGGGCCGCTTTCGGAAAAGCCGAGCAGGACGCCGTTTTCGAGCGATGCTTCGAGCGGCCGGCTTTCGGCCGCTCCGAACCAGGGGTCGAATGCGCCTTGCGCAAGCTTCAAATAGAGCCGGCCGCCACGCATCAGCAAAAGCCGCGCCGAGGGATCGGCGAGCGCCTTTTCGACGGAATCATCGGCGCGGTTTTCGGACTGCCGGTCGATAATGTTGCCGGCGAAGCCGACGAACTGGCTCGGCTCGCGCAAGGGCGCGTCAAACAGGCGAAAGCTCATGCAGACTCGGGAAGGTTCAAGGTGGACACGGGAGAGGCTTATAGCGCTGCCTTGATCTTTTCCGCAAACTTGCGAAGGTCGGAGCGCTGATAGGGCTCACGCAGGCCGTGCCCCCACACCGGGCCGGGCCAGCCGGGATCGCCTTCCGAGCGCGCAATGACGTGTACATGCAACTGTCGCACGATGTTGCCGAGTGCGCCGGTGTTGATCTTGGTGCAGCCGGTCACGCGCTTCAGCGCCAGCGCCACCATGTTGGTCTCGAAGGTCAGCATCGCCTGGTCGAGCGGCGTCATATCGTGGATTTCCTCGATGCCCGGCCGCTGCGGCACCAGCAGCAGCCATGGCCAGCGGCGGTCGTTCATGACGCGCAATTCGCACAGGCCGAGCCACATCAGCTGTTCGCTGTCGGCTTCCAGCTGGGCGTCAAGCGTGAATCCGGCCTTGAGGCCCGGCAGCATCGGCGTTTCCCTCACTTTTGACGTTTTTTGAACTCCATCGACGCTAGAGCGGCTTCCGAAGGGCCGCAAGGGGCAGCAAGCAACATTGGCCGTCGTGGCGCTTATTGTGCGCGAAGAAGTGAGGGCCCGGGCAAATTGCATCAGGTTGGGCGCTGCCCCGCCGAGGTCGACAATTTTGATCACGGCCACATTTTGTTCTTGCTTTGTGCCGGCAGCTATGCTACTAATCTCGCTATGGTGATTATTCGCACCAACGACCCGCCCGCCGAGGCGGGTTTTTGGTTTCAGCTGTCGTCGTCGCTCACGACCTCTATCATCCGCACTTGCATTTCATCGCCGGATTGCCGATATGGAGGCTGGGAGGTTGGTGGTGGACGGTCCACTCGCCAACCGGGTCAGGTCCGGAAGGAAGCAGCCCTAACGAGCCCGGAACGGGTCATTGTTCCAGCCTCCCGCCTCTTCGCCTTTTGCCCCGACATTGACGGCGCCAAGCCGTGCGGGCGAAACTATGCGCAGGAATCGGCCGCCTCCAGTGGCAGCCCTTGGAGCTTAACGGGCGAATGAGCGAAGCCGGAAACGAGGCCGGGAAATTGGACAAGCCTGCCGCCTATCGCGTGCTGGCGCGCAAATACCGACCGTCGAATTTCTCCGAGCTGATCGGCCAGGAGCCGATGGTCCGCACGTTGACCAATGCCTTTGCCACCGGCCGCATCGCCCAGGCCTGGATGCTGACCGGCGTGCGCGGCGTCGGCAAGACGACGACCGCGCGCATCCTCGCGCGGGCCCTGAACTACAAAACACCGACGGTCGACCAGCCTTCCGTCGACCTTGCTGTGCTCGGCGAGCATTGCCAGGCGATCATGGAAGGCCGCCATGTCGACGTCATCGAGATGGACGCCGCCTCGCATACCGGAATCGACGACATCAGGGACATCATCGAACGTGTGCGCTACGCCCCGGTGTCGGCGCGCTACAAGGTCTACATCATCGACGAAGTGCACATGCTTTCCACCCAGGCCTTCAACGGCCTGCTGAAGACGCTGGAAGAGCCGCCGCCGCACGTCAAGTTCATCTTCGCCACCACCGAAATCCGCAAGGTGCCGATCACGGTCCTGTCGCGCTGCCAGCGTTTCGACCTCAGGCGCATCGATGCGGCGATGATCAAGGCCGACCTTGCCAGGATAGCCGGTCTGGAGGGTATCGAAGTCGAAGACGATGCGCTGGCGATGATCGCGCGCGCGGCCGAAGGCTCGATGCGCGATGCGCAGTCGATCCTCGACCAGGCGATCGCCCATGGCGGCGGCGCGGTCAGCGCCGAAGCGGTGCGTGCCATGCTCGGCCTCGCCGACCGTGCCCGCATCGTCGACCTGTTCGAACATGTCATGAAGGGCGACGTCGCCGCGGCACTTGCCGAATTCCGTGCGCAGTACGATACGGGCGCCGATCCTGCCGCTGTGCTGACCGACCTTGCCGAGTTCAACCATCTGGTCACCCGTCTGCGTTTCGTGCCGGCTGCCGTCGACGACGCCTCGCTGTCCGAGGACGAGCGCCGGCGCGGCGCCGATTTCGCCAGCACGCTGTCGGTCAAGGTGCTGTCGCGGACGTGGCAGATGCTCTTGAAAGGCATTCCCGAGGTGCAGACCTCCAACCGCCCGGTCAGCGCCGCCGAGATGGTGCTGATCCGGCTGGCCCATGCCGCCGACCTGCCGACGTTGGACGAGGCCCTGAAATCGCTGGAGAACGGCGGTACCCTGCTGGGCGCCGCGCCGCGCGTGAATGGCACGCCGGCAAGCCCCGGCCCTGCAAACCATGCGCCTGCAAGCGGTGGTGCCGGCGCCGTGGCGCAGGCGCGGATGCCGACGGCCAATGGCGGCGCGCAGACGATGCGCCTGATCGAGGCCGAGCCCGTGCCGACGAACTTCGTTGCTCCGCCGGAGCCGGCGGTCGAGGCGCCGCCGGTGCCGGTGAAATCGCTGGCAGACATTGTCGCCCTTGCCGACGCCCAGCGCGACATGGCCTTCAAGGTGCTGGTGAAGCGTTGCGTGCGCCTGGTGCGCATCGAGCCCGGCCGTATCGACGTCAGCCTGACCGACGATGCGCCGAAGATGCTGCTCAATGATTTGACCGCCAAGCTGCGCGCTTGGACCGGCCGGAACTGGCTGGTGTCGCTGTCGAGGGAGGAGGGCGGCCAGACGCTGGCAGAGATGGAATCGACAAAGCGCGAAAACGCCTTCCTCGATGCCAAGAGCGACCCGACGGTCGCCGCCATCCTGGCGCGCTTTCCCGGCGCCAAGATCATCGACGTGCGCATTCCCGACGCGCCGGAAGCCGATGCGGCCGAGGCCGAAATGCCGGTCGAGCCGCCGCCTGACGACGACGAAACCTGAACAACCAGCACCAACTGCAAAGGACAGTGCGATGAAAGATCTTCTTGGCCTGATGGGCAAGGCAAAGGAAATGCAGGCCAAGTTCCAGGCCATGCAGGATGAGATCGCCACGCTGGAAGCCACCGGGCAGGCCGGCGGCGGCCTGGTCAGCGTGACGCTGACCGGCAAATTCGAGATGAAGTCGCTGAAGATCGACCCGGCGCTGTTCAAGGAGGACGAGGTCGAGATTCTCGAGGACCTGCTGCTCGCTGCCCACAACGACGCCAGGACCAAGGTCGAGCAGACCATGCAGGAGAAGACCAAGGCGCTGACCGCGGGACTGCCGATCCCGCCGGGAATGAAGCTGCCGTTCTAAGGTGTGTTGATATTCAGGTGATGCCGGCCTGCAAACGGCGGCTTCCTGCGCTTCCGGTGCTCACGTACGAAAAGTACGCTCCGCTCCGGGTTCTCGGAAGCCACCATTTTCGGCTCGGCCTGACCTGAATCTCAGCACACCTCGAGCTGTGTTTACAGTTACCGCGTCGACTGAACCAATCTCTCCAGGCTTGGGCAAGCCCTCCTGCGGAGATTGCGGCGCCCCAAGGTCACGGCATGAATCCTTGGAACCATGCCGGCACCTGACCGAAGAGGGCAGCGATCCAACGCTCTTCGCCCGCCAGCTGTGTCTATTGGGCAACTCCCCACACTTAATAACGCTTTAGCCATCTTTTTGCCCGAAAGTGTCTCATTCTTGCCGCAACCAGGGGCGGGCTGGCAGCAGAATGAGGGGACGCCTGTTTGATCTCTACCCGATGGAAGACGCCGTTGCGGCTCGGCGTCGTTGTCTCGCCGCTGTTTTTGGCCGCTTGCAGTCAGACCGCCTCGCACGGCATGTCCAGCCTGACCGATGCCATTACGCCGGGTTTCCTGAGCTCGCGCTCCTACAATTCCACGCCCAAGGAGAAGGAGTGCCTGGAGCGGGCAATGTTCTTCGAGTCTAACCGGTCGAGCCGTGACGGCATGATTGCGGTCGGCACGGTGGTGATGAACCGGCTGCGGTCCGGCAAGCACGGCGACACCATCTGCGAAGTGGTTGGCGAGCGCGGCCAGTTCGCGCCGGGCGTCATGACACGGCCGATGAATTCGAAGGCGATGCCCGACGTCGAGGAAGCCGCCGAGGCGGTGCTCAAGGGCGAGCGCAAAGCCAAGCTGAAGAACACGATGTATTTCCACACCGCCGGCCTGCGCTTCCCCTACAAGAACATGCACTACACCATGGTCGCGGGCGGCAATGCCTTTTATGAAAAGCGCGGCCGCAACTGGCAGCCGCTGCCGGACGAGCCCGTGATTGCCATTGCCCAGGCCAAGCCGCAAGCGCCTGCCGCTCAGGCCATACTTGTCGCCTCGGCGGAGCCGGCACGCGAGGTCAAGCCGACATTCGCCAAGGCGACCTATGTGACCGCCGCTGCATCGCAGCCGGCAAAGCAGACAAGGGTGACTGCCGGAATGGCAACCGCGGAGAGGGCGACGGCGGAGAAGCCGATGCTTGTGGCGCTGCAAGAACCAATGCAGGAGCCCGATGCGGCCCGTTTTGGCGGAACCGTGAGCGAGCGGCCTGTCACCTCCTTCCAGGCCGCGCCGGCAGAGCCGACAATGTCATTCGAGGCGACGCCCGAGAACACCGACGCCATCGGCGCGATGATCGCCGGCCAGACCCGGCCGCTAGAAGACAACTGAGGCGGTCAACGTCGGCGCCGCCCCTCATCTGGCTGCCGCCATCTTCTCCCCGTATAGTGACGGGGAGCAGGACGCCTTTGCCAAGGATTTCGCCAATTTCCGGCGCTACAAAAAGGGTGCCGAGGTTGCGGTCAGCCCTTTCTCCCCGTCACTATACGTGGAGAAATGCCCGGCAGGGCAATGAGGGGCGGCGCAAACCCGGGCGATTGCCTCTTTGCGCGTTGAACAGCACGCGCCCCAGCAGTGTTCCAAAACCCGTTGAAAAATCATAGAGCCTGATCCATTCCGAAAGATCGGAATGGGGCTCTATCGTCTTGTTTGACCATGATCTTTTCCGAAAACCGGTTTCCACTTTTCGGGATCATGGTCTAAACCGGTGCGATGTCGAAGCGAATCGCCGGTCCCGAGATCGAACGCCTGATCCAGCTGCTGGCCAAGGTGCCGGGGCTCGGTCCGCGTTCGGCACGGCGCGCCGCGCTCCACCTCATCAAGAAGAAGGAGCAGCTGCTGGCGCCGCTCGCCGCCGCCATGGGCGAGGCGGTCGACAAGGTGCGCATCTGCTCGACCTGCGGCAATGTCGACACCTCAGATCCATGCATGATCTGCACCGACCCGCGCCGCGACCCCACCACGCTCATCGTCGTCGAGGACGTGGCCGACCTTTGGGCGCTGGAGCGGGCGACCGCCATGAACGTGCGTTACCATGTGCTCGGCGGTACGCTGTCGCCGCTCGACGGCATTGGCCCCGATGAGCTCAACATCCGCTCGCTGGTCGATCGCGTCGCCGGCGGCGAGGTCAAGGAAGTGATCCTCGCCGTCAATGCCACCGTCGAGGGCCAGACCACCGCACATTATCTCACCGACCAGCTTTCCGGCTTCGACATCAAGGTGACGCGCCTGGCGCACGGTGTTCCGGTCGGCGGCGAGCTCGATTATCTCGACGAAGGCACGCTGGCCGCCGCACTGCGCTCGCGGACGGCGTTTTGAGGCGAGCTGCGGGGAGGGTGCGAATGATGACTGCAAACTTGGCACTCCGTCCGCAGGAACCCAAACCTCTCCGATTGGCTCTGCTTTCCCTGTTTGCAGCCCTTATCGCCTTCCTCCTCGCCACCCCCGCCTCCGGGGCAAAGATCGACGACCAGTTCCGCGCCTGGCTTGGCAACAACCTCTGGCCCGAAGCCAAGGCCAAAGGTATCTCAAAGAAAACCTTCGATGCCGCCTTCGACGGCGTCAAGCCGAACCTCAAGCTGCCCGACCTGGTGAAGCCGGGCGAGAGGGCGACGACGCCGCAGAAGCAGCATCAGGCCGAGTTCGGTTCGCCCGGCGCCTATTTCGCCGAAAGGATAGTCCGAGCGGTGACCGCCGGCGGCCGCACCCGCGAGGCGGCCAACGCCAGCACGCTTGCCGCGATCGAGAAACGCTACGGCGTGCCTGGCGAAGTGCTGCTGGCGATCTGGGGCCGCGAGAGCGGCTTCGGTGCGGCAAAGCTGCCCTATGACGCCTTCGAGGTGCTGGGCACCAAGGCGTTCATGTCGACGAAGAAGGCGTTCTTCCGCACCGAGCTGCTGGCGGCGCTCGAGATTGTCGAGCGCGGGCTTGCCCCGGTCGACGCGATGAAATCGTCCTGGGCCGGCGCGCTTGGCCAGCCGCAGTTCATGCCGACATCGTTTCTGAAGCATGCCGTCGATTTCGACGGCGACGGCCGCACCGACATCTGGAATTCGACGCCCGACATACTGGCATCGATCGCCAATTATCTCGTGCATTATGGCTGGGTCAGGGGCCGCGGCTGGGGCTTCGAGGTGACGGTGCCGGACAGCGTCTCGTGCTCGCTCGAAGGTCCCGACCAGGGCAGGAAGATTTCGCAATGGGCTGATATGGGCATCAGGCGCGTGTCGGGCAAACCGTTTCCGGCGAGCGAACTGAAAGCCGAAGGTTTTCTTTTGATGCCGGCGGGACGCAGCGGCCCGGCCTTCATCGTCACCCCCAATTTCTATGTGCTGAAGCAGTATAACACCAGCGATCTCTATGCCCTGTTCATCGGCCATGGCGCCGATCGCATCGCCCATGGCGACAGCAATTTCTCGGGCAATTGGGGCGCGGTCGGCGGGCTCTACCGCTCCGACATCGCCGCCCTGCAGCGGGCGCTGGAGGCAAAGGGTTATGATGTCGGCAGCGCCGACGGCCTGCCCGGCTTCAAGACGCGCCGCTCGATCGGCAAATGGCAGGCCAGCAACGGCCGTTCCGCCACCTGCTTTCCCGACGCCGACCTGGTTACCGCGCTGAAATAGCCGGGTTTTCGCACCGCCGGTCTGGCCCAATCAACCGTTCTGCAAATGCTCGTTGCCGCGCTCGAAACCGCCGGATATGGTGAGCCGGAACTGCACAAAAAATTGCCTAGACAACGGTCCGGGGATCACCGTTCGACGCGGCAAGAAATGCCACAACCCTGAGCCGGGAACTCAGGTCAACAAAAACAGGGAACAGTTAAAATGATGATGGAAAAGTTTGCTCTACGCTCCCGCTTCTTGCTCGCGGGCGCGGCAATGTCCGCGCTACTTCTGGCCGGTGCGCCTGCCTTCGCGGTCACGCCCGCCGACACGCTGGTCGAGGGTTTCGCCATCGACGACATCATCTCCATGGATCCGGGCGAGGCATTCGAATTGTCGACCGCCGAAATCACCGGCAACACCTATGATCTTCTGGTGCGCCTCGACCTCAGCGACACCTCCAAGGTCAAGGGCGATCTCGCGGAAAGCTGGAGCGTCTCCGACGATGGCCTGACCTACACATTCAAGCTCAAGCCCGGCCTCAAATTCGCTTCCGGCAATCCGATCACGGCGGCGGACGTCGCCTATTCGTTCGAGCGCGCCATCAAGCTCGACAAGAGCCCGGCCTTTATTATCGGCCAGTTCGGCATCGATGGCGGCAACGTCACCGAGAAGGCCAAGGCTGTTGATGATACGACGTTCCAGTTCACCGTCGACAAGGCCTATGCGCCGAGCTTCGTGCTGAACTGCCTGTCGGCGACGGTCGCCTCGGTCGTCGACGCCAAGCTGGTCAAGGAGCATGTCGCCGCGGTCACGCCGAGCGCCGATTACAAATGGGACAATGATTTCGGCAATGCCTGGCTGAAGACCGGCTATGCCGGCTCCGGTGCCTTCAAGCTGCGCGAATGGCGCGCCAACGAGGCCGTCGTCCTCGAGCGCAACGACAATTACAACGGTGAAAAGGCAAAGCTTGCGCGGGTCATCTATCGCAACATGAAGGAAAGCTCCGGCCAGCGTCTGGCGCTGGAAGCCGGCGACATCGACGTTGCCCGCAATCTCGAGCCGAACGACCTCGATGCGATCGCCAAGAATGCCGACCTCACCACCACCAGCGCACCGAAGGGCACGGTCTTTTATATCAGCCTCAACCAGAAGAACCCGAATCTCGCCAAGCCCGAGGTTCGCCAGGCCTTCAAATATCTGGTCGACTACGACGCCTTGAGCTCGACCATCCTCAAGGGGATCGGCGAGATCCACCAGACCTTCCTGCCCAAGGGCGTGCTCGGCGAACTGGACGAGAACCCGTTCAAGTTGGACGTCGCCAAGGCCAAGGAACTGCTTGCCAAGGCGGGTCTCGCCGACGGCTTCAGCGTCACCATGGACGTGCGCACCGGGCAGCCGACGACGGGCATGGCGGAATCCATCCAGCAGACGCTGGGACAGGCCGGCATCAAGCTGGAGATCATCCCCGGCGACGGCAAGCAGACGCTGACCAAATACCGCGCCCGCAACCACGACATCTATATCGGCCAGTGGGGCCAGGACTATTTCGACCCGAACTCCAACGCGCAGACCTTTGCCAGCAACCCCGACAATTCGGATGAAGGCAAGACCAAGACGCTGGCCTGGCGCAACGCCTGGGACATTCCGGACCTGACCAAGCAGACCGAAGCGGCTCTGCTCGAGAAGGACGCGGCCAAGCGCGCCGCAATGTACCAGGATCTCGAGAAGAAGATCCTCGATACCAGCCCGTTCGTCATCATCCACCAGCAGCTGGAAGTGGCCGGCCTGCGCAAGAACCTCAAGGGCTTTGCCCTCGGCCCGAGCTTCGACACCAACTTCGTCGGCCCCGTCTCGAAGGAGTGACGGCGGCGGACGCGCCGTATGAGTGTGGCTGAAAGCGAAGCGATGGCAGGGCGCGGCGGCGCCCGCGCCGTTGCCGTGGCCTCATCAATCGCCCGGTTTCTGGTCATCGCGATAACGACTTATCTTGGTCTGCTCGCGGTGACCTTCTTCATCGGCCGTGTGATCCCGATCGACCCGGTGCTGGCGGTGCTCGGCGACCGGGCGCCGGCCAATGTCGTCGAACGCACGCGCCGCGAGATGGGCCTCGACCTGCCGCTGGTCGAGCAGTTCTACATCTATGTCAAACATGCCCTGAACGGTGATTTCGGCACCTCGGTGCTGACCACCAATCCGGTGATGACGGACATCCGCCGCGCCTTTCCGGCGACGCTCGAACTGGCAACGCTGGGGACGCTGATCGGTTCGGTGATCGGCGTGCCGCTCGGCGTGCTGGCCGCCGTGCGGCGCGGCAGCATCATCGACCAGATCGTGCGCATCATCGGTCTTGTCGGCTATTCCGTGCCGATCTTCTGGCTGGGATTGCTGGCGCTGGTGCTGTTCTATGCCAAGCTGCAATGGATCGCCTTTCCTGGTCGTCTCGACGTCGTCTACGAATACACGTTCTCGCCGATTACCGGCTTTTACCTGCTGGATGCACTCTGGCAGCGGCAGTGGGACGTATTTGCCGATGCCTTCCGCCACATCATCCTGCCGGCCTCGCTGCTCGGTTATTTCTCGCTCGCCTATATCAGCCGCATGACGCGCTCCTTCATGCTGAACGAACTCACCCAGGAATACATCGTCGCGGCGCGCGCCAAGGGCCTGTCGGAAACGCGCATCATCTGGGGTCACGCGCTGCGCAACGCTGCGGTGCCAATGGTTACGGTGATCGCTCTGTCCTATGCCGGGCTGCTCGAAGGCTCGGTGCTGACCGAGACGGTGTTTTCGTGGCCGGGCATCGGCCTCTACATCACCAACTCGCTGCAGAACGCCGACATGAATGCCGTGCTTGGCGGCACCATCATCATTGGCTCGGTCTTCATCGCCATCAACCTATTCTCCGACCTGCTCTACCGGGTGCTTGACCCAAGGACCAAGGCAGGATGAGGACCAAGGCAGGATGAGCACGGAAGCGATTCAAACCCGCCGTGATTGGCTGCTCAGCGAGCGGCCGGCGTCGCGCGTGCAGGCAAGGCTCGGCCGCGCCTATGTTGCCTGGCGGCGCTTCTCCGCCAACCGGCTGGCGTTTGCCGGCCTGCTCATCATCATCGCCCTGCTGGTGGTCGCGGCCTTCGCCGATGTGCTGGCGCCCTATTCGCCGACATTCGGCGACCTCAAGGGGTCGCGGCTGCTGGCGCCAAGTGCGGCGCACTGGTTCGGCACCGACGATCTCGGCCGCGATATCTATTCGCGCATCATCTTCGGCTCGCGCTGGACACTATACGTCGTCATTCTGGTTGCCATCATCGCCGCGCCAATCGGCTTGCTGGTCGGTACCGTCGCCGGCTATGCCGGCGGCTGGACCGATGCGATCCTGATGCGCATCACCGACATCTTTCTCGCCTTTCCGAAGCTGATCCTGGCGCTGGCCTTCGTCGCCGCGCTCGGCCCCGGCATCGAAAACGCCGTGCTCGCCATCGCCATCACCTCGTGGCCGCCCTATGCCCGCATCGCGCGCGCCGAAACGCTCACGGTGCGCAATTCGGACTACATCAAGGCCGTGCAGCTGATGGGCGCCTCGCCGTTCCGCATCGTGCTTCGCCACATCATGCCGCTCTGCATCTCCTCGCTGATCATCCGGGTGACGCTCGACATGGCCGGCATCATCCTGACCGCCGCCGGCCTCGGCTTCCTCGGCCTCGGCGCGCAGCCGCCGCTGCCGGAATGGGGCGCGATGATCGCATCGGGCCGCCGCTTCGTGCTCGACCAGTGGTGGGTTGCGGGCGCGCCGGGCTTTGCCATTCTCATCGTCAGCCTCGGCTTCAACCTGCTCGGCGACGGCCTACGCGACGCGCTCGATCCCCGAAGCGGTGACCAATGAGCACGCTTCTCGAAGTCGACGACCTGCGCGTCACCTTCCCGACGCGCACCGGCCTGATCGAGGCGGTGCGCGGCGTTTCCTTCTCGCTCGGCCGCGAGCGGCTCGGCATCGTCGGCGAGAGCGGTTCGGGCAAGTCGCAGACCGGCCGCGCCATCATGGGCGTCACCCCGCCGCAGGCCGAGGTGACCGCGAAGACGCTCGCTTTTGACGGCATCGACCTGCTTGCCGCCTCGCCGCGCGAGCGCCGCGCGCTGCGCGGCAAGCGTATCGCCATGATCCTGCAGGATCCGAAATATTCGCTCGACCCGGTGATGAGCATCGGCCGCCAGATCGTCGAGACGCTGCGCACGCATGAGAAGGTCTCCAAGGCCGAGGCTCGAGACCGCGCGCTTGCCATGCTGGAGGCTGTGCAGATCCGCGATCCGGCCCGTGTCTTCGACCTGCATCCGCATGAGGTCTCCGGCGGCATGGGGCAGCGCGCCATGATCGCCATGATGCTGATCGCCGGGCCGGAGATGATGATCGCCGACGAGCCGACCTCGGCGCTCGACGTCACCGTGCAGCTCGACGTGCTCGGCATCCTCGACCGGCTGGTCAGCGAGCGCGGCATGGGGCTGATTTTCATCTCGCACGATCTGCGCCTGGTCTCGTCCTTCTGCGATCGTGTCATCGTCATGTATGCCGGCAAGGTGGTCGAACAGCTCAAGGCCTCGGAGCTCGGCCGCGCCCAGCATCCCTATACGCGCGGCCTGCTCAACTGCATGCCCAAGATCGGCGCCGACCGCCACCCGCTGCCGGTACTCGACCGCAAGCCGGAGTGGGCGGCATGACGGCAGCCCTTTCCGTCGACAGGCTGGAGGTGATGTTCGACCGCTTCCGCGCGCTGAAAGGCGTCAGTCTCGAAGTCGAATCCGGTGAATCCTTCGGCCTCGTCGGCGAGTCCGGCTCCGGCAAGTCGACGCTGCTCAGGGCAATCGCCGGCCTGGCGCCGGCCGCATCAGGCACCATTACCGTCAACGGCAAAACGCTCGGCGTGCGCCGCGACAAGGCGTTCTACCGCGAGGTGCAGATGGTGTTCCAGGACCCGTACGGCTCGCTGCACCCACGCCAGACCGTCGACCGCCTGCTGCAGGAGCCGCTCGCCATTCACGGCTTCGCCGACGGCGAAAAGCGCATCCAGCGGGCACTCGACGAGGTCGGCCTGGGCACCGGTTTCCGTTTTCGCTATTCGCATCAATTGTCCGGTGGCCAGCGCCAGCGCGTGGCGATCGCGCGCGCCCTGATTCTGGAACCGTCGATCCTGCTGCTCGACGAGCCGACCTCGGCGCTCGACGCTTCGGTGCAGGCGGAGGTGCTGAACCTGCTGGAAGAGATCAGGCGGCGGCGCAAGCTGACCTTCCTGATGGTCAGCCACGACCTCGCCATCATCACTCACATGTGCGAGCGGCTGATGGTGATGCAGAACGGCGAGGCCGTCGAAAATCTGGCGGCGAGTGACCTTGTCGAGCGTCACGTGACCAAGGACTATACGCGCAACCTGTTGAGGGCGAGCGACGGGTTTGTCAGGGCTTAGCGGTATCTTTCTATTCCACGTGCTGCGACTCAATTCGCAGCCGTGCGGTCAGGCCACGCTGCCTATAGGAACCTCGTCGCCACCGTTTGCGCTCTCCTCGTTTTCAGGCGTTCCTTTCGGCTCCTTGATCCTGAACCACGTCACATAGAGCGCTGGCAAGAACAGCAGTGTGATCGCCGTGCCGGCGATGATGCCGCCCATCATGGCATAGGCCATCGGCCCCCAGAACACTTCGCGTGCGATCGGGATCAGCGCCAGGCTCGCGGCCGCCGCGGTCAGCGCGATCGGCCGCATGCGATGCTCGGTCGCCTCGATGACGGCGGCCCAGCGGTCCTTGCCCTCGTTCACAAGATCCTCGATCTGGACGATCAGGATGACAGAATTGCGGATCAGGATGCCGATCAGCGCCAGCACGCCGAGGATGGCAACGAAGCCGAGCGGTGCCCCGCTCGGCACCAGCGCGGCCACCACGCCGATCAGGCCGAGCGGCGCCACCGCCACGACAAGGAACAGGCGCTGGAAGCTCTGCAACTGCACCATCAGGATGGTCGCCATGATGAACAGCATCAGCGGCACCACGGCGGCTATCGGCCCCTGGCTGTTGGCGCTTTCCTCGACCGAGCCGGCGGTGGCGATCGAATAGCCCGGTGGCAATTTGGCGATGAAGGCGTCGACCGACGGTTTCACCTCGTTGACCACGGTGGCGGGCAGCACGTCGCCGACCAGCCCGGCGCGCACGGTGATGGTCGGGATGCGGTCGCGGCGCCACACTGTCGGCTGTTCGAGCTCGTAGCGGAAGTTCGCCACCGCGGCCAGCGGGATCGCCTCGCCGGTTCCGGTTGGCAATTGCATGTTCTGCAGTGTGCCGATCGAACCCCGTTCGGCCTCGCGCGAACGGGCCACCACATTGATCAGATAGGTCGCGTCTCGCACCTGGGTGATGGTGGAGCCGCCGACCGTGCTGTTCAGCGCGCTGGCGATATCCGAAGAGGTGATGCCGAGTTGCCGTGCCTTGTCCTGCAGCACGTCGACCCTCAGCACGCGCTCGGGTTCATTCCAGTCGAAAGTGGGTGCGGCCAGCTGCGGATTGGCGGAAATGATGCCGGCGAATTCCTGCGCCAGTGTCCGTACCGTCTGGACGTCAGGACCACCGACGCGGTACTGCACCGGCCGCCCGACCGGCGGCCCGAGTTCGAGCGGCTTGACAAAGGCGTCGGTGCCGACGAACTCGTCGCGCAGCAGCTTTTCGAGCGCCGGCTTGACCCGATTGCGCGCCTCGATGCTCTTGGTGACGATGACGGTCTGGCCGAAATAGGGATTGGCCGGTTGCACGTCATAGGCCAGCACGAAGCGAACCGCGCCCTGGCCGATATAGGAGCTGAAGTGGTCGATATCGGGATTGCCGACCAGCGCCCGCTGTTCGAACCGCTCCATCTGGTCCCGGGTCTCGGCAATTGAGGAGTTCTGCGGCAGATTCCAGTCGACGATCAGTTCGGGACGGTCGGATGGTGGAAAGAACTGCTGCTGGACGAGGCCAAAGCCGGCCAGCGACGCCGCGAACAACAGCACCGTGGCGATGATGGTCAGCCAGTGATGGCGCACCGAGCCGACGAGGACGCGCCGGAACAGCGCGGTGAAGCGGCCGGGCTTTTCATGGTGCTGCTTCATCGTCGCCGGCAGGATGGTGACGCCGAGCAGCGGCGCAAACAGCACCGCGACGATCCATGACACCAGGAGCGACACGGCGATGACGACGAACAGCGTGAAAGTGTATTCGCCGGCGGCGCTGTTGTTGAGGCCGATCGGGATGAAGCCCGCGACCGTCACCAGCGTGCCGGTCAGCATCGGAAAGGCGGTCGAGGTATAGACATATGTCGCCGCCTTGCGCAGATTGTCGCCGACCTCCAGCCGCGCCACCATCATCTCCACCGCAATCATGGCGTCATCGACCAGAAGGCCGAGCGAGATGATCAGCGCGCCCAGCGAAATGCGCTGCAGCGATATGCCGAGATAGGCCATGGCCGTGAAGGTGATGGCCAGCACCAGCGGGATCGACAGCGCCACGACGAAGCCGGCGCGCATGCCGAGGCTGATGAAGGACACGGCAAGCACGATGGCGACCGCCTCGAACAGGGCGCGCGTGAAACCGGAAACCGCCTCCTCGACGATGACAGGCTGGTCGGCGACCAGATGCACGCCGACGCCGACCGGCAGGTCGGCCAGTACCTTGTTCATCTCCTCGTGCAGGGCCTCGCCGAACTCCAGCAGATTGGCATTGGGCTTCATGCCGATGGCAAGGCCGATCGCGTCCTGCCCGTTGAAGCGGAACAAGACCGTCGGCGGGTCGACATAGCCGCGCGAAATCGTCGCCACGTCGCTCAGCCGGAAGAAGCGATCGTTGACGCGCAAATTGATGGCGCGAAGGCTCTCTTCCGAGGTGAACTGGCCGCCGACGCGCACACTGATGCGCTCCGGCCCGGACTGGATGACGCCGGATGGGGTGATTGCGTTCTGCGCCTGCAGGCTGGCCACGATCGCTTGCTGGTTGAGGCCGAGGGCCGCGATCTGGCGGGTCGAGAATTCGAGGTAGATCGCTTCGTCCTGGGCACCGACCAGATCGACCTTGCCGGCATTCGGCACGGTCAGGATCTTCGTCCTGACATCCTCGACATAGTCGCGCAACTGGCGCGGCGCCAGCCCGTCGGCGGTGAAGGCATAGATGTTGCCGTAGACGTCGCCGAAGCGGTCGTTGAAGAATGGTCCCTGCACGCCTTGCGGAAACTGCGCCCAGATGTCGTTGACCATGTTGCGCACCTGCAGCCAGGTCGGCACGACGTCGCGCGCCTTGGTCGTCGGCTTCAGGTTGACGAAGATGACGGTCTTGCCGGCAGAGGTGACGGATTTGGTATAGTCGAGGCTGTCGAGCTCTTCGAGCTTCTTCTCGATGCGGTCGGTCACTTGCCGCACCGTCTCGTTGACCGATGCGCCCGGCCAGTTGGCCTGGATGACCATGGTCTTAATGGTGAAGGCGGGGTCTTCCTCGCGGCCGAGATTGAGATAGGCAAAGACGCCGGCCACGACGAAGACCAGCATGAAATACCACACCAGCGAGCGATGGCTCAGCGCCCAGTCGGAGAGGTTGAAGCCCTCCATATGGCCTCTCCCTCAGAGATCTTGACCTTCTGTCCCTCGGTCAGGCTGTGGACGCCGGCGGTGACGACGCGCATGCCTGCATTGAGGCCCTCGGCGACGGTGAAAGTGGCGGCACCCTTGGAGGCAATTTTGATGTCACGGGCACTCACGCTCGACGTCTGCTGGTCGACGACCCAGACCTTTTCTCTGCCGTTCTTCTCCAGCAGCGCCGACAGCGGCAACTCGATCGTCGGCGTGATCTTGGCAATGCGGGTCGCCGTCACCGTCGAACCAAGCCTGAATGCCGGCGGCGGATCGATGAGCATCAGCCGGACGCGGCGCGTGCGGGTCGAACCTTCGGCCTGCGGGGCGATCTCGCGCAGCTTGGCGTCGCTGCGTATCGTCGGGAGCGATTGCAGGATGATCTGGAAGGGGGTGCCGAAGGCGAGATCGCCGGTCAACTGGTCGGGAATGTCGACGACTGCTTCACGCGGGTCAGAGCGCGCCACCGTGACGACGGTCTGGCCGGGCGAGACCGTCTGGCCGACCTCGGCGCCGACGGCGGTGACCACGCCATCGAAGTCCGAGAACAACCTGGTATAGCCAAGCTGTTCCTGCGATTTGGCCAGTGCGGCATTGGCCCGCTCGACACCGGCCGCGGCGGCCTGCCTGGCTTGCCGCGCGGCGTCGAAGACGGCCTGCGAGGTGTTGGCGGCGACAAGCAACTGGCGCTGGCGCTCCTCGCTTGCGGCGGCATTGGCAAATTGCGCCTGCGCGTTGGAGAGTTCTGCCTTCGCCGCCTGCACGGCAAGCTCCAGCGCCGTCGGATCGAGCGCCGCGATCGTCGTGCCCCTGGTGACGATATCGCCGACCTTGACATCGCGGACGACGACCCGTCCAAGCAGGCGGAAGGCAAGGTCGGCGCTGAACTGCGGTTCGACAGATCCGGCGAATCCGAAGGTCTCTACGGTGCGGGGCTCGACCACCACCGACAGCACAGGCCGGATGATCTCGGGCGGCTTCTCTTCCGATTGCGAGCAGGCGCCGAGCACGAGCCCAAACAGGGCAGGAACAAGCGGGGCAGGGCTGCGCAGGAGCCGGTTCATTGCTCCGCTCCCGCTATCTCGACGGTCTGGCCGGGGCTGAGCAACTGGCCGCCGGCGGTGACGACGGTTTGGCCTGCCTCGAGCCCCTTGTCGATGATGACCGAGCCGGATCCGAAGGCCAGCACCTCCACCTGTCTCGCTGCCACCGCCTTGGTCGCTTGATCGACGACCCAGACGGCCGGCCTGCCCGCGCTCAAGGTCAATGCCTGCCACGGCACGATGACGGCCTTCGACGGCTGGGCGCTGACCGACCCGATGACGGCCGCGCCGAGCGGCATGCCCGCGGGCGTGTCGGGAATGGCGACCTTGACCCGGATCGAGCCTGAAGTCGGATCGACCGCCGGCGAGATTTCACGCACCTTGCCCATCGCCTTGATCTGCGGATCCGACAACAGCGTGATTGTCACCGCGGGTGCTGCCGGCGTCTTTGCTACCATCGTTTCCTCTACGTTGAAGACCGCATCGCGGTCGCCGTCCTCGGCAAGGGTGAAGACGGTCTGCGCCGCCTGCACCACCTGCCCGGCTTCGACCTGGCGCACTGTGATCACGCCTGCCGCACCCGCCTTGAGTTCGGTGAAGGAAAGGTCCTCTTTTGCATTGGCGAGCGCGCTCTGAGCGGCATCGACGCTGCCTCGCGCCACCTTCGACGCCTGCTCGGCCGCATCATAGTCGCGCCTCGTGGTGTAGCCCTGGGCAAGCAGTGTCTTTTGCCGTTCGAAGGCGGCGGCGGCCTGGGTCAATTGCGCCTGCGCGGCGTCGAGATCGGCCTGCGCCGAGCGCAGGTCGAATTCCTGTTCCTGCGGATCGATGCGGGCGAGCACGGTACCTTGATCGACATGTTGCCCGACGTCGACAAGCCGTTCGGCGACGCGGCCGCCGACCCGGAACGAAAGATTGTTTAGCGTGCGCGCCGCGATCACACCGGTGAGCGAAGTCCTTGGCGCATAGTTGGCGATCGCCACGGTCTCGGTGAGGACCATGACTGGCAGTTTCTTCGCGGCGGCCTCCTGCTTCTGGCAACCGGCCAAAAGCAAAGGCAGCATTGCCATTGCGCAGGCTAGAATTGTGGAGGCAGGAAAAGACAAATGGCTGGGGGTTTTGACCGACGGCGGCGAGACGGACAATGTCGCGTTCCTGCTCATAACTCCCTCAACCGCGCGGACCGCCCCCTGTAGCAAGACGGCGCGGACAATGGCGAGGATAATTGATCCCCGCAAAAAGGAAACCTCTTCTCGTACGCGTATAGGCGGTTGGGTAAGCTGGCCAGTTAAGACATCGGCGGCAGGCCCAATCGCCCGCCGCCAGTGCCAACTTGAGGAAAGCGTGAAATAAGGTCAGAAGAGTCTCAACAGCCATCAAACGAGAACGGGCGCGGCCCGGAGAGGGGTACGATGACAAATTCAGCCATTTCCGAACGCAAGAACCAGTCGATTTCGCGCGGCGTCGGCATGACCACTCAAATCTATGCCGATCGCGCCGAAAACTCGGAGATCTGGGATGTGGAAGGGCGCCGCTACATCGATTTCTCGTCCGGCATCGCTGTCGTCAACACCGGCCACCGTCACCCCAGGGTGATCGAAGCGGTCAAGGCGCAGCTCGACCGCTTCACCCACACCTGCTACCAGGTCGTGCCCTATGAGAGCTATATCAGGCTGGCCGAACGGCTGAACGGCATGCTCCCCGGCAAGTTCGACAAGAAGACGATTTTTGTCACCACCGGCGCCGAGGCGGTGGAGAATGCCATCAAGATTGCCCGCAACGCCACCGGCCGGCCGGCGGTCATCGCTTTCTCCGGCGGCTTTCACGGCCGCACCTTCATGGGCATGGCGCTGACCGGTAAGGTCGTGCCCTACAAGGTCGGCTTCGGCGCCATGCCGGCGGATGTCTTCCATGCGCCGTTCCCGGTGGCGCTGCACGGCGTGTCAGTCGCCGATTCGCTGGCGGCGCTCGACCGGCTGTTCAAGGCCGATGTCGATCCGGCCCGCGTCGCCGCGATCATCGTCGAGCCGGTGCAGGGCGAGGGTGGCTTCTACGAGGCGCCGCGCGATTTCATGACTGCATTGCGCAAGATCTGCGACCAGCACGGCATGCTGCTGATCGCCGACGAGGTGCAGACCGGCTTTGCCCGCACCGGCAAGATGTTCGCCATGGACCACCACGAGGTGGCGGCCGACATCACCACCATGGCCAAGAGCCTGGCCGGCGGCTTCCCGTTGGCGGCGGTCACCGGGCGTGCCGAGATCATGGATGCACCGAACCCCGGCGGGCTCGGCGGCACCTATGGCGGCAGCCCGATCGGCGTCGCCGCGGCGCATGCCGTGCTCGACGTCATCGACGAGGAGAAGCTCTGCGACCGCGCCAATACGCTGGGCAACCGGCTGAAGCAGCGCCTGCAATCGATCCGCGACGAAGCGCCGGAGATCGTCGATATCAGAGGCCCAGGCTTCATGAACGCGGTCGAGTTCAACGATGTGACGAAGGGCCTGCCGTCGCCGGAACTCGCCAATGCGGTCCGGCTGAAGGCGCTCGACAAGGGCCTGATCCTGCTGACCTGCGGCGTCTACGGCAACGTCATCCGCTTCCTCGCGCCGATCACCATCCAGGATGGCGTCATGAACGAGGCGCTCGACATTCTGGAAAGTTCGATCCGCGAGGCCCGCGCCGCCTGAGCGATACGATTATCCTGCCGCGCGGGCAGGCTCTGCCTGCTGGAAGGCGGCGAGCGCTGCCTTCAGCCCGTCGGGCCCGGTCGCAACAATCTGCGGCGACGGCGAAAAGCCGGCGCCGAGCATCTTGCGGCCAAGCATGTGGTCGCCGGGCCGGTTGACCGATTCGATGCCGAGCAGCCGGCTTCCGGCGTAGTGGTAGATGGAGAATTTGTTCTCGGCCACGTCGCCCAGCACGACATGGCTGTCGCCGCCCGAAATCAGGCCGACCATCTGCAGCTTCATGTCGCCGATATCGGACCAGAACCACGGCACCGCTGAGTAGTTATCGGCGTGGCCGACGATGGTGCGCGCGGCGAGCCGCGCCTGGTCAGTGGCGTTCTGCACCGATTCCAGCCGCACATCGCCACCGGTGAACCAGTGCCGGTAGGAGGCGGCATCGCCGATGGCAAGGATTTCCGGCACCGACGTGCGCATCTGCTGGTCGACGCGGATGCCGTTGGCGATGGCAATGCCGGCGGCTTCGGCCAATTCGACATTCGGCACGACGCCGATGCCGATGACGACCATCTGCGCCGGCAATCTTTCGCCGGATGAGGTGATTGCAGCCGAAACACGGCCGTTCTCGCCCTCCAGCCGTTCGATGGTGGTGCCAGTGAGGATGCGCACACCGGTGGCTTCCAGCCGCTGGCGGACATGGCCGGCGATGACCGGCGCCACGGCGCGGCCGAGCAGCCGGTCGACCGCCTCGACCACCGCAACCTTGCGGCCGGCCGCGGTGAGCGTCGCGGCAATCTCCAGGCCGATGAAGCCACCGCCGAGGATGACGACGTCCTCGCTTTGCGCGCTCAATTCGCGGATCAGGCGGGCATCGCCGAGCGAGCGCAGCGACACAACGCCGGAAAGCTCCGAACCCGGCAGCGGCAGCAGGCGCGGCCGCGCGCCGGTGGCGAGGACAAGCCGGTCGAACGGCAACACACCGCCGCCCGATATCTCCAGCCTGCGGCCGCCTACATCGATGCGCTCGATCCGGAGGCCTGGCCGGTAGTCTATGGCGCTGCCGGTATAAAAAGCCTCGCCGCGCAACGGCTGCGGCTTTGCTTGCTGATCCTTGATGAAGGTCTTCGACAGCGGCGGCTTGTGGTAGGGCAATTCGTTTTCGTCGCCGACCAGGATCACCGGGGCTTCATAGCCCTCTTCGCGCAGGCTGGCGGCCGCTTGCACGCCCGCATGTCCCGCACCGACAATGACGATCCCGTTCTTCATAACAGCCCGATTCCTCATCCAAATCTAGGACGTCTCGCCAGGTGGCGATTGTCCGGCGCCGCCGCAAGAGCGCCGATCCGGGTCGCACCCGGAACGGCCGCCTGTCAACCGCGTCATGCGCCGGCATTCCCTATACATCGATGTTAAAGTTGACAGTTCTAGTTTAGAATAATTCTAAACTGTTGTTTCAATTGAATTTTTTCTGCGCCACCAGTTGACATCCGGCGTCTTCGCCGTTTTATGGAAGCTCGCGCGTCAGCGCATCCCTTTGATGTCTGGGCCTTGAACCCTTTCGATTGGAGGCATTTCGGTGTCTTTCTTCCGCGAAGCGCGCGATGGCGCGACCCCTCTTTGCCCGCTGGCAGCTGCCCGCCGCGGCGCCGGCATTTCATTGATTCCCGAGGAGAGACAGTCATGAGAACGATGATGACCGCGCGGTTTGGCGGCAGGCTTGCGGCGATCGGCGCCACCGCGATGCTTACTGCGGCGGTGTTCGTGCTGCCGGCCAAGGCGCAAACCGATGCCAAGGCGGTCATCAAGACTTATTCCGACATCGCGCTCGCCAAATACGAGGATTCGCTGATCACGGCCGAGGCGCTCGACAAGGCTGTCGATGCGCTGCTCGCCAAGCCATCGGCCGAAACGTTGAACGCCGCCCGCGAGGCCTGGAAGGCATCGCGCGTTCCCTATCAGCAGACCGAGGTCTATCGCTTCGGCAATGCCATCGTCGACGACTGGGAAGGCAAGGTGAACTCTTGGCCGCTCGACGAGGGCTTGATCGACTATGTCGCCAAGAGCTACGGCACCGAGTCGGACGCCAACGCGCTCTACACCGCCAATGTGATCGCCAACAAGTCGATCGAGATCAACGGCAAGAAGGTCGACGCCACCAATCTGACGCCGGAGTTCCTCTCCGGCACCCTGCAGGAGGCCGGCGGTATCGAGGCCAATGTGGCGACCGGCTATCACGCCATCGAATTCCTGCTTTGGGGGCAAGACCTGCACGGCACCGGTCCGGGCGCCGGCGAGCGGCCCTACACCGATTACGACCTCGCCAATTGCACCGGCGGCAATTGCGACCGTCGCGGACAGTACCTGAAATCGGCGAGCGACCTTCTGGTTTCCGATCTCAAGGATATGGTCAACGACTGGAAGGAAGGCGGCGCCGCCCGCAAGAACCTTGTCGATGGCGAGCAGAATGCCGCCATTTCGACCATCTTCACCGGCATGGGCTCGCTGTCCTACGGCGAGCTCGCCGGCGAGCGGATGAAGCTCGGCCTCTTGTTGCACGATCCGGAAGAGGAGCACGATTGCTTCTCCGACAACACCTACAACTCCCACCTATATGACGCGATCGGCATCCGTGCCGCCTATCACGGCAGCTACACGCGGCTTGACGGCACTGTCGTCGAGGGGCCGTCGGTGGCCGACATGGTCAAGGCGGCCGATCCGGCGATCGACAAGGAATTGTCGGCTAAACTGGATGTCACCATCGCCAAGATGGAGGCCATCAAGGCGCGGGCGCTTGCCGGCGAGGCCTATGACCAGCAGATCGCCGAGGGCAACGCTGACGGCAACGCCACCGTGCAGGCGGCGATCGACGCGCTGGTCGATCAGACCAAGTCGATCGAACGCGCCGTCGGCACCCTGAAGCTCAATGCCATCGCCTTCGAGGGCTCGGACAGCCTCGATTCACCGGACAAGGTGTTCCAGTAAACTTCGAAACCAACAGCCACGCGGCGCAATGAGCGCCGCTAGCCAGAGCGACAAATGCTGATCTGCCATTGCAACATCATCACCGAAAAGGAGATAGAGCAGACGATCGTCGGACTGCTGGATGAGGACCCCTGGCAGCTGATCGTGCCGGCGAAGGTCTATCATGCCATGCACAAGCGCGGTCGCTGTTGCGGCTGCTTCCCAAATGTGGTCGAAACGATCATTCGGGTCACCGAAAATTACCACGCCCGCTCGGCGGCGAGCGGCGTGGACATCGTTTCACACCTGGATCGCGTCAGAGGCCTGCGCGTCCAATACGGGAGCAGAACCCATGAAAGGCGAACAGCAGATCATAGAGCGGCTTAACGAGGCTCTGTTTCTGGAACTTGGAGCGGTCAATCAGTACTGGGTGCATTTCCGACTGCTGGAAGACTGGGGATACGCCAAGCTGGCGAAGAAGGAACGCGCTGAATCGATCGAAGAAATGCACCATGCCGATCGGCTCGTGGCGCGCATCATCTTCCTCGAGGGCCATCCGAACCTGCAGTCCGTGGCGCCGCTGCGCATCGGGCAGAATGTCAAGGAAGTGCTCGAATCCGATCTTGCCGGCGAATATGACGCGCGCACCGCCTACAAGCGTTCGCGCGAGGTTTGCAACGAAGCAGGCGACTACGTGACGATGAAGCTGTTCGAGGAATTGCTGGCTGACGAGGAAGGTCATATCGACTTCCTCGAGACGCAACTCGACCTGCTCGCCTCGATCGGCGAGGAAAAGTACGGCCAGCTCAACGCGGCGTCGGCCGACGAGGCGGAATAAGGATATGCGGGAATGCGGCGCTCCCTAGAGTTCTTGCGCCGCTTGCGGCCGGCCGAAGGTTGCGGCCTGCCGCCTCAGAAGAAGCCGCGATACGGTATCCTTCGCGGCGCTTTTCTTGTCGTGGTGGCGACGCTCACAGCCTCGGCGCTGGCCGGAGCGCCGCAACCGGCGGGGCTTGCCACCAGCCGCACCGATCTGACGCCGAAGGATCTGGCGCGCGTCACCGCCATTACCAGGCCGACCAGCGATTTTTCCAAGCCCGAGCAATTCGAGCTGATGCAGGGCGGCGCCGGCACCTCGAAGAAGGACGTCAACAAGGACGCCTTCTCGCAATCCTCTGCCAACATCAGCTTCGAGGAAGAGGGCACCTTCAAGCTCGGCAACGCCATTTTCCGCAAGAACTGGGTGTCGTCGCCATCCTCGACACAGGCCTCGGATGGGCTCGGTCCGCTGTTCAACGAGCGCGCCTGCCAGAACTGTCATCTGAAGGACGGTCGCGGCCATCCGCCCGAAGGCGACAGCGGCACCACCTCGATGTTCCTGCGCCTGGCAAGGGAAGCCAGTACCGAGGAGGAGAAAGCCGCGCTCGCCGATCACAAGGTGCTCAACTTCCCCGACCCGGTCTATGGCACGCAACTTCAGGAGCTAGCCGTTCCCGGCCTGCAGGGCGAAGGCAGGATGCATGTCGATTATCAGGAGCAAAAAGTAAAACTGGCGGATGGTAGCGCAGTGTCGCTGCGCAAGCCGAGCTATTCGGTCGAGGGCCTCGCCTACGAGCCGCTCGATCCACACACCACGCTGTCGCCGCGCATGACGCCGCCGATGATCGGCCTTGGCCTGGTCGAGCAGATCGCTCCTGCCGACATCCTTGCCCGCGCCGATCCGGCCGACCGCGATGGTGACGGCATTTCCGGCAGGCCCAACATAATACGCGACGGCAGCAGCGGTGAACTGACGCTCGGCCGTTTCGGCTGGAAGGCGCAGGCCGCATCGATCCGCCAGCAATCGGCGGACGCTTTTGCCGGCGATATCGGCATTTCGACGCCCGAGGTGCCGAAGCACTGGGGCGATTGCACTGCCGTAGAAAAGACCTGCCTTGCCCTACCCAACGGTGTGCAGGAGCGCCTCGGTCCGGTCGAAGCGCCGCCGCCCGTCATGGACCTCGTGACCTTCTATTCGCAAAACCTTGCCGTGCCGGCCCGGCGCGACCTCGACAGACCGGACGTGCTCGCCGGCAAAAAACTGTTCTACGATATGGGCTGCATCTCCTGCCATACGCCGAAATTCGTCACCCGCCGCGGCACCCCGAACAAGGCGCAGGCCTTCCAGCTGATCTGGCCGTATTCCGATTTCCTGCTGCATGACATGGGACCGGGCCTTGCCGACGGCCAGGCGGTGGGCGAGGCCACGGGAAGCGAATGGCGCACGCCGCCGCTGTGGGGCATCGGGCTCACCCAGACCGTCAGCGGCAACACCTTCTTCCTGCATGACGGGCGCGCGCGCAGCCTGGCCGAGGCGATCCTGTGGCATGGCGGCGAGGGCCAGAAGGCGCGTGACCGCTTTGCCGCTGCCGATGCGGCCGACCGCGCCGCGCTGATCAAGTTTCTGGAGTCGCTCTGATGCCGAAGCGTCTTGCGTCTGCACTCGTTCTGATGCTGGTCCTCGCCGGTGCGCTGCCGGCATCCGCGGTGGCGAAGGCTTCGGATGTGATCCAGCGGGCGATCGACGGCTTCGTCCGCCCGGCCTATGCCAGGCTGCATGACCATGCGGACAGCTTGACCGAGGCCATGCACACGCTTTGCCAGACGCCCTCGCAAGACAATCTCGATGCGGCGCGCGCCGAATTCTCGGGTGTCGTGGATGCCTGGTCGGTGGTGGAAATCATCCGTTTCGGGCCGATCGCGGAAAACAACCGGCTTGAGCGCATGCTGTTTTGGCCGGACCGCAAGAGCATCGGCCTGAAGCAGGTGCAGGCAGCACTTGCCGGCAAGGATCCGACAGCCGCCGATCCGGCCCAGCTGGCGACAAAGAGCGTCGCCATGCAAGGGCTCGGCGCACTGGAATTCGTGCTCCATGGCGACGGCGCCGATCAATTGGCCGGCAGGGACGACGCCTATCGCTGCGCCTATGGCGCGGCCATTGCCGGCAATATCGAGGCAATCGCCGGCGAGGTCGGCAATGCCTGGACCAAGCCCGACGGCTTTGCCGCGCTCTGGGCCAATGCGGGTCCGCAGAACGCGCTCTATCACGACGGCGCCGAAGCGGTGACCGAACTGGTCGGCGTCTTCATCAACGAGCTGGAAATGGTGCGCGACGTGCGCCTGAAAAGCTTCCTGGGCGCCAAGCCGGAGGCCGACAAACCGAAACAGGCGATCTATTGGCGCTCGCAAAACACCGCCCGCTCGCTGACCGGGAATCTGGCGGGAATGGACGCG
This sequence comes from Mesorhizobium sp. M1348, assembly GCF_040317925.1. NCBI lineage: Bacteria > Pseudomonadati > Pseudomonadota > Alphaproteobacteria > Hyphomicrobiales > Phyllobacteriaceae > Mesorhizobium > Mesorhizobium sp. M1348. Next base: position 123,467 of record NZ_JAMYLH010000014.1, on the reverse strand, counting down.
CTGTTCCAGGCCTCGCAGCTTGGCGAAGCGCTGTCGCCCGATGCGCGCTGGATGGCGGAATCGGTCCACATCCAGCTCACCAACGGGATCGAGGCGGCCAAGGCATTCAGGGGTCCGATCGACAAGGCACTTGCCGATCCGGCGCTGCGCCAGAAGCTCGACTATTTCTCGCTGGTGACATCCAGCCTGACGAGCCTGATCGGCACCAGGCTGACCGCCGAATTCGGCCTGACCGCCGGCTTCTCGTCACTGGATGGCGACTGATCATGAGGACGCCGCTGATCGATCGGCGCGATTTCCTGAGGGCCGCAGGCGCTGGTTTCGTCGCGGCGATGGCGCCGTCAGCCTGGGCAAAGACACTCGACGCCGACGCGGTCTTCGCCACCGCTTTCGTCAAGCGCGACGGCGGCTATGGCGCGGCCATCCTGTCCGAGGCCGGCAAGTTGTTGCACACGATCGATCTGCCCGATCGGGGCCACGACGTTACCTTCGACCCGGTGTCCAAGCGTTCGGTGGTGTTTGCCAGGCAGCCGGGCACCTTTGCTGTCGTCTTCGACCATACCGGCCGCGGTGAACCGCACACCATTGCCAGCGTTGCCGGCCGGCACTTCTTCGGCCATGGCGTGTTCTCGGCCGACGGTGCGCTGCTCTACGCCACCGAGAACGATTTCGACAATGCCGCCGGCGTCGTCGGCATCTATGACGCGCATGCGAAATTCAAGCGCATCGGCGAGTTCCCGACCTATGGCACAGGCCCGCACGAGCTTTTGCTGCTTTCCGACGGCAGGACGATTGCTGTGGCCAATGGCGGCATCGAGACGCATCCGGATTATGGCCGCGCCGAGCTCAATATCGCAACGATGAAGCCGTCCTATGTTCTGGTCGACCGCCTTACCGGCGATCTCACCGAAAAGCACGAATTGCCGCCGGCCCTGCACCAGCTATCGATCCGCCATATGGATGCCGACCGCTCCGGCACCGTCTGGTTCGGCTGTCAGTATAGGGGGCCGGGCACCGATCGCCCCCCGCTGGTCGGCCGCGCGGCGCGTGGCAAGGACTTGCAATTGCTCGACATGTCGCAGGATGTGCTCTCCGGCTTCAGGAACTATATCGGCTCGGTCGCCGCCAACCCTGCCGCCGGCACTATCGCCGTGTCTTCGCCTGAGGGCAATTCGCTTGCCGTGATCGACGCGGCCAGCGGCCGCATCGTCGCCACCAAGGCGCTGGTCGAGGTCTGCGGCGTTGCACCCGATGGGGAGAGCTTCATGGCGACGACCGGCGCCGGCGAAATCGTCGAGGCCGGTGGTTCGATCCGTTCCGAGCCGGACTATGTCTGGGACAATCACGTGCTGCGTATCGAGCAGGTCGGCTAGTCCCGATACTTATTGTGGCGATTGCGTGCGTTGAAACTTACATTCGTGGACCCGCGCCGAAGCAAAGTCGCCTGACGATTTATCCATTATTCCCTTGCGGGGATCAGCCCTGGCGGGCAGAGGGAAGCTGTTTTCGAACTCAACCGGCCGCTTCATGAAATTGCTTGCCATCGACTGTGCCGCCAATCTCTGCGCCGCCTGCGTCTACGACGCGGCGGACGGGAAAGAGCTCGGCCGTTCGGTGCTCGATCTCGGCAAGGGTCATGCCGAGCATCTGATGGGTGTCATCGAAGGGGCGTTGAAGGCGGCCGGAACGGACTTTAGCGGCCTCGGCGCCATTGCCGTTTCCACCGGTCCGGGCTCCTTCACCGGTCTGCGCGTCGGCGTCTCGGCGGCGCGCGGCCTTGCGCTGGCACTGAAAATCCCGGCGATCGGCGTGACGACTCTGGAAGCACTGGCGGCGCAAGCGAGAGTAACGTTTCCCGGCCGCGCCGTTCTCGCCGCGCTCGATGCAGGGCGCGAGGAAATCCATGCGGCACTTTACGATGAAGCATCCGTTTTGACTTACGGTCCCTCGGTGACCACGCTTTCGCAAGCCGCCGCCATCGCGGTTGACTGCTCCGCGGTTCTTGCCGGCACCGCGACATCGCAAATTGCCGCCTCGGTCGGGCGCGCTTTTGATACAGGCCCGATCGGGGCCACCGCCGACATCGCCGTCTATGCCCAGCTGGCCGCGGCCCAAGGTGCCGGTAAAAAGGGCGAGGGCGAAAAGCCGAAGCCGCTCTATCTGCGCGGCGCCGACGCCAAGCCGCAGGCCGGCTTTGTTTTATCGAGGCAAAAAAACTGATGCGCATTCCGTTCCTCCAGCCGCGCCGCAGGGACTATGCGCTCGAGCCGCTGACGATTGCCGACAGCGCGGCCATGTCGGTGCTGCATCGCGAGGATTTCGCGCGGCCGTGGACCGACGACGAATTCGCCGCACTGCTCGAGCAGGATACGGTGTTCGGCTATGCCGCGCGCGAGACCGGACAGGGTGCCAAGCCGCCGGTCGGCTTCGTGCTCGCGCGGCTGGCGGCCGGCGAGGGGGAGATCCTGACGGTCGCGGTGGCACGTTCGCATCGGCGCCGGGGGCTCGGCTGGCAATTGATGGACGCGGTGCTGCGTGAACTGCACGCACAGCGCGCCGAGGCACTTTTCCTCGAGGTAGACGAGACCAATGTCGCCGCGATCGCGCTCTACCGGCGGCTCGGCTTCCGCGAGGTCGGCAAGCGCGCCAACTATTACAAGTCGCCGGAGCACGGCCCGACCGGCGCGCTTGTCATGCGCCGCGATCTTCGCTAGCCAAACGCCGGGGTGGTGCGGATGATCGGAAAAATCAGGATTTTCCTGGCGCTGGGGCTGGTTGTCGTCGGCTCATTGGTGCTTGTGCCGCTGCAGATCCTGTCGATGAGGACCGGACTCTGGCGCGAGACCTTCATCCTGAAGATCTGGCACAGGATGATCGTCAGGGCGCTGGGGCTGCGCATCCATGTCAAGGGAGCGCTGTCCGGCCAGCGCCCATTGCTGATTGCTGCCAACCACATCTCCTGGACCGACATCATGGTGCTGGGGTCGATGGTCGACGTGACGTTCATCGCCAGGGCCGACATGGCCGGCTGGCCGCTGATCGGCATGCTGTCGAAGCTGCAGCGCACCGTCTTCATCGAACGTGAGCGTAAGCGTTCGTCGGGCGACCAGGCGAGCGAGATCGCCGGCCGCATGGCCAAGGGCGACGCCATGGTACTGTTCGCCGAAGGCTCGACCGGCGACGGCAACATGATCCTGCCGTTCAAGAGCACGCTGTTCGGCGCCGCTACAATGGCGATTGCTGAAGGGGCGGCCGAACAGGTCTTCATCCAGCCGGTGGCCATCGTCTATACGCGCCTGCATGGCGTGCCGCTCGGCCGCCGGCATCGGCCGGTTGCCGCCTGGATTGGCGATGAGGAGCTGATGCCGCACCTCAAGGTGCTGATGGCCGAGGGCGCCCTCGACGTCGAGGTGCATTTTGGCGAGGCGATTGCTTTCTCCAAGGGCTCCAGCCGCAAGGAGACGGCAAAGCAGATGGAACGCCAGGTGCGCGAGATGGTGCAGGCGGCGCTCGCCGAACCGCGCCCAAGCCGGTAAGCTGCGCGGGTTCCGGCCAGATTCGTCTGTTTTTTGTCAGGGAAAGGCGCTAGAAGCCGCGAAATGGAATTGAACACGATAGAACGCGACGACATCGGCGCTGCCGCCGAAGACCTGGTCGTTCCGGCTGCCGCGACCAGGAAGGTCTTCGTCAAGACCTATGGCTGCCAGATGAACGTCTACGATTCGCAGCGCATGACCGATGCTCTGGCGGCCGACGGCTATGCCGCGACAGACGCCATCGGCGAGGCCGATCTGGTGCTGCTCAACACCTGCCACATCCGCGAAAAAGCGGCGGAAAAAGTCTATTCCGAACTTGGTCGCATCCGTGAGTTGAAGGCGGAACGTGCCAAGGCCGGGCGCGAAATGCTGGTCGGCGTCGCCGGCTGCGTGGCGCAGGCCGAGGGTGCCGAGATCATCCGTCGCTCGCCGGCCGTCGATCTGGTCATCGGTCCGCAGACCTACCACCGGCTGCCCGGTGTGCTGGCGAGGGCGCGTGGCGGCGAAAAGATCGTCGAGACCGACTATGCCGTCGAGGACAAGTTCGAGCATCTTCCGCAGCCAAAGCGCGCCGAACTGATCAGGCGCGGCGTGACGGCGTTCTTGACCGTTCAGGAAGGCTGCGACAAGTTCTGCACCTTCTGTGTCGTGCCCTATACGCGCGGCTCGGAAGTCTCGCGGCCGGTGGCACAGATCGTCGCCGAGGCCGAGCGCCTGGCGGATGCCGGCGTGCGCGAGGTGACGCTGCTCGGCCAGAACGTCAATGCCTGGCACGGAAGAGGCGAAAACGGCGAGGAATGGGGCCTTGGCCGGCTGCTGTTCAGGCTGGCCGAGATTCCGGGTCTAGCGCGGCTGCGCTACACGACCAGCCATCCGCGCGATATGGACGATGAATTGATCGCCGCCCATCGTGATTTGCCTGCGCTGATGCCCTATCTACATTTACCGGTGCAATCCGGCTCCGACCGCATACTCAAGGCGATGAACCGCAGGCATATGGCCAAGGACTATCTGACGTTGATCGACCGCATCCGTGCCGCACGGAACGACATCGCACTGTCCGGCGATTTTATCGTCGGCTTTCCCGGTGAGACGGAAGCGGATTTCGAGGCGACCATGCAGTTGGTGGAAGACGTCAACTATGCCTCGGCCTTCTCGTTCAAATATTCTCCGCGCCCCGGCACGCCGGGCGCGGAGATGAGCGATCACGTGCCGGAGGCCGTCAAGGACGAGCGCCTGCAGCGGCTGCAGGCGCTGCTTCTGAAACAGCAGCAGGATTTCGGCGCAAGCCTGGTCGGCAGGACTATCGACACGCTGATCGAAAAGCCGGGCCGCCAGGCCGGCCAGAAGGTTGGCCGCTCGCCCTGGCTGCAGCCGGTTATTGTTGATGAAAAGGCCGGCGAAATCGGTGACATTATCCAGGTACGAATCACGAAGACGGGCTACAACAGCCTGTTCGCCGAATTGGCCTGAAGGCCTCGGCAGATGAGGAGAGACGGTTGAGCGCTGCTGAAGTCAAGAATCTGCCCCAGAATCTACCCTCCGGGGCCTCGGATATGGCGCACATCGTACTGACTTTCGACAATAACAAGCTTGCCAGCGCCCTTTACGGCCAGTTCGACGAGAATCTGGCCAGGCTCGAGCAGAAGCTCGGCGTCGACATCCGCTCGCGCGGCAATCAATTGACCATCAAGGGCTCTTCCTCGGCCGCCGAGCAGGCACGCCGCGCCTTGGACAATCTTTACGGCATTCTGCAGAAAGGCACCGATATCGGCCAGTCCGATGTCGACGGCGCCGTGCGCATGGCGATCGCCACCGACGACCAGCTGACGCTGCCGACGCTGGAGCGCAAGGGCAAGGTGTCCGCCGCCCAGATATCGACGCGCAAGAAGACCATCTATGCCCGCTCGCTCAACCAGGACGCCTACATGCGCGCGCTGGAGCGGTCGGAACTCGTCTTCGGCATCGGCCCGGCCGGCACCGGAAAGACCTATCTGGCGGTGGCGCATGCGGCAATGCTGCTCGAACGCGGCATGGTCGAACGCATCGTGCTGTCGCGCCCCGCGGTCGAGGCCGGTGAACGGCTTGGCTTTCTGCCGGGTGACATGAAGGAGAAGGTCGATCCCTATCTGCGGCCGCTCTATGATGCACTCTACGACATGATGCCGGCCGACAAGGTCGAGCGGGCGATTGCCGCCGAGGTCATCGAGATTGCGCCGCTGGCATTCATGCGCGGCCGTACGCTGGCGCACGCTGCCGTCATCCTCGACGAGGCGCAGAACACCACGCCGATGCAGATGAAGATGTTCCTGACCCGGCTCGGCGAGAACTCGCGCATGATCGTCACCGGCGATCCGACCCAGATCGATCTGCCGCCAAACACCAAGTCCGGCCTGGTCGAGGCACTGAGAATTCTCGACGGCGTCATCGGCATGGTGACGGTCCGCTTCAATGAAGGCGACGTCGTCAGGCATCCGCTGGTCGCCGAGATCGTCAAGGCCTACGACCGTGACGGTAAGCTGGCCAGGGGCTTGGGTGTCGAAAGCTGATATGATTATGCGGCCGCATGGCTGAGGAACAAAAGGCGGGGGGGCCGCTTCCCGTCGAGATCGATATCGCGATCGAGGCGGGCGACTGGCCCGGCGAGGCGGTGCTGATACGGCTTGTCGACCGCGCCGTCTCGGCCGCCTTTGCCGAAACCGGTGGGGACGGCCGTTCCGAGCTCAGCATCGTCTTTTCCGACGATGCGCATATCCGTACGCTCAATGCCGGCTGGCGCGGCAAGGACAAGCCGACTAACGTCCTGTCTTTCCCGGCTTTCCCGCTCAAAAAAGGTGAGCCCCTGCCGCCGATGTTGGGCGACATCGTGCTTGCCGCCGAGACTGTCGCGCGCGAAGCAGCACTGGAAGACAAGCCCGTCGAGGACCATATCTCCCATCTCGTCATCCATGGCCTGCTGCATTTGCTGGGCTATGATCACGAAAGCGATGCCGAAGCGGAACTGATGGAAGCGACAGAGCGCGCAGCACTTGCGAGGCTTGCCATTCCCGATCCCTACACGTAATTACAAAAGACCAATTGACCGGACGATGATGAACGACAAACCAGAGACTGCCGCCCGCTCCGACGCCGGCAGTGCGATCAAGCCTTCCGAAACGACGGAAGAGGGCTCGAGTCCGAGTACCACGACCGGCAGCTTCGCCAGCGAGGCATCGCCTGCCGGTCCTTCCCTGTTCGATCGCGTGCTCGGGCTTTTCAGGCACCGCAACGGCACCAGCCTGCGCGAGGAGATTGCCGGTGCGCTCGCCGAAACGGCGAGCGATGCAGAATCCTTCTCGCCCGGCGAACGCGCCATGCTCAACAACATCCTGCGCCTGCGCGAAGTGCGGGTCGAGGACGTCATGGTGCCGCGCGCCGACATCGAGGCGGTCGAGATCACCACGAAGCTGGGTGATCTTCTGGGGCTGTTCGAGCAGTCCGGCCATTCCCGCATGCCGGTCTATTCCGAGACGCTCGACGATCCGCGCGGCATGGTCCATATCCGCGACGTGCTGGCGCACATCACCAAGGTCGCCCGCGTCAGAAAGGGCAGGACGACCAGGAAAACCCCGGTCGCGACGGTTCTCGATCTCGCCCAGGTCGATCTGGCGCGCACCATCGGCGATCTCAACCTGATCCGACCGGTGCTGTTCGTGCCGCCGTCAATGCTCGCCTCCGACCTGATGGGGCGAATGCAGACGACGCGCACCCAGATGGCGCTGGTCATCGACGAATATGGCGGCACCGACGGTCTCGTCTCGCTCGAGGATATCGTCGAGATGGTGGTCGGCGACATCGAGGACGAGCATGACGAGGACGAGCCGATGATCACCCAGGCCGGTGAAGGCGTCTTCATCGTCGACGGCAAGGCCGAGATCGACGACGTCGCCAAGATGATCGGCGAGGATTTCGCCGCCGGCGAGCACGGCGAATATGTCGACACGATCGGCGGCATGATCTTCAACACGCTTGGCCGGGTGCCGGCGCGCGGCGAAGTGGTGCAGGCCATACCCGGCTTCGAGTTCCATGTGCTCGACGCCGATCCGCGCCGTGTCAAGCGCGTTCGCATCGTCGAGACCCTGAAGGGCGAGCGCCGCCGCCGCGCCGTCCGCACCGAGCAGGCTTGAAAGACGCGGCTTGCCCGATGCCGGTTGAGGACCCGTTCAAGCACTCGACCTTGGGCTCCGGCGTCTTCTACCAGGATCCGCGGGCCGCATTGACCTGGCTTGAAAAGGCCTTCGGCTTCGAGCCGAGCATGGTTGTCAGCGATGCCGATGGCAGGCTGGTCCATTCCGAGATGCGGTTCGGCGATGGTTATATCATCGTCGGTTCCGAATGGGCCGACCATATAGCCAGCCCGGCTTCAGTTGCAGGCAAGAACACGCAGTCGGTCTATGTGCGCCTCAAGGACGGCATAGATGCCCACTGCGATCGTGCAAGGGCGGCGGGAGCCGAGATCGTCCAGGAGCCTGCTGACCAGTTCTACGGTGAACGGCAGTACAGGGCGCGCGATCCTGAAGGCCATGTCTGGACCTTTTCCCAGACTGTCCGCTCTGTCCCACGCGAAGAGACTGAACGGCTGGGCGGACTGAAGATCGAAGGCTGGCATCGATAGCTATGAGCGGACTAGGTCGCCCGGTTTGGAGCCAAGGCCGTGGCCTGATAAATCTTGCTTCCTGATTCGCACGACTCGGAAGCATAGATGGAGCGCCAGGCCGGCCGGATAATTCTGCTTTGGGGCTGGCGGCGCGCGCTGGTGGCGTTTCTCGCCGGGGCGCTAGCGGTTCTTGCCCAGGCGCCTTACGATTTCTTCGCCGTCTGTTTCGTTTCGTTCCCGCTGCTGGTGTGGCTCCTCGACGGCGCGACCGGCGAAGCCTCGGACGGTTTTCTGCGGCGCTTGCGGCCGGCTTTCGCCACCGGCTGGTGGTTCGGTTTCGGTTACTTTCTTGCCGGTCTCTGGTGGGTCGGCTCGGCGCTGCTGGTCGAGGCCGACAGCTTTGCCTGGGCCTTGCCGTTCGCGGTGGTCGGCATCCCCCTCGCGCTGGCCTTCTTTTACGGTTTCGCTGCCGTGGTTGCCCGGCTGTTGTGGAGCAACGACATTGGCCGCATCGCCGCGCTCGCCTTCGGCTTTGCGCTGGCGGAATGGCTGCGCGGCTTCCTGTTTACCGGTTTTCCGTGGAATGCCGTCGGCTATGCGGCGATGCCGGTGCCTTTGCTGATGCAGAGCGTCTCGGTGACCGGCATGGTCGGCATGAACGCGCTTGCGGTCTTCGTCTTCGCGCTGCCGGCCCTGCTTGCGGCGCGCAAGCATCTTCGCCTCGGCGCGGCATTGCTTGTCGTTCTCGTCGCCGCCCATGCCGGCTTCGGCTATATCAGGCTCGCCGCCCCCGAAAAGCCAGCCGCCCGCAGCCTCGACGTCCGTATCGTGCAGCCTGCCGTCGACCTTACGGAAAAATGGGATGCCTCGGTGCGTGACCGCATCTTCGCCACCATGATGGGCCTTTCGGCCAAGGCGCCGGAACCCGGCCATGACAGGCCGCAATTGATCCTGTGGCCGGAGACCTCCGTGCCGTTTCTGTTCACCGAACGTCCGGATGCCCTGCCTGCCATCGGAGAGATGCTTGGCGATGGCCAGATGCTGGTTGCCGGCGTCGTTCGCGAGGAAGGCGGCTCGGCGACCGGCAGCCGTTACTACTACAACTCTGTGGTGGCGATCGACGAAAGGGGCGAAATCGTCGATGCCGTGGACAAGGTCCATCTGGTACCCTTTGGCGAATACCTGCCTTTCGCCGATCTGCTCGGCCGCTTCGGGCTTGAGCAGCTTGTTGCCGGTCCGATGACCTTCGCGGCCGGCAATGAACGGCACCCGATCGCGCTGCCCGGCGGTATCCGGGCGCTGCCGTTTATTTGCTATGAGGTCATCTTTCCCGATCTCGTCGCGGTTGACGCAACGGCAGCCGAGCTTATTGTGAACGTCACCAATGACGCCTGGTTCGGCGACACGCCGGGGCCGTACCAGCACTTCAGGCAGGCGCAGATCCGGGCGGTGGAGAATGGGGTGCCCCTGTTGCGCGCGGCTAATAACGGCATTTCGGCCGTTGTCGACCCGCGCGGTCGCATCGTCGACGCGTTGGCAATCGATGCACGCGGTGCAATCGATGTGCGTGTGCCGATCTCCAACCAAGACATCGTTTCCTCCGGCCAACGACGCATTAACGGAATGCTGATCATGTTTTTGCTTGCCGTTGCGGCATGCATTTTGAACGTAAGGCAAAGGCTACGGGCGAATTGACAGCCGACACATTAGAAACTCATACTGTAAGCGCCTGAAAAATTATCGAAGTCGATAGGTCGTTCTGTTGGGGCACGGGCCGCCGTCTTCGTTTGGGCAGCAAAATAGAAAAAGCCGGAAAAATTCGGCGAGGAAAAAATGACAGAAGAAAACAAGAAAAAGCCGAATCCGATCGACATCCACGTCGGAAGCCGTATCCGGCTTCGCCGCAATATGCTGGGAATGAGCCAGGAAAAATTGGGCGAAAACCTCGGCATAACGTTCCAGCAGATCCAAAAGTACGAAAAGGGCACCAATCGCGTCGGCGCCAGCCGTTTGCAGGCAATCGCCTCCATACTCGGCGTGCCCGTCGCCTTCTTTTTCGAGGATGCGCCCGGTCAGGAGCCCGTGGGCAACCGTGGATTTGCCGAGGATGCGTCGATGACCTCCGCCGTCGCGTTCTGCGGCAGCCCGGAAGGCCTCCAGCTGAACCGCGCCTTCGTCAAGATCGCCGACGTGAAAGTGCGCCGCAAGATCATTGAGCTTGTGAAGTCGCTCTCCGCCGACGAGGTCGATTGACTGGCCCGTGAAGAGTTCAAAGAGGAAGAGGTCGTCGTAGCTGGGATGTAATTTCTCGCGGCTGCGCGCATCGAGGGATGTGCATTCCGCAGATGCGCTAAAGCGCGGATCGATTTTGCCCGACACGCTTCCTCGAAGCCATTTTCCTCAGTCTGTTGGTGCAAGGGCTGATGGCAGTGCGCCCTGCCGCCATCTCGGGATGCAAAGATAATAACGTCAAAATTCATGCCAGAACGGCTGCACGGCTTGACGAGCGGCGCCCGGCACCGTTAACAACTGGCGCGCCAAAATCGGCAGCCTGCCGATATTTTTTCAAGAGGGGACACCCGTGACGCGGCACAATTACTTCTTCACCTCGGAATCCGTTGCCGAGGGCCATCCCGACAAGGTCTGCGACCGTATCTCCGACGAGATTGTCGATCTCGTCTATCGCGAAGCCAGAAAGACCGGCATGGACCCGTGGAAGGTCCGCGTTGCCTGCGAGACGCTTGCGACGACCAATCGCGTTGTCATCGCCGGTGAGGTGCGCGTCCCCGAGACGCTGCTCAAGAAGGACAAGGAGGGCAACATCCTGAAGGATGCGGCCGGTCATCCGCTTGTCAACCCGGCCAAGTTCAAGTCGGTCGCCCGCAAGGCAATCCGCGAAATCGGCTACGAGCAGGCAGGCTTCCACTGGAAGACGGCTAAGATCGAGGTTCTGCTGCACGGCCAGTCGCCGGATATCGGCCAAGGCGTCGACAACGCCTCCGACCGGCAAGGCGAGGAAGGAGCCGGCGACCAGGGCATCATGTTTGGCTATGCCTGCCGCGAGACGCCGGACCTGATGCCGGCGCCGATCTACTACAGCCACAAGATCCTCGAACTGCTGGCCGCTGCGCGCCATGAAGGCAGCGGTGATGCAGGCAGGCTCGGGCCGGATGCCAAGAGCCAGGTTACAGTCCGCTATGTCGACGGCAAAGCGGCGGAAGTGACGCAGATCGTGCTGTCGACCCAGCATCTCGATGAGACGTGGGATTCGAAGAAGGTGCGCAACGTCGTCGAGCCCTATATTCGCGAAGCACTGGGCGACCTGAAGATCGCCGATAATTGCAACTGGTACATCAACCCGACCGGCAAGTTCGTCATCGGCGGGCCTGACGGCGACGCCGGCCTGACCGGCCGCAAGATCATCGTCGACACCTATGGTGGGGCTGCGCCCCATGGCGGCGGCGCATTTTCCGGCAAGGACACCACCAAGGTCGACCGCTCGGCAGCCTATGCGGCGCGTTATCTCGCCAAGAACGTGGTTGCCGCGAAGCTTGCCGATCGTTGCACTATCCAGCTTTCCTATGCGATCGGTGTCGCCCAGCCGCTGTCGATCTACGTCGACCTGCACGGCACCGGCAAGGTCGACGAGGCAAAGCTCGAGCGTGCGCTGCGCACCGTGATGGACCTGTCGCCGTCCGGCATCCGCCGCCACCTCGATCTCAACAAGCCGATCTATGCCAAGACGTCGTCCTACGGCCATTTTGGCCGCAAGGCCGGCCGCGACGGATCCTTCTCCTGGGAGAAGACCGATCTCGCCAAGGCGCTCAAGGACGCTCTCGCCGAACCAGTCGCCGAAGCAGTCGCCGCCTAACCGCGGCGCCTATGGACCCGAAGGACCAGCCAAGCCGTGCGACCGAGGCATTTTTCGGTCGCCGGCGCGGCAAGACCATTCGACCGCGACAGGCGGCGGCGCTGGAGAGCGGCTTCGCCGTTTACAGGCTCGATCTGACGGTCGAACCGCCAGCCGATCTGCGCAGCCTTTTCGAAGCCGAAGTTTCGGCTGTCCAGCTCGAAATCGGTTTTGGCGGCGGCGAACATCTTCTGCACCGTGCCACGGCCAGCCAGGCGACCGGCTTTATCGGCGTCGAGCCCTTCGTCAACGGCATGGCCAAGATGATGATGGCGGTCCGGGAGCGGCCGCTTGCCAATCTGCGCGTCTATGACGACGACGCCACACGCCTGCTGGACTGGCTGCCGCAGGCTTCGCTTGACGGCATCGATCTTCTCTACCCGGATCCGTGGCCGAAGAAGAAACACTGGAAGCGGCGCTTCGTCAGCCCGATCAATCTCGACCGCTTCGCGCGCGTCCTGAAGCAAGGCGGAAAGTTCCACTTTGCGTCCGACATCGACAGCTATGTGAACTGGACACTGCTGCATTGCCGGGCGCACGGCGCCTTCATGTGGCAGGCAAGCGAAGCAACCGACTGGCACCGGCCCTATGATGGCTGGCCGGGGACGCGCTATGAGGCCAAGGCCATTCGCGAAGGCCGACGGCCCGCCTATCTCACCTTCGTGCGGAAATAAGCAGGAAATCCGAGCTGAGCAAAAGGCGAGCGGGCCGAAGGCTCTCGTCGCTCACATGGCTCAGAAGCGACGGATCTTGTCGAAGGCGGCCGGCTCCATGCCTAGATTGCGCAAATCATGCGCATGCGGCTTGCGACCGCTTTCCACAGCCCGCGACGCTGCTACGGCGCTGCCGAACACGCTAAAGACATCGCCTATGGCTGAAAAAAATCCACGATTGTTCATGGTGGTACCCTTTCGAGCGCAGTGAGCGCTCCAATTGTGCAATGCAACATAGATAGTCGTGCGTCGCCGGTGCTCAAAGGGGGATCACTGCATGGGCGCCATGCATTTGGCGCAGCCTGCGGACTCGACCCTTGCTGTTATGCACGACGGGCTTGAAACGAGCACCATGATCGTCTATATCAGCTTCAAATTCTTGGTCGGTATGACGAAGAGTGGGTCCACCCGGTCCCGCTCTTTTTTATTACCTGCCGGCCAAACAGGAATCGAGCGACAGGGACCGAATGACAGTGACGGCAAGCGAAGGCGACGACCGCATCATCCGCGAAAGCGGCATCGATGCGCGCATCGCGCTGATCGTTCAGCCGGTACTGCGCGCCATCGGCTTCCGCTTGGTGCGTGTGCACCTGTCGGGCCAGAACGGGCTGACGCTGCAGATCATGGCCGAGCGCGAGGACGGCACCATGACGGTCGAGGATTGTGAAGAGGTCAGCCGGGCGGTGTCGCCGGCGCTCGATGTCGATGATCCGATCGAGAAGGCTTATCATCTCGAAGTATCGTCGCCGGGCATCGACCGGCCGCTGGTCCGCAAATCGGACTTTGCAGCCTGGACCGGCCATCTGGTGAAGATGGAAACGTCGGTTCTCGTCGCCGACCGCAAGCGCTTCAAGGGCAAGATCGCCGAAAGCGACGCGGACGGTGTGCTGATCGAGCGCGACAAGGCCGCTTACGGCGAGGAGCCTACGGTGCGTGTCCCCTACGATGCGATTGCCGAAGCGCGGCTGATTCTGACCGACGACCTTATCCGCGATGCGCTGTCGAAGGACAATCGGGCGCGCAAGGAAGCCAGGAAACGCCGCGGCGAACCCGAAGATGCACCAGAGGGTGCGGAAGACGAAACCGAACAGGAAATGTGATTGGGCTGCCGGCCGTAAAGGTTGGCAACAAGCTCGGGAGAAAGAAGATGGTTGTAAGCGCCAACAGGCTTGAACTGCTGCAGATCGCCGATGCGGTCGCGCGTGAAAAGTCGATCGACAAGTCGATCGTCATCGCCGCCATGGCCGATGCGATCCAGAAGGCCGCGCGCTCGCGTTACGGCCAGGAAACCAACATCCGCGCCGACATCAACGCCAACACCGGCGAGATGAAGCTGCAACGGCTGATGGAAGTGGTCGAGAAGGTCGACGATTACGCGACGCAGATTGCCATTTCCTCGGCGCGCGAGCGCAATCCGGACGCCCAGCTCGGCGATTTCATCGCCGAACAGCTGCCGCCGATGGATTTCGGTCGCATCGCCGCCCAGTCGGCCAAGCAGGTTATCGTGCAGAAGGTGCGCGAGGCCGAGCGCGACCGGCAATATGACGAATACAAGGACCGTATCGGCGAGATCGTCAACGGCACCGTCAAGCGCGTCGAATACGGCAACGTCATCGTCGATCTCGGCCGCGGCGAGGCGATCATCCGCCGCGACGAGCTGATCCCGCGCGAAAACTACAAGTATGGCGATCGCGTCCGCGCCTATGTCTATGACGTGCGCCGCGAACAGCGCGGCCCGCAGATCTTCCTGTCGCGCACCCATCCGCAGTTCATGGCGAAGCTGTTCACTATGGAAGTGCCGGAAATCTACGACGGCATCATCGAGATCAAGTCGGTCGCCCGCGATCCGGGTTCGCGCGCCAAGATCGCTGTCATCTCGCGCGACAGCTCCATCGATCCGGTCGGCGCCTGCGTCGGCATGCGCGGCAGCCGCGTCCAGGCGGTCGTCGGCGAATTGCAGGGCGAGAAAATCGACATCATTCCGTGGTCGCCTTCGGCCGCGTCCTTCATCGTCAATGCGTTGCAGCCGGCGGAAGTCGCCAAGGTCGTGCTCGACGAGGATGCCGAGCGCATCGAGGTCGTCGTTCCCGACGATCAGCTGTCGCTGGCCATCGGCCGCCGTGGCCAAAACGTCCGTCTTGCGTCGCAGCTCACCGGCTGGGACATTGACATTCTGACCGAGCAGGAAGAGAGCGAACGGCGCCAGAAGGAATTCGTCGAACGGTCGTCGCTGTTCATGGAAGCCCTCGACGTCGACGAGATGGTCGGCCAGGTGCTCGCTTCCGAAGGCTTCACCAGCGTCGAGGAGGTCGCGTATGTCGACTCCGGCGAAATCGCGTCGATCGACGGCTTCGACGAGGACACGGCTTCGGAAATCCAGACCCGCGCCCGCGAATATCTGGAAAAGATCGAAGCCGAGCATGACGAGAAGCGCAAGGCGCTCGGCGTCAAGGACGAGCTGCGCGAGATTCCCGGCATCACCACCGCCATGATGGTGACGCTCGGCGAGGACGGCGTGAAGACGATCGAGGATTTCGCCGGCTACGCCGCCGACGACCTGACCGGCTGGAAGGAACGCAAGGACGGCGAGACGAAGGTATTCCCGGGTGTGCTCGCCAATCATGGTGTGTCGCGCGCCGATGCCGAGCAGATGGTCTTGGCCGCCCGCCTAAAGGCTGGCTGGATCACCGAAGACGAGCTTGCTGCCGAGGGCGTGCCGGCTGACGAAACCGTCGGTGCGTGAGGTGAAACCGCATCGCACCGAACCCGCCCTTGGACGAGATGAACGATCGCACCTGCATCGTCACCCGCAGGCAAGCCGAACCGGATGAGCTGATCCGTTTCGTCGTCGGCCCGGATTCGGCCGTCGTTCCGGACATCAAGAGAAACCTGCCCGGCCGCGGTTGCTGGGTGACCGCCGACCGCCTACATATAGACAAGGCAGCGGCGAAGAACCTGTTTGCCCGTGCTTTTAAGGCGCAGGTGACCGTGCCAGCCGATCTTGGCGGCATGGTCGACGCGCTGCTTTCCAGGTCCGCTCTGGGCATGCTTGGCCTGGCCCGCAAGGCGGGCGCCATAGCGCTCGGAGCGACCAAGGTCGAGAGCGCCGTGCGCGGCGGACTTGCACTTTTCGTGCTCCACGCGACCGAGGCTTCCGACGATGGCGTCCGCAAGATAAGCCAGGCGCGACGGGCAACCGTCCACCTCGGCGGGCCTGCGATCCGCGCTTACAAACTTTTCTCCGAGGCCGAGTTGAGCTTGGCATTGGGGGGTACAAATGTGATACATGCTGCCGTTCTCGCGGGAGACGCGGGCAGGGCGGTCCAGAAGCGTATGGTTGCGCTCGACCGATATCGGGGCGGTTCCCCGGACGATCTGGCAATGCTTGCGGCCGTTGCTGACGAAGATGATGCCGCAGAGGATATGGAATGAGCGATACGAAATCGGGCGACGACAAGACGCTGAGTGTTACGCCGAAGAAGACCTTGACGCTGAAGCGCCCCGGTATGGAACAGGGCACTGTGCGCCAGAACTTCTCGCACGGCCGCACCAAGTCGGTGGTTGTCGAGACCAAGAAGCGCAAGTTCTCGCTGCCCGGCGACAAGCCGGAGCCGGCGGCAGCGCCTGTGTCCGTCTTCACGCCGAAGCCGGTCGCGGCAGCGCCTGCCGTGCAGGAAGCTCCCAAGGCGGCGCCGCCTCCGCCGCCAGTCGAACGCAGCGGCATGGTGCTGAACGAATTATCGCGCCAGGAAATGGAAGCACGCCGCCGGGCTCTCGAAGGCTCGAAGGTGCGCGACGTCGAGGATCGCCAACGCGCCATCGAGGAGGCCAAGCGCCGCAGCGAGGACGAAGAGCGCCGCCGCCGCGAGCGCGAGGAATCGGCCCGCCGTCAGGCCGAGGAAGAGGCGCGGCTGCAAGCCGAGGCCGAATCCCGCCGCCGTGCCGAGGAAGAGGCACGCCGCCGTGCGCCCCTGGCCGCCGAACTGGCGACAGTCGATGACGAGGAAGAGGTCAAGCCGAAGCGGACGGGTGCCGGTGCACCAGTGCGCCGTCTGGTCACGCCCGAAGTGGCGCGTCCAGCCAAGCCGACCAAGGGCGAGGAAGACCGCCGCCGCGGCAAGCTGACGCTGAATTCGGCGCTCTCCGACGAGGATGCGCGCGCCCGCTCGCTGTCGTCGATGCGCCGCCGTCAGGAGAAATTCAAGCGCGCGTTGCATAACGAGCCACGCGAGAAAGTCATGCGTGAAGTGATCCTGCCCGAAACCATCACCATCCAGGAGCTGGCGCAGCGCATGTCCGAGCGCGCTGTCGACGTGGTCAAGTTCTTCATGAAGCAGGGCCAGATCCTGAAGCCTGGCGACGTCATCGACGCCGACACGGCCGAACTGGTCGCGACCGAATTTGGCCACACGGTCCGTCGCGTCGCCGAGTCCGACATCGAAGAGGGCTTGTTCAACATCGCCGATCGTCCCGAGGACCTGCAGCCGCGTCCGCCGGTGGTAACGATCATGGGCCATGTCGATCACGGCAAGACCTCGTTGCTCGATGCAATCCGAAATGCCAACGTGGTGTCCGGCGAAGCCGGTGGCATTACCCAGCATATCGGCGCCTATCAGGTCGAGAAGAACGGTAACAAAATTACCTTCATCGACACGCCCGGCCACGCCGCCTTCACGGCGATGCGTGCCCGCGGCGCCCAGGCGACCGATATTGCCATTCTCGTGGTGGCGGCCGACGACAGCGTGATGCCGCAGACGATCGAATCGATCAATCACGCCAAGGCGGCCGGCGTTCCGATCATCGTGGCGATCAACAAGATCGATAAGCACGACGCCGACCCGCAGAAGGTGCGCTCGGAACTGCTGCGCCATGAGGTGTTCGTCGAATCCATGGGCGGCGAGGTGCTGGATGTCGAGGTGTCGGCGACTAAGGGCATCAATCTCGACAAGTTGCTCGAAGCGATCCTGCTGCAGGCCGAAATCCTCGACCTGAAGGCCAATCCGGACCGCACCGCCGAAGGCGTTGTCATCGAAGCCCAACTCGACAAGGGCCGCGGCCCAGTCGCAACCGTGCTGGTGCAGACCGGCACGTTGATGCCGGGCGACATTCTCGTCGCCGGCAACGAGTGGGGCCGGGTACGCGCGCTGGTCAACGATCGCGGCGAGCAGGTCAAGGAAGCGCCGCCGGCAATGCCGGTGGAAGTCCTCGGTCTGCAAGGTACGCCGCTGGCCGGCGACCGCTTCGCCGTTGTCAACAACGAGGCCCGCGCCCGCGAGATCACTGAATATCGCCAGCGCCTGGCGCGCGAGAAGGCGGTGGCCAGGCATGCCGGCCAGCGCGGCTCGCTTGAACAGATGATGTCGCAATTGCAGACCAGCGGATTGAAGGAATTCCCGCTGGTCATCAAGGGCGACGTGCAGGGCTCGATCGAGGCGATCAACGCGGCGCTCGACAATCTCGGCACCGACGAGGTACGCGCCCGCATCGTCCATGCGGGGGCTGGCGGTATTACCGAAAGCGACGTGTCGCTGGCGGAAACCTCCGGGGCTGCGATCATCGGCTTCAACGTTCGCGCCAATGCGCAGGCCCGCGCGGCCGCGGCTGCGGCAGGCATCGAGATCCGCTACTATTCGATCATCTACAATCTGGTCGACGATGTGAAAGCGGCTCTTTCCGGCCTGCTCTCCCCGGAGCGTCGCGAGACCTTCATTGGCAATGCCGAGATCCTCGAGATCTTCGACATTACCAAGGTCGGCAAGATCGCCGGCTGCCGTGTCACCGAAGGCAAGGTCGAGCGTGGTGCGGGCGTGCGCCTGATCCGCGACAATGTCGTCATCCACGAAGGCACGCTGAAGACCCTGAAGCGCTTCAAGGACGAGGTTTCGGAAGTCCCGGGCGGCCAGGAATGCGGCATGGCCTTCCAGAACTACGAGGACATGCGCGTCGGTGACGTCATCGAGTGCTTCCGCGTCGAGATGGTGACCAGGACGCTATAAAAGGTTCGGTTTGCCGATGGAGATTGGCTTCACGCCGAACTATGAGGAATCGATCATTGCGGGTCGCGCAGCGGCCCGCAATGCGTTTAGCTTTTGGCAGAGATACTGGTGCTGGCCTGTTTATCTGCTTCTGGGTCTAGCCGTTGGCTGGTTCTTAGGCTGGTCGTGGGCGCATTGGGGCCGTTCTCTGGGCAGGGTGGGCGGACTCGCGGCTTCCGCATCGATAGCATTTTTACTCTATTTCGCAGGCGCCAAGCTCGTAATGAGGCTTGCCCGGCGTCTGGGTATTCGCTGGATAAGACAACGAAGAACTGAAACAGCGGTTGTTTTTTCCATCGAAGCCGACGGGTTGCAGTGGAAAAGTGCCCACAGTCTTATGAAATTGGGTTTTCCGGACATCGACCAGATATACGAGACGGAGAGACTGGTGGGGTTTGTTTCAGCTGGATCAGCACACTATGTGCCCAAACGCGCGTTCGGCTCATCTGACGAAAGTCGAACGTTTGTAAGAGATGTTTTCCAACGTCTCTCCGACGACGCAAAGCAGCGTTCACTCAAGCAAAACTCAGTACGCGTTGTCGTATCCTGATAAGTCGGCGCATCAACCCGATCTCGGCGCGACAGTCTGGAAAGAAAAAATGATAGCATCCACCAAAGGCCCATCCCAGCGCATGCTGCGCGTCGGCGAGCAGGTGCGCCATGCGCTGTCCCAGACCTTGCAGCGCGGCGAGATCCTCGATCCGCTGATCGAGAACACTGTGGTTTCGGTCTCGGAAGTGCGCATGTCGCCCGATCTGAAGATCGCCACCGCCTTTGTCTCGCCGCTTGGCGCCAAGGATGCCGGCGTGGTGGTCGAAGCGCTCAACAAACATGCGAAGTTTGTTCGCGGCCGCGTTTCCAGCGCGCTGCGGCAGATGAAGTACATGCCGGAATTCCGCTTCCGGCTCGATACCAGCTACGACAATTTCCAAAAGATCAACGAATTGCTGCACTCGCCCGAAGTGGCGCGCGATCTCAGCGCCGACGACAAAGACAAAGACGACAAGAAGGACAGCGAATAGTGGCGCGCCGCGGCAAGAAGAAGGGCCGGCCGATCTCGGGCTGGCTGGTACTGGACAAGCCGGTCGGCATGGGCTCGACCGAAGCCGTCTCCAAGATCAAATGGCTGTTCCAGGCGGAAAAGGCCGGCCATGCCGGCACGCTCGACCCGCTGGCGTCGGGCATGCTGCCGATCGCGCTTGGCGAAGCGACCAAGACCGTGCCTTACGTCCAGGACGGCGCCAAGGTCTACCGCTTCACAGTTGCCTGGGGCGAGGAGCGTTCGACCGACGACCTCGAAGGCCCGGCGGCCAAAAGCTCAGACCGCCGTCCGGCGGAATCCGAAGTGCTGGCGCTGCTTTCGAAATATACCGGCGTCGTCATGCAGACACCGCCGCAATTCTCGGCGATCAAGATCGCCGGCGAGCGCGCCTACGACCTTGCCCGCGACGGCGAGACGGTCGACATTCCGGCACGCGAGGTCGAGATCGGCCGGCTCGACCTGGTCGAGCACATGGCAGATCGCACCATTTTCGAGGTCGAATGCGGCAAGGGCACCTATGTCCGCTCGCTGGCCCGCGACATGGGCCGCGACCTTGGCTGTTTTGGTCACATCGCCGAGCTGCGGCGGGTCGAGGTCGAGCCGTTTACGCAGGAAGATTTCGTCACCCTGGCCGAGTTGGAAGCCGCCCGCTTCGGCGAACGGAGCGAGGAAGGTTCGCAAGCAGCGGACGCGCCGATCGACTTCGGTGCCATCGATGCACTTCTGGTCGACACCGCGGCGGCGCTCGAATGCTTGCCGCAGGTTGCGATCAGCGACGATGCGGCAACCAAAATCCGCCTCGGCAATCCGGTCATCATTCGCGGCCGTGACGCGCCGGTGGAAGCTGAAGAGGCCTGCGCCACCGCGCGTGGCAAGCTGGTCGCCATCGGCGCCATCGAGCAAGGCATGTTCAAGCCGAAGCGGGTCTTTGTCGGGTAACAGCTGTCGCCCGGCGCATGATCTCCAAACCGGATTCTATTTTGGGAAAGGATCATGCGCTAAATCAACGGGGCTACGGCGCCGTTTGCCGTCCTAAAGGATGCGCTGCGCTGTAGTGCCGTTCGACGCTGCACTCGGGGGGGCACATGGCAAAAGCTGACACGGTCAACAAGCGAGCGGTGCTCAAAACACGGCGGCCGCCGGTCGGGGCTTCGCCGGGCACGCTGATCGCCGACCCGGCGGCGCGCCGCTCCGAGCTCAGGCTGACGTTGATCTCGCCTGAGAAGTTCAAGACGATCGACAATGCCAGCATCGACGACGTCAACACCCATTGCCACAATTGGCCGGTCATCTGGCTCGACTGCACAGGCCTCGCCAACATCCAGCTGATCGAGGAGATCGGCCGGCTTTTCAACCTGCATCCGCTGGCGCTGGAAGATGTCGTCAACACCGGTCAGCGGCCCAAGGTGGATTTCTTCGAGGACCACGCCTTTGTCGTCGTCAGGATGATCGACGACGTCACCGCGCACCGTTACGAACAGATCGCCGTCTTCTTCGGCAAGAACTTCGTCGTCACCTTCCAGGAGCGCGAAGGCGACCCGTTCGATCCCGTGCGCAAGCGGATCGCAAGCTCGGTGCCCAACCGCTTGCGCTCTCGCGGCGCCGACTATCTCGCCTATGCTTTGATCGACGCCATCGTCGACAGCTATTTCCCGCCAATCGAGGCTGCCGGCGAATTGGTCGACAGCATCGAGGACCAGATGCTGAACCAGGCGCACAAGCACCAGATGCGGCAGCTTCACGAATTGCGGCGCGACGCCAATGTGCTGAAGGGCGTGCTTTGGCCGATGCGCGACGCGCTGGCGACCATGATCCGCAACGACGTCTCTTATGTGAAGGCCGAAACCAAATTATTCCTGAACGACACGCTGGATCATTCGCTGCGATTGATCGAACTGGTCGAAACCCAGCGCGATATGCTGACCGGCCTGATCGAGATGCACCTGTCGCTCAGCCAGGCGCGCACCAACGACGTCATCAGCTATCTGACGATCGTCTCGGTGATCTTCATGCCGCTTACCTTTCTCGTCGGCGTATGGGGCATGAATTTCGACCCCGACACCTCGCCCTGGAACATGCCGGAGCTGAAAGCCTATTACGGCTATCCCCTGTCGCTCGTCTTCATGGCGATTGTTGCGGTCGGGCTCTACGCATACTTCAAATGGAAGAAATGGCTCTGACTAGGCGGAAGTGCCCGTTTATGCAGCAAAAAGCCGGCTGGTGAATTGGGCTGGCCTTTTTGTCGGAATTGCACTATATGCGCCGCAGCTTCGCGCTTTGACGCGTTGCTTGCACCGGCCCCTGCTGGACGACATCCCGGCTGAGGGCGTCCCGTTTCCTCAAACAGACAAGGAAAAACACGATGTCGATTACTGCCGAACGCAAGAAGGAATTGATGGGCGAATTCGCAACCGCCAAGGGCGACACCGGGTCTCCGGAAGTCCAGGTGGCCATCCTTTCCGAGCGCATCAAGAACCTGACCGATCATTTCAAGGACCACAAGAAGGATAACCATTCCCGCCGTGGTCTGCTCGCTCTCGTTTCCCAGCGCCGCAGCCTGCTTGATTATCTCAAGCGCAAGGACGACGCGCGCTATCAGACGCTGATCGAGAAGCTCGGTCTGCGCCGTTGACGAATTGACCGGCGGGTTCTTTCGAGAGCCCGCCGGTCGCGCATTGGAGCATCGGATCATCCAAGGCTCCAATGAAGAAAGCAGAGCGCCGCGCACCGGTTTGGATGCGCAAAGGACGCTCTGAAGTTTTAGATTTGCGCAGGATACTTTCCGAAAACCTGGTTTTCGGGTTCACGCGCAAGGCCAGTCGGATCGATTGGCCAACCCGGTTTCGAAACAGCAGAGGGCCACTCGAAACCGCCCATGGACGGTCATGGGGCAGGATTGCAGGACGCTCGTGCGGCAAATGCGCCGAATAGCCGAGCTTCCCGTTGTCTTGCCCGTGGCTGCCCGAGAAAGGAAGCCAAGGGAAAGGGGCATCCGCGCACGCTGAAACGGCGCGGCCCTTTCCGCATACGAAGGACAAGACATGTTCAATTACCACAAAGTGGAAATCGAATGGGGCGGCCGTCCGCTCATTCTCGAAACCGGCAAGATCGCACGTCAGGCTGACGGCGCGGTGCTGGCCACCTATGGCGAAACCAAGGTTCTCGCCACCGTCGTCTCGATGAAAGAGCCGAAGCCCGGCCTCGATTTCTTTCCGCTGACGGTCAACTACCAGGAAAAGACTTACGCCGCCGGCAAAATCCCGGGTGGCTATTTCAAGCGTGAAGGCCGTCCGAGCGAGAAGGAAACGCTCGTTTCCCGCCTGATCGACCGCCCGATCCGCCCGCTCTTCGCCGAAGGCTACAAGAACGACACCCAGATCGTCGTCACCGTCGTCCAGCACGATCTCGAAAATGACCCGGACATCCTGTCGATCGTCGCCACCTCCGCCGCCCTTACCTTGTCCGGCGTGCCGTTCATGGGCCCGGTTGGCGGCGCACGCGTCGGCTACATCAACGGCGAATACGTGCTCAACCCGCATGTCGACGAGATGCAGGAATCGAAGCTCGACCTAGTCGTTGCCGGCACCGCCGACGCCGTGCTGATGGTCGAGTCCGAAGCCAAGGAACTCGGCGAGGATCTGATGCTCGGCGCCGTCATGTTCGGCCACAGGGGCTTCCAGCCGGTGATCGACGCGATCATCAAGCTGGCCGAAGTCGCCGCCAAGGACCCGCGCGACTTCACCGCGCCGGACTATTCCGCACTTGAAGCCGAGATGCTCAAGATCGTCGAAGGCGAGCTTCGCGACGCCTACAAGATCACCGACAAGCAGAAGCGCTATGCCGCCGTCGACGCTGTCAAGGCGAAGGTCAAGGCCGCGTTCGCGCCGGCAGAAGGCGAAGAGGCCAAATACACGTCCGAACAGATCGGCACCGTGTTCAAGGAGCTCCAGGCCAAGGTCGTGCGCTGGAACATCCTCGACACCGGCTCGCGCATCGATGGCCGCGACCTGAAGACGGTCCGCAAGATCATCTCGGAAGTCGGCGTCCTGCCGCGCACGCACGGCTCGGCGCTGTTCACCCGTGGCGAGACCCAGGCGCTGGTCGTCGCCACGCTCGGCACCGGCGAGGACGAGCAGTATGTCGATTCGCTGACCGGCATGTACAAGGAGAAGTTCCTCCTGCACTACAACTTCCCTCCCTATTCGGTCGGTGAAACCGGCCGCATGGGTTCGCCGGGCCGCCGCGAAATCGGCCATGGCAAGCTCGCCTGGCGCGCCATCCGGCCGATGCTGCCGACCGCCGACCAGTTCCCCTATACGTTGCGCGTCGTTTCGGAGATCACCGAGTCCAACGGCTCGTCCTCGATGGCTACCGTCTGCGGCACCTCGCTGGCTCTGATGGACGCAGGCGTGCCGCTGGCCAAGCCGGTCGCCGGCATTGCGATGGGCCTGATCAAGGAAGGCGAGCGCTTCGCCGTGCTCTCCGACATCCTTGGCGACGAGGACCACCTCGGTGACATGGACTTCAAGGTTGCCGGCACCGCCTATGGCATCACCTCGCTGCAGATGGACATCAAGATCGAGGGCATCACCGAGGAGATCATGAAGATCGCCCTCGACCAGGCCAAGGATGGCCGTCAGCACATTCTCGGCGAAATGGCCCATGCGCTGTCCGGCGCACGTGCCGAGCTCGGCGAGTTCGCGCCGCGCATCGAGGTCATGCACATCCCGACCGACAAGATCCGCGACGTGATCGGCTCGGGCGGCAAGGTCATCCGCGAGATCGTCGAAAAGACCGGCGCCAAGATCAACATCGAGGACGACGGCACGGTCAAGATCGCTTCGGCCAATGCCAAGGAGATCGAGGCGGCGAAGAAGTGGATACACACCATCGTCGCCGAGCCGGAAGTCGGCGAAATCTACGAAGGCACGGTCGTCAAGACCGCCGACTTCGGCGCTTTCGTCAACTTCTTCGGTCCGCGCGACGGCCTCGTCCACATCTCGCAGCTCGCCAATGACCGCGTCGCCAAGACTTCCGATGTGGTCAAGGAAGGCGACAAGGTCTGGGTCAAGCTGATGGGCTTCGACGAGCGCGGCAAGGTCCGCCTGTCGATGAAGGTCGTCGACCAGGCTACCGGCAAGGAAATCGTCCGCGACAAGAAGAGCGAAGGCGAAGAGAACGCCGCCTAAGCGGGGTTGCGTTCCGTCGAACGCATAGAGCAATCGAAGCGGGCGCGCCGGAAGGTCGCGCCCGTTTGCGTTTCAACAACAGCCTTGCAGTTCAAGAGTGGTGAATGTCCGCCGAGCCGCTGAAAACGCTTTTCCATCCGTTCGAGGCCGGTGCTGTTTCCCTGCCACGAAAGGATGAACGCATACTCTTTCTCGGTGCCGAGCCCGGCTTTCGCTTGCCCGAAGGGTTTGATGCCAAGCTTCATCTCGTCCAAGGCTTCAGGCCGCACTTTCGCGCCTTGCAGGCGTCCGGCTTCGCGGTCACGCCGCAGGTCGAAGGCGACGCTTTCGACGCGGCATTTGTGCTCGCTGGCCGCCATCGCGGCCAAAACGAGTTGCGCGTTGCCGAAGCGGTCAAACGCGCAGCACCAAGCGGGTTGATCGTCGTCGCCGGCGGCAAGGACGATGGTATCGCCAGCCTGCGCAAGTATGTCGGCGCCCTTGTGCCGCTCGAAGGCCACCTGCCGAAGCATCACGGCATTGCCTTCTGGTTTCGCCGGCCGGCCGATACCGTTGCCGCCGCAACGCTTCGCGCCGCCAATCCGGACTTGGTCGTCGAGGACCGCTTCCGCACGGCCCCAGGCATGTTTTCGTTCGACAAGATCGATGCGGGATCGAAGCTGCTGGTTGAAAATCTGCCCAACGATCTGCGTGGCAGCGTTGCGGATTTCTGTGCCGGTTGGGGCTATGTCGCCGCCGAAGTCGCCGCCCGCTCACCCGGCATATCGGCGCTTGACCTTTACGAAGCGGATTTCGAGGCGCTGGAGGCGGCGAAGGCCAATGTCGGCAACACAGGCGTGGAGCCACATTTCTTCTGGATAGATCTTTTGAGCGAGCCGGTCGAGCGCCGCTATGACGCGGTCGTCATGAACCCGCCCTTTCACCGCAGCCGAGCGACTGAGCCGGAGATCGGTGCCGGCATGATCCGCGCGGCAGGCAAGGCGCTGAAGCCGGGCGGCCGGCTGTTCATGGTGGCGAACCGTCAGCTTCCCTACGAACCGGTGCTGGCGGCCGCCTTCTCCAGCCATGCGGAGCTCGCCCGCGACGGCATGTTCAAGGTCTTCGCGGCGCGGCGCTGAAACGCTGCGGGGCAAGCCGGCGACACGTCGCTCGCGCTATTCCCGCCCGCCGTCGGTCTGCTTCAACTCGTCAAGCGTCGGCATGGACACGATGTGATAGCCGGAATCGACATAGTGGATTTCGCCGGTGACGCCGGAGGACAGATCGGACAGCAAATAGAGCGCGGAACCGCCGACTTCGTCGATGGTCACTGTGCGGCGCAGCGGCGAGTTGCGCTGCTGATAGGAGAACATGTGGCGTGCGTCGGAAATCCCGGCGCCCGCAAGCGTCCGCACCGGTCCAGCCGATATGCCGTTCACCCTGATGCCGCGCGGGCCGTAGTCGTTGGCTAGATAGCGGACGCTGGCCTCCAGCCCGGCCTTGGCGACGCCCATAACGTTGTAATTCGGCATGACGCGGACCGAACCGGCATAGGTCAGCGTGATCATCGAACCGCTATCCTTCATCAACGTGGCGGCGTGACGGGCGACCTCGGTGAAGGAGTAGCAGGAGATCACCATGGTGCGGATGAAGTTGTCGCGGCTGGTGTCGGCGTAGAGGCCTTTCAGCTCGTTCTTGTCGGAAAAGCCGATGGCATGGACGACGAAGTCCAGCCCGCCCCACGCCTTGCCAAGGGTCTCGAAGGTGGCAGCGACCGATGCGCTGTCCTCTACGTCGCAAGGCACCACCAGGGATGCGCCCAGTCTCTCGGCGAGCGGCTTGACCCGGCGCCCGAAGGCCTCACCCTGATAGGTGAAGGCGAGTTCCGCGCCATGTTCGGACAGTTTGCGGGCGATACCCCAGGCGATCGAATGATCGTTGGCGACACCCATGACAAGCCCGCGCTTGCCCTTCATCAATCCGTCCATGGTCGGCAAATCCTTATGCGGAATAGCGCTGGAAAATCAGCGTAGCGTTGGTGCCACCGAAACCGAACGAATTGGACAAAACGGTGTCGATCCTGGCTTCGTCGATGCGCTTGCGCACGATCGGCATGCCTTCGAATTCCGGATCGAGGTTGTCAATATGGGCGCTCTCGCCGATGAAGCCGCCTTGCATCATCAGGATCGAGTAGATCGATTCCTGCACGCCGGCCGCACCCAGCGAATGGCCGGTCAGCGATTTGGTCGACGTGATGAAAGGCATCTTCTCGCCGAACACCTCGCGGATGGCGCCCATTTCCTTGGAGTCGCCGACCGGCGTCGAGGTACCGTGCGTATTGATATAGTCGACCGGCGAGGACACCGACGCGAGCGCCTGCTTCATGCAGCGCGCCGCGCCTTCGCCCGACGGCGCCACCATGTCATAGCCGTCCGAGGTCGCGCCATAGCCGACGATCTCGGCATAGATCTTGGCGCCGCGTGCCTTGGCATGCTCGAGCTCTTCAAGAATCAGCACGCCGGCGCCGCCGGCAATGACGAAACCGTCGCGATCGACGTCGTAGGCGCGGGAGGCGACCGATGCCCTGTCGTTGAACTTGGACGACATGGCGCCCATGGCGTCGAACAGGTCCGACATCGTCCAGTCGAGATCCTCATGGCCGCCGGCGAAGACGATGTCCTGCTTGCCCCACTGGATCAACTCGTAGCCATTGCCGATGCAATGCGCAGACGTCGAGCAGGCCGATGATATGGAGTAGTTGACGCCGTGGATCTTGAACCAGGTGGCAAGCGTCGCCGAAGCGGTCGACGACATCGCTTTTGGCACCGCGAATGGCCCGATCCGCTTGGGGCTGCCGTTTTTGATCGTCGTCTCGGCCGCCTCGACGATTGCACGGGTCGACGGTCCGCCGGAGCCCATCACGATGCCGGTGCGCTCGTTGGTGATGTCGGTCTCGTCGAGGCCGGCGTCTGCGATCGCCTGGTCCATTGCGACATGGTTCCAGGCAGCACCCTGCGACAGGAAGCGCATGGCGCGACGGTCGATCATGCCCGATGGATCCAGCGTCGGCGCGCCCCACACCCGGCAACGGAAGCCATGTTCGGCGAAAGAGTCGGAGAAACTGATGCCGGACCTTGCATCGTGCAGCGAGGTCTGCACCTCGTTGGCATTGTTACCGATCGACGACACGATACCGAGACCTGTGACTACGACCCGTCTCATTCGCAACTCCTTCCAGCGCGGACTCCGAACCTGAAATCAATTTCCGGAACGGAACCATGCGCAAAATTAAAGTGCTACAGCGTCCATCAGACGTCCAAGACGTCGTACTGTAGGGTCTTCGTTCAGACGGCGGCCGGTTGCTTGGACAGACCGACCTTCAGATCCGTTGCCGCGTATATGGGCTCGCCATCTGCCTTCAGCCAGCCATCGGCGATGCCAAGCACAAGCCGACCGCGCATCACTCGCTTGAAGTCGACGCCATACTCCACCTTCTTGACCGAAGGCGTGACCATGCCTTTGAACCTCACCTCACCGGTCGACAGCGCCATCCCCTTGCCGGGTTCACCGAGCCATCCGAGATAGAACCCCGTCAACTGCCACATGGCGTCCAGGCCCAGGCATCCCGGCATGATCGGATTGCCGATGAAATGGCAGGCGAAAAACCACAAATCCGGCCTGATATCGAATTCCGCGCGGATGAAACCCTTGTCGAACGCACCGCCAGTTTCGCTGATCTCGGTGATGCGGTCGAACATCAGCATCGGCGGATAGGGCAGCTGCGCATTTCCCGGTCCGAACAGCTCGCCGCGGGCGCAAGCAAGCAATTCCTCGTAACCGTAGCTGGATTTCGAACCCGCCATCAATCTCGTCCCCGTGATCGTCCCGGGCGATAGGCGCCCTTGTCGGTGGTTTCCTAACACAATCTGTTTCAGGCCGGAAACCGGCGTTTGCGCTTAACCTGCCCGTCTGCCCGGGTCAATGCGCGCTATTGATCGCATTCGGTCGACAGAATATATGTCAGGACACGTCCAGTTTCGGCAGATGCTCAATTTCTGCCATTTTGGACGTGTCTGAGGCGGAACTGTGAGCGCGACGGATAGATGGATCTGGGTTGCCGGAAGGATAATGTCGCTGTGGACAAGCGGGTTCGCGAGGCCGGTCTGAGGCCGACACGCCAGCGCATCGCGCTGGCCGATCTGCTTTTCGCCAAGGGCGACCGCCATCTTTCGGCCGAGGAACTGCACGAGGAGGCGCTTGCCGCCGGCGTGCCGGTGTCTCTGGCCACCGTCTACAATGCTCTGCACCAGTTTACCCAGGCCGGTCTTCTGCGCATCCTTGCCGTCGAGGGATCGAAGACTTATTTCGACACCAACACCTCCGATCACCATCATTTCTATATCGAGGGCGAAAACAGGATCTTCGATATCGACAGCGGCCCGGTGATGGTTTCCAACCTGCCGGAACCGCCGGAAGGCATGGAGATCGCCAATGTCGATATCGTGGTGAGACTGCGTCCGAAACGCTGCGACTGACCGGCGCCTTATGAAATTCCTGGATTTGACGCTCCGGCTCGAATGGGTTGCCGTCGCGGTGGCGGCTCTTGCCTTCTATGCAATCGCCGGTGTTTCCTGGTGGCTATTTGCAGTGCTCATTCTGGCGCCCGACCTGTCGATGCTGGGTTACATGGCCGGGCCGCGCGTCGGGGCCGTCGCCTACAACGCCATGCACATACTGATTTTGCCCGTTCTGCTGGCGCTTGTCGGCAACGTCTTTGACAATGCAATGGCGACAGCTGTTGCGCTGATCTGGATCGCCCACATCGCCATCGACCGCGCTCTGGGCTATGGCTTGAAGCTGTCGAGCAGTTTCCAGGATACCCATCTCGGCCGCATCGGCCGCTAAACCATCCCCGAACCGAAGATCAGCGAAACAAAATGCCGGATCCGGTGCTTACAGCGCTGGCCCGACCTCCGGTTCGGAAACGTCAGTTCTTGACCTTTTCGCCGGGATAGGCACCCCAGACGAGCGACTGGGCGAGCCAGCCGGTATGGCCGTCGAAGGTCATTTCGCACCATTGGCCATCGCAGGACTTGATTGTGCCCATCACCCCCGGTTCGAGGATCGCGATGACGCCTGCATCTTTTGCCGGGTCGTCGAGGAGGTTGACGCGGGCGTCCTTGCCGCGCTGCCAGGGCGCGACGATCGCCGTGCGGCGGCCCGACAGCAGCGACTGATTGATCCAGCCTTCCGAGCCGTCCGCATCGCGCACGCGGCGCCACGTATCGAACTCCTGGATGATCTCCATCGGCAGGCCTGGCTTCATATACATCCAGTCGACGGAATAATTGACGCCCGGCCCGACGCGCGAGTTGACGCGGCCGGATTTCAGACTGACGAAGCGCGGCAGCGGCAAGCCGCTTGGTCCGAGCGTGACGCTCTGGGCGGGTGCGGCGGCACTTTGCACCATCACCAGTGGGCTATGGATGAGAGCGCCGAGGAATGCTGCACTGAGGGTCAGGCGGAGCGACGCGAAACCAGACACTTTCGTTCCTTTCGGCGCCGGCCCATCGGCCTTCGCCCCTTTTTCTTTGTCTTCGGCGGAACCGCTTGTTACATGGATGACCAGTACCGCGATCGGCTCTCAGTTTCGCCGTTCTTGGTTAAAGAGGTCTCAACGAGATCGGGTTCGAGGAAACAATGGTAGGCAAAAAGAAGCCCCTCGTCGTCATCACGCGCAAGTTGCCCGACCCAGTCGAGACCCGCATGCGCGAGTTGTTCGACGCCCGCTTGAATGTCGAGGACAGGCCGATGACGCAGCCGGAACTGGTGGCGGCGGTCAAGGAGGCCGACGTGCTGGTGCCGACCGTGACCGACAATATCGACGCGGCGCTGATTGCCCAGGCCGGCGACAACCTCAAGCTGATCGCCAATTTCGGCAATGGCGTCGACAAGATCGACGTTGCGGCAGCGGCCAAGAAAGGGATCACCGTCACCAACACGCCGAACGTGTTGACCGAAGATACGGCCGACATGACCATGGCGCTGATGCTGGCGGTGCCGCGGCGGCTGGCCGAAGGCGCCAACGTGCTGACCGGCGACAAGAAATGGGCGGGCTGGTCGCCGACCTGGATGCTCGGCCGGCGCATCTGGGGCAAACGGCTCGGCATTGTCGGCATGGGTCGCATCGGCACTGCCGTCGCCAGGCGCGCCAAGGCCTTTGGCCTCTCGATCCACTACCACAACCGCCACCGGGTGCTGCCGGCAATCGAAGACGAGTTGGAAGCGACGTATTGGGAAAGCCTCGACCAGATGCTCGCCCGCATGGACATTATCTCGGTCAATTGCCCATCGACACCGGCAACTTTTCATCTGCTGTCGGCACGGCGGCTGGCGCTTCTGCAACCGTCAGCTTACATAGTCAACACCGCGCGCGGTGATATCATCGATGAGGAATCGCTAGTCAAGCTCATCCATGACGGCAAGATCGCCGGCGCCGGCCTCGACGTCTACGAGCACGAGCCGGCGCTGAACAGCAAGCTGCTGAAGCTCGCCCACAAAGGCAAGGTCGTGCTGTTGCCGCATATGGGTTCGGCGACGCTCGAAGGCCGTATCGACATGGGCGAGAAGGTGATCATCAACATCCGCGCCTTCTTCGACGGTCATCGCCCGCCCGACCGCGTGCTGCCGCTGCGGGCGTGACCTGCCATCATGCCGGCATGGTCTTGCCGCGGCAACCACGCGTTCGTCTTTGGATAATGTTGGCTTACGAAAGCACCTTGCGCATAGTGATTGAGGTCGGCCGGTCGTAGCCCTTGTGCGCTGTCTGTTCGGTTTCACGAAAACCGAGGCGGGCAAAGGCTGCGTGATTTCCTATCAGCTCGATCCGGGTCTGGAGCTCGATGGCGGTCCTGTTGTGGCTACGGGCAAGATCTTCGACGGCCTGCATCAGCCGTTTTCCAACGCCTTGTCCCTGAAGAGCCGGCTCGACCGCGAGCTTTCCAATATAGAGGTCGTCTGCGCGCTTCAGGACGAAGACGCAACCGACGATCTCGCTTTGCTTCAGCGCCAGGAATGCTGTCTCCTCGATCGCTTTAGCCCTGATATTTTCGACGGTGAGCCGATGCGCCGAGGACGGCGGGTCAATAACCCCGTCCATGAAGGCGAAGGCGCGCAGGACAAGTGCCAAGACCTCGTCCCAACGGTCGAAATCGGCCGCAAGCTGCACGATGGAAACGTCGGCAGGCAGGCTCACCGGTTGGTTCGCTTGTAGCGGATCGTGTCGAAGCGTGCCGCCAGCGCATCGTAGAGCAGCAGTCGTCCGACCAGCGGCTCGCCAATCCCGGTGATCAGCTTGATCGCTTCCATTGCTTGCAGCGTGCCGATGACCCCGGTCAGCGCGCCGACAATGCCGGCCACCGCGCAGGATGGCACCAGTCCCGGCGGCGGCGCCTCGGGAAAGAGATCGCGGTAGCTTGGGTTCAACGTGCCGTCCGGGCCGGTTTCGAACGGCTTCAGCACGGTGACCGAGCCGTCGAAGCGGCCAACGGCGGCATGCACGAGCGGCCGGCTCTCGGCGGCGCAGGCGTCGGCTACCGCGTAGCGTGTCTCGAAATTGTCGGAGCCGTCAACGACGATGTCATAACGGGCGA
Source organism: Mesorhizobium sp. M1348 (assembly GCF_040317925.1). Classification (NCBI taxonomy): domain Bacteria; kingdom Pseudomonadati; phylum Pseudomonadota; class Alphaproteobacteria; order Hyphomicrobiales; family Phyllobacteriaceae; genus Mesorhizobium; species Mesorhizobium sp. M1348. The sequence continues at coordinate 90,775 of NZ_JAMYLH010000014.1, read as the reverse complement.
TGAGAGCAGGGGCGTTGTCCACGGTCAGCCTGAAATTGTGCTCTTCCACGACGACGTTTGGATTGATGCGGATGATCGCCGCTCTGGCGCTGTCGGTTTTCGCTATGCCGACATCGCCCGTGGCGTGGATCACTTGTCGTTGCAGGTTGGAAAGCGAAACGATGTCGTCGTCGACGATACCCAGAGTGCCAATCCCTGCGGCGGCGAGATATTCGAGCACCGGCGCTCCCAATCCGCCGGCGCCGATGACCAGCACCCGCGCCCGCTTCAGCCGCTGCTGGCCGGCGCCGCCGATTTCGGGCAGCACGATATGGCGGGCGTAGCGTTCGAGCTCTTCATCGGTGAGGGCGGCTGTGATCATCGCCGGACCATATAGCGGAGGAGAAAGCTTGTCAGCGCCATGCATGCCGCTCAGAAGTGCGCCATGAACCAAGTTCAAATGGTCGGCCTGACTGTGCCGTGATCGACGGTCAGGAATTGCGCGCGTCCCTTGAGGCTGTCAAACAACGCGGCATCGGTCCCGGTCATGAAGGCCTGGCAGTTCAGTTCCTCCAGGATCGAGAACAAGGCCGCCCGTCGACCGCCGTCGAGATGGGCGGCAATCTCGTCGAGCAGCAGGATCGGCGTCATGCCCGATATTTCGCCGGTTAGCCGCGCATGTGACAAGACAATGCCGACCAGCAGCGCCTTCTGCTCGCCGGTCGAACAGAGCTCGGCCGGCATCGCCTTGGGCCGGTGGCGCACCACGAGGTCGGAACGGTGCGGGCCGTCGAGCGTGCGTCCGGCGGTGCGGTCGCGGTCGCGCCCCTGGGCAAGCGCGCGACGGAACCGTTCCTCTACGTCGACGGCCGGCAAAATACCGATTTCGCCTTCCAGTTCGCCCGAGATGCCGATATCGGCTTGCGGAAACGGTCCGTCGCCGGGCAGACGGTCGATCATGGCGGCGAGCAGGCGCACCAGTTCGGCACGCGCCGCGGCAATTGCCACGCCGGTCTCGGCCATTTGCATCTCGATTGCATCGAACCAGGCACCGTCACGCGAACCGTCGGCGAGCAGTCTGTTGCGGCCGCGCATTGCCTTTTCGTAGTCAAGCGCGCGCTGGCCGTGGCCGGGATCGATCGCCAGCACCAGCCGGTCGAGGAAGCGCCGACGATCGGCTGCCGGCCCGGGGAACAGGCCGTCCATGGCCGGTGTCAGCCAGACCACGCGCAGCCATTCCAGCATGTCTTCGGCTGAGCGTGCCGCCGCGCCGTTGATCCGCACCCGCCTGCCGCCTTCGCCGTCGCTGCCCGGTATCCCGGTACCGATCTCAACCTGGCCTTCCGGCCCATCAAGCCGAGCATGCAGCGCAAAGCCACCGTCGCCGCCTTCGCGCGCCACCTCGGCATAGGGTGCGCGGCGCAGGCCGCGGCCTGGCGTGAGCAGCGAGATCGCTTCAAGCAGATTGGTCTTGCCGGCGCCATTGTCGCCGGAGAAAACCACAGCGCCGGGATCAAGGTCGATTGCCAACGCCGCATAGTTGCGGAAATTCGTAAGTGTGAGCTTACTTATGTAGGTCTGCTGCGGTTTTGCAGATCTGGTCACGACAGCAAAATGGCCCCGTTCGGGCCCTACACCCGCATCGGCATCAGCACGTAGAGCGCGGTCTCGTCGGCCATGTCGTGGATCAGCGTCGGGGAACCGGCATCCGCCAGCATGAACTTCGCCTCCGTGCCGGTCAGTTGCGCGGCAACGTCGAGCAGGTATTTGGCGTTGAAGCCGATTTCGATCGGATCGGACGAATAGTCGGCCGCCAGTTCCTCGGTGGCACTGCCCGAATCCGGGTTGTTGACCGCAAGCGTGACCTGCCCTTCGGCGATCGAAAGTTTCACCGCCCGGCCGCGTTCGGACGAAATGGTCGAAACGCGATCGACGGCAGCCGCGAAACTCTGACGATCGATAATCAGCTTCTTGTCGTTGCCGGTCGGAATGACGCGCTGGTAGTCCGGGAAAGTGCCGTCGATCAGCTTGGAGGTCAAGATGACGCTGCCGATGGTGAAACGGATCTTGGTGTCCGACAGCTCGGTGGTCACTGCAACATCGGGATCGTCGACCAGCTTTTGCAGCTCGCTGACCGTCTTTCGCGGGATGATGACGCCAGGCATGCCCTCAGAGCCTGCCGGCGCATCGATCTCGGCGCGCGCTAGCCGGTGGCCGTCGGTCGCGACCGAGCGCAGCTTCAGCTTGCCGCCGGCCTCGTGCGTGTGCAGATAGATGCCGTTCAGATAATAGCGCGTCTCCTCGGTCGAGATGGCGAACTGGGTCTTTTCGATGAGGCCCTTTAGTCCAACGGAATCGAGCCGGAAAATATGCGAGAACGACCCGGCTGAAAGTTCGGGAAAGTCGGACTGCGGCAGGCATTGCAGGCGGAAGCTCGAGCGCCCCGACGTCACCGTCATGGCGTTGCCGTCTTCGTCGGTCTTCAGCGCCACCTCCGCGCCGTCGGCAAGCTTGCGCACGATGTCGTAGAGCAGATGCGCCGGGACCGTCGTCGCCCCGCCACGTTCGACCTTTGCCGGCGTTGCTTCGGTCACCTCCAGGTCGAGGTCGGTCGCCTTCATTTCAAGGCTGGCCCCCTCGGCGCTGAGCAGCACGTTCGACAGGATCGGAATGGTGTTGCGCCGCTCGACCACTCGGTGAACATGGTTGAGCGACTTCAGGAGATTTGACCGTTCCAGGATAACACGCATGACGAAACAGGCTCGCTTGAATGAATGAACGGGTCTCCGGCAAGCGGCGCCCCGCGAAAGGTCTGAACAGGCTCAGAATCTGCGTAAACTGACAGGAAAAACCCGGCAAACGCAAGCCCGCGCCACCGGTTCGGGCCGGCTGCGCGGGCTTTCTGGGGATAAAAAGGCCGAAGTCCGCGAGCCGGGGTTTTTCGGGCCGTCAGGCCTGGTCGTTGATCAGCCTTCTCAGCAATTCGAGTTCCTGCGCCAGTGTGTTGTCGGCACCGGAAAGATCCTCGATCTTGCGCACCGCATGCAGCACGGTCGTATGGTCACGGCCGCCGAACCGCCGCCCGATCTCCGGCAGCGAGCGCGGCGTCATCACCTTCGACAGATACATGGCGACTTGCCGTGGCTTGACAATGGTGCGTGTGCGCCGGTTGGACAGAAGTTCGGTCTTCGACACGTTGTAGTGGCGCGCGACGATGCGCTGGATGTCCTCGATACGCACCCGCTTGGGCTCGCCCGAACGATAGATGTGGCCGAGGATCTCGTCGATGCGGTCGATGGTGATCTGCGGTTCGAAGGATTGGCGAAACAAAAGCTGGTTGAAGGCACCTTCGAGCTCGCGCCCGCTGCCGGTCACCGTGCGGGCGACGTGGTTGAGGATCTCTTCGGAAATATCGAGCGACGCATCGTCGAGCTTGGCGGTGGCCAGCCTGAGCTTGAGCATACCGATGCGCATGGCGAAATCCGGGGCTGACATTTCCAACGCGACGCCGCCATTGAGGCGCGAGCGGACGCGTGGCTCCAGCGACTCCAATTCCGACGGCGGCCGGTCGGCAGCGACCACCACTTGCTTGGCGCTGTCGAGCAGCATGTTGATCAAATGGCAGAATTCGTGCTGGATCGACTTGCCCTGCAGGAACTGCATGTCGTCGATGATGAGGAGGTCGATGTCGCGCAGCTGTTCTTTCAGCGTCAGTGCGTTGTTGTCACGGATCGCGGTGGCGAACCGCCACATGAAATACTCAGCCGTCAGATAGACGACCCGCGATTTCGGATTCTGCTTCAGCGATTCTGCGGCGATGGCCTGCAACAGATGCGTTTTGCCCAGCCCGACCGTCGCGTGAAGAAAGAGCGGATTGAAACGCACCGCGCTCGACTGCGATTCCGCGACCGCCTTGGCGGCGGCAAAAGCCACTCGGTTCGATGGTCCTTCGATGAAGGAGGTGAAAGTGTAGCGTGGATCGAGCGGCGAACCGAGCACATTGTGCCGGAACTCGGTCTCTGCCGGCATCCCCGGGCGGGGTGCCGGGACCCGTTCGACCCTGCTGGGGCTCGCCGTGCCGGCAGAGAGCGCGGTTTGCGTCTGCCTGGTCATCTTGCGCGCCGGGGCCACTTCTGGCTCGACGCTGTTGCGGCCCTGGCGTGTGGCGGTACGAACGACGATCTCGATCTTGAGGATCTCCGGATCCTCGTGCTTCCACAACTCGGTGATGAGATCGAGATAGTGGCCGTTGATCCATGAACGCAGGAATGCGGTTGGCACCGAGATGCGAACAATGCCCTTGGAGGATTCAGCGACCTTCATGCGCCCGAACCAGCTCGAATAGACCTCGGTTCCCAGACGCGCCTTTAGCTGGGCCTTGACCCGATCGAACTTCTGTTCAGCTTCATTGGAAGCCGCCATGTCGTTCCTTCCGATTAACGTTCCAGGAAATGGGAGGTCGCCTGTAAGCTCCCTTTCGATGCCGCCGCTCTGCATGATCGAGTTCCTTGTCTCTTGTACCTGTTTTCCGCCGGGGATGCGCCTCCTGCATCCATGTTTCCGGCGACCGTGTCTTCGCTGCGACACCATCGCCGCCGCCGGCTGATGAATCGCCTCCTTGTCGGTCCGGCGCCGAAGAGCCGATCCGCTTTGGTCATGTCAGGGCAACAAAATGCCGTCCGGCGAAAAACCGCCGGCGCACCGTCGACCTGCCATGTACAATTACGCCAGTCCCCTACCGTATCGAAAAGACAAACCAACCCCGTCCGCGGAGTTGAATCCGCGCTGTAAACTCTGCCAATTTGAGCTGGCCGGTTTCAGGCTGGTCAAGGGCCAAGGGCCCGTCCCTTCGATGGACAGACATTACCGAAATCGCTGTGGATAGGGCAAGGCCACCCCTAACGGATTTTTAAGGAATCTGACTAGCAAGGGACGTTTCGAACGCCATGCTGCAACAGTTGATTTTGACAAAGCCATTGTGATTCAAACCCTTTTCCGGCGAATATGAAAAAGGCCACACAACGCGAAATTTTCTGAAATAATTCACTTGACAGCCAATTGTCGCCTATCGGCTGCAGCTGATGTGAACAAGCTGTGGATCACCATCGGTAAGCTTCTGAAAAGAAACGGTAATCTGTGACGCTCGGAAATTTTCGTATTGGCGGTTTCGGAGGCTCCGAATATGAGCGGGCATGTATATGCCGGCAAAGCATTTCGAACTTTGAAATGCTCGCGGAGCGCCGTTTTGCGGGCTTTCTTTTAAGTACTTGCCGGCAAACGAAAAAACCCGGCGCGATTGGCCGGGTTTGAAGAAGCGCAGTTCAGGAATGGATATATTAGGCTGACAGCACCTTGACCCGTTGGGCCAGCCGCGACACCTTGCGCGATGCCGTGTTCTTGTGCACCACGCCCTTGGTCGCGGCGCGCATCAATTCCGGCTCGGCCACCTTGAAGGCAGCCTGTGCGGCCGCCTTGTCGCCAGCCGCGAGCGCCTCTTCGACCTGGCGGATGTAGGTCCGGACGCGGGAGCGGCGGTTCTTGTTGATCGCTGCGCGACGGGCGATCTTGCGCGTTGCCTTTTTGGCCGAGGAGGTATTGGCCATGGTGCCTCTCTTCTGATCTGGTGGGCGCTTGCGGGATACCGCAGGGCGCAAAAAACAAACGGGCAGCCACAGGGCCGCCTCGGTTGGTGCGGCTTATAGTTCAGCTTTTCCGGCGCGTCAACGCTGCAGCGCTTTCTTTTTGACCGGCGCCTTCGTCATCTCATCGGTTCGTGAAATTCGGCTTCCGCTTGCCGGTGAAGGCCGCCATGCCTTCCTTCTGGTCATCCAGCGCAAACAGCGAATGAAACAGCCGGCGCTCGAACCGCAGACCCTCGGTGAGCGTCGTCTCATAGGCGCGGTTGATGGCCTCCTTTGCCATCATCACCGACGGCAAGGAAAAACTAGCAATCTTGGCCGCTGCCTTAAGCGCTTCCTCGATCAACTCGCCGGCTGGCACCACGCGCGAGACCAGGCCGGAACGCTCGGCCTCGGCTGCGTCCATCATCCGCCCCGTCAGGCACATATCCATCGCCTTCGACTTGCCGACGAAGCGGGTCAGGCGCTGCGATCCGCCCATGCCAGGCATGACGCCCAGCGTAATCTCGGGTTGGCCAAACTTGGCGGTGTCGGCGGCGATGATGAAATCGCACATCATCGCCAGTTCGCAGCCGCCGCCCAGCGCATAGCCCGCCACCGCCGCGATGATCGGCTTTCGTGCCCGCGTAAATTCTTCCCAGCCGACGAAGAAATCCTGCAGATAGGCATCCACGTAGGAGATCGACTGCATTTCCTTGATATCGGCACCTGCCGCGAAAGCCTTGTCCGAACCAGTGATGACCATGGCGCCGATGTCTGCATTTGCGCCCATGCTGTTCACCGACGCGACCAGTTCCGCCAGCACTTGTGAATTCAGCGCATTGAGCGCCTGCGGCCGGTTCAACGTAATCAGCCCGACCTTGCCGCGGGTTTCGACGATGATGGTTTCGTAGCCCATGCTTTGCTCCTCCTCCTCGCTTCTGGTTCAAGCCTGACAGGTCCGGCAGTGGAAAGTCGAGCGACCGCTTTGCACGATACGCTCGATGTGGCCGCGACAACCAGGCTTGGAGCAGGCTTCCCCCTCGCGATCGTAAACCGCGAAGGAATGCTGGAAGTAGCCCAGCGATCCATCGGTCTGCATATAATCGCGCAACGACGAGCCGCCGGCGGCGATCGCATCGGCGACGACCGAGCGGATTGCTTCGGCCAGGCTTTCGCTCTGCTCTTTGGCTTTCTTGCCGGCTCTCGCGAGGGTGCCCGCTTCGCGCAGCGGCGACAGGCCGGCCCGCCAAAGCGCTTCCGAGACGTAGATATTGCCTAGCCCGGCGATCAGCCGTTGGTCCAGAAGTGCCGCTTTCAGCGGTGACTTGCGACCTTTCAGCAACGAAGCGAGCAGCGCGCCGTCCAGTGCATTGCCCGTAGGCTCGACGCCTAATCCCGCCAGCATCGGATGCATGTCGGGCTCGCCTTCCGAAAACAGCATAAACCCGAAGCGGCGCGGGTCGTTGAAGATCACGCGAGAGCGGACGCCGGCAGGTGATACGATTTCGAAGACGACGTGATCGTGAGCAGTGTTTTTCGAACGTTCGTAGTGGAACGCGCCGGGCGTTGCGCTCTCGTCGGCCGTTTCGATGCGAAACGACCCCGACATGCCGAGATGGCAGATCAGAACCGGGCCGTTGTCCACGTGCATCGTCAGATATTTGGCACGGCGGCCGAGCGCCGCAATCGTCTTGCCGGTCAGCCGCTCCGAAAATCTCTCGGGGAACGGAAACCGCAAGTCCGGCCGGCGTGCCTCGACACCGACAATGCGGGCACCTTCAAGGGCCGGCTGCAGACCGCGCCTGACTGTCTCGACCTCCGGTAGCTCAGGCATGGCCACCTATCGCGGCATGGAAGGAGGTGCCGTGACGGCCGCGCGCCAGCCCGAGATGTTCGGCCACGGTTTCGCCGATGTCGGCAAATGTTGTCCTCAGTCCGACGTCTGCGCCTTTGAAACCCGGCCGTGTCCCGATAACCGGAATACGCTCGCGCGTGTGGTCGGTGCCGCGCCACGTCGGATCGTTGCCGTGATCGGCGGTCAAAATGAGCAGATCGCCTGGCCTCAGCCGTGCGAATGCCTCGGGCAGGCGCCGGTCGAAAGCTTCGAGTGCGGCGGCATACCCCGCAACGTCGCGCCGATGCCCGAACTCGGTGTCGAAGTCGACAAAGTTCGCGAAGACGAGGTCGCCGTCGCGGGCGTCTTCCATGGCACCAAGCGCTTTGTCGAACATCGCCATGTTGCCGGCAGCCTTGCGGACTTCCGAGATCCCCCGATGGGCGAAAATGTCGCCGATCTTGCCGACCGCGATAACCCGGCTGCCGCGCGCCGTCAGCCGGTCGAGCAGCGTCGGTTCCGGCGGCGGTACGGCATAGTCGCGACGATTATGCGTTCGCTCGAACGTAGCGGCGATTTCACCGATAAACGGCCGTGCGATGACGCGGCCGATATTCAGCGGATCGACGAGCCTGCGCACCACTTTGCAGAACTCGTAAAGCCGTTCCAGGCCGAAATGGACCTCATGCGCGGCGATCTGCAGGACGGAGTCGATCGAGGTGTAGCAGATCGGTTTGCTGGTGCGAATATGGTCTTCGCCGAACCGTTCGATGATCTCGGTGCCCGGAGCATGGCAATTGCCGAGGATGCCGGGCACCTTCCCTTCACGCACCATTGCTTCGGTCAACTCGGCCGGAAAGGCGGGAATCGTGTCCGGGAAGTAACCCCAGTCGAAACGGACCGGCAGGCCGGCTATCTCCCAATGGCCCGATGGCGTGTCCTTGCCGCTCGAAACCTCTTGGGCCGCGCCGTGAAAGGCGGCGGCAAGCGGGGCACTGCCGCCATTCTCGAACCTGAAACCCGTCGCCGTTGCCGCGGCCTGGCCGAGGCCGAGCGCGAGCATGTTTGGTACGAGAAGGGGTCCGTCACGCAGGCCTTCGCGATCGGCGCGGCCTTCCGCGCAGGCCCGCGCGATGTGTGCGAACGTGTTGGAGCCGGTGTCGCCATAGAGTTCGGCATCGGCCGCGCCGCCGATGCCGAAAGAGTCAAGGACAAAAAGGAAGGCGCGTGCCATTGAAAGGTTCATCATTGCCTGTGTGTTGGCTCAGACATAGGGTTCCGCGCCGCCATTGGCAATTCGGAAACCCAAACAGCACGGCTTGGCGTGCTGGTCCGAGAGAGACGAATCGCGGCATGGTCGATCTGCCGATGGAAATGCGCGGCGTGGAGCCGTCCGCAGCGATCTGGACCCCGAAGCCAAGCGCCGGCTCACCGTGTTTCTCACCAATCTCAGATCAACCGCGCCGGACATTTACGATCTTCTGGAGCAGAGACACTCCGGCGGGTTCGCCGTTGCCGGTCCGAGGGACTATGTGCTGGCTGCGGCCATCGTGCGCCTAGTCTCGGCCCGCGGTCGCAAGCATTAGCAACAGCCCGGTTGGCGGGCTTCAGGCGTCAGCAATCGCTACACGGAATGGTCGGGCTCCGGCGCGGCCGCAGATAATAAGTTTCCGCCATCGATATCGAATTGAAGACCGAACTCAACCCGAACCGGCTTTGGCCGTCCGCCGACCAGGTGATGATTGGCTTGTAGGCGAGATCGCTTTCGACCCGAATGAGGAAAGTGCCTTTGATCTTGAGCGCGCTCGGGACCGTTGTGGTGGAATCCTTGACGGCGTCGACGCTAGAGACACCATCGACCACTTTGCGCGACCACACGACCAGGACTTTCGGCGTCGTCTCGTTCGTCACCTGTATCGCCGTGATAATGATCTTCGGTTTCGAGCGGTTGTAGGGCTGAAGCGTGGAACTGCCGATCGCCATGATGGCATCGACATCGGCCGCCTTGATGGTCTGCTGCTGCGTGACGAGGTCCGCTACCATGCTGCCGATGCGGCTGACCTTCTTGCTGGTCTCGATGGCTTGCGAGGCCTCCATTGTCATAAAGTACATGATCAACAGGACAGGCACGATGAGGGCAAACTCGACAGCCGCAATACCGCGGCGGTCCGAGCAAAGCCGGACTACTCTTGTACAAATCCCTGCGATGCCCAGCTGTGCCCCCGCACGAATCATGGCTTTGCCCTTTTCAAGCGACTACGTGGTTCAGTTGTCGAACGGCTCGTTCTGCCAAGTGATCGAAGCAAAATGCAGCGTTTTGCCGTCCTTCAGGTTGGCCATCGATTTGGCCATGAAGTCGGTCATCACCGGCCATTTGTAAAAAACCCGCAGCATGTTTCTCGACTCCGCCAGGCCAGGTGCGACGGTGAAGGTCTGTGTGCTCGTGCCCTTGGTCAGCACGACATCGCCATCCTGGATCTTGAAACCGGCCAGCGCCGCATCGGCGAAGGTCGGATATTCGCGCAAATCCACCAGCAATCCGGGACAGGTGCTGGCAACCATGATCTCCAATTTTGTGCAGATCATGTCCCGCAGCTTGGTCCCGGACACATCGGCCGGTCTTAGTTGGCCGGTACGCAGTTGGCGCGCGATGTCGTCTGTGGCGTTTGCCATCACTTCCTGTGCGGCAAAAGAAATGCAGCTCTCCAGGATGGCGAAGACAAGAAGCGCGAAAGGAATTGCAAGCATGGCGAATTCGATCGCCGTGCTTCCGCGTCGGTCGCCCAAAAACCGTCCGGGAAAACCTGCTCGTCCTGCCTTGCTCATGTTCTCTACACGCCGATGCCGCTTCTGTATCGGTCCCACCCTTAGTCGGAACCGATTGAAGTCCGGTTGGAATGACCGTTAAATTCAACGGGAAGGCCTTAACCCGGCGATAACCGAAGCACGTTCCCGCCAAAGGCGGAGACGTCGGCTAGCTAATGCCCGGCGCTCATTTCGGCTTCAGAGGCCTTCTCGGCATCGCTCTTATACGAGCTTTCGCAATATGGCGCGCAGGACATGGTCTGTACTTCGGAACGCCGATAGATGCGCACCGACGACGCTGCCTGGCGCACGACGGTTATTTGCTCATCGACGATCGGGTTGCCCTCCTGGTCGAGGACGACGAGATTGGTGACACCAAATCCCTTGCCGGTCAGTACGATCGTCGATGCGTCCTGCACGGAGGCGTCGGCGATCGCCGGATTGCCGACGACAATCGTATCGGCGGCGCGCGACAATTTGATAATCTTTGCCTGGTTCATCGTCACCTCGATGCCGGCGCCGGCCTTGGCTGGAACGGCGAAAGCCGCTGCGGCAAAAAGCACGGCAACTGGAAATGATGATCTCGGCCCGGCCATTGAGGCGCTCCCCTGGCAAACTGTTCAACAGAACATGAACGAGATTGGTGAACCAACCGTTAAGCGGCTGGAGTTCAGGATTAAGCCGGAACCGGTATTTGGGCTCAGCCGGCACGGCTGGAACGTCTTTGCCGAATTGCGCCTTTTGCGCCCTTTTGTCACCCCGTGGGCCCAGCGGCGGGTATTTTAGTTCTGGGTTAACCACGCAATGTCGTCGAAGCGGGAAAGGAATCGGTAAGCCTGTTTATTAAGCCGATTGAAACAGCTTCTCCTTAGATTTGCAGCATCCGATCAACCACCAAGAGAAGTTGACGGAAGTGCTGTAACAATTGGAGTAGGAGCTCGAATGTCTAACCTCATCGCACGTTTTGTGAAGGACGAATCCGGCGCGACCGCTATCGAATACGGTCTGATCGCCGCTCTTATCGCACTCGCCATCATGGTCGGCGCCGGCCAGCTCGGCAACTCGCTGAACGCCAAGTTCACCGCCATCTCCACTAAGGTGAACGGTAGCTGACCGTAACAGGTTCGGTTGTTCTCAAATAAGGGCCGCCGCACTGGCGGCCCTTATTTAGTCCCGGCGTGATTTGAAATTTAGGCCTCGTCAATCATTAATCGAATAGGACTAGGCTGGGGGCCAGATGCAATTTGGTCATAGACGCGCTGATGCTTGAAGCCGTGATCTTCGTCGTGTTTCCGTTCTGCATGCTTTTTGCCGCGATCTCGGACATGCTTTCGATGACGATCGCCAATCGCGTGCCGGTGTTGCTTGTGGTTGTCTTCGCCTTGGTTGCACCTTTGACCGGCATGGACTGGGCCACCTATGGCTGGCATTTCGCCGCCGCCGGCCTGGTTCTCGCGGTGACGTTCGGCCTGTTCGCGCTGGGCGGCATGGGCGGCGGCGACGCCAAGCTTCTGGCCGCCACTGCCATGTGGATGGGACTGAACATCCATCTCATCGAGTACCTCGTCGCCTCGACATTCATCGGCGGCCTGCTGACGCTAGCCATCCTCGCCTATCGAAAATCGCCGCTTGCCGCCGTCACAAGCCACAATCCGTTCCTGCGCCATTTCGCCGATGAGGCGACCGGCGTTCCGTACGGCATCGCGCTTGGCATTGGCGGTCTGCTCACCTATTCCGACTCGCCGTTGATGGCCTGGGCACTTACCAGGCTGGCGGGCTGAATTTCGCTTTATGCCGTTGGCGCCGAGCAGGCGAGTTGGCCACGTTTTCCTTCGGGCCGGGCCTGTCGCTCTAATTTATGTAAACGTTAAATTAATCACGATCGTAAGTATAACATTAACCTTGTTTTGACGATTGCCGCTGCAAAGTCCGGCTTGGCTACGTGGTTTGCCAAGGCGAGGTTCGGACAGATGCCAGCATCCCGATTGATTATTCTGAGCGTGGCGATAGCCGCGGCCGGTGGTGCAGGCTATGTCGCGAAGAACATGGTCGTGGCTCCGCCGCCTCCGGTTGTCGATTCCGGTCCTCAGGCGCCGGCGATCGCGCTGCAGGATGTGCTGGTCCTTTCCGGCGACGTTCCGATGGGCAGTCCGCTTGAAAACAACATTTCCTGGGAGTCATGGCCGTCCGCCGGCATCAACGCAAATTTCATCACCCGCGCCGCCGAGCCTGAAGCGCTGGACAAGCTGAAGGGCGCCGTCGCCCGCGTGGCGCTGTACGCCGGCGAGCCGCTGCGGCGCTCGAAGCTGATCGGTGAAGGGCAAAGCTTCATGTCGTCGATCCTGCCCTCCGGCATGCGGGCCGTCGCCACAAGCATCTCGGCGGACACCTCGGCCGGCGGCTTTATTCTTCCCAACGATTTCGTCGACGTCATCATGACCCGCAGAGCCGATCCCGCCAATGGCGGTGGTCCGGGCTTCACGACCGAAACTATCCTGAAGAACATTCGCGTCCTGGCGATCGACCAGACCATTCAGGAGGACGAGGAAGGCAAGAAGACCAGGGTTGGCCAGACCGCCACCCTGGAACTGACGCCGCAGCAGTCCGAGATCATCACCGTCGCACAGCAGATGGCGGATCGCCTGACTCTGGCGCTGCGCTCGATCAAGGACAGTCAGGACAAGAATGTGGGCGAAGCCGACTACCTGGTTTCCGGCAATGGCCGGCGCGGAACGGTGCGGTTGATCAAGTCGGGCGAAGTTTCCGAAGTGGGGGCAAGGAAATGAGTCTAAAAACCAAACTGCCGCTCACGCTGGCTGCGGCGATCGGCCTGTTTCTCCTTGGAACGAATGCATATGGCATCCTCGATGCCAGTGCGGCGAACAATGCCAGGGTCACGGCTTCGACTGCCACCCAGCGGGTCAAGCTCGGGCTCAACAAATCGGTGGTCATCGACCTGCCGAGCGATGCCTATGATATTCTCGTCGCCAACCCCGCTGTAGCCGACGCGGTGACCCGCACCGCCCGGCGTATCTATCTGTTCGGAAAGGCGGTCGGCGAGACCAACATCTTCGTCTTTGGCCCGAATGGCGAGCAGATCGTCAGCCTCGACCTGGCGGTCGAACGTGATGTCGCCGGGCTGGAGGATTATATCAAGCGCTTCATCCCGTCATCGGAGGTCAAGGTCGAGTTGCTGAACGACAACGTCGTTCTGACCGGAACCGTGGACACTCCTCTGGACGCCAAGCGCGCGGCCGATCTGGCAACCATTTTCGTGTCCGGCGGCGAGGCGACCACGGGTCAATATTCGCAGACCGCTGCCGGCGGTTCGGCTGAAGCCGGCGTCGCGATCGATAACCCGGATGCCGAGCGCCGCGTCAGCAAGATCGTCAACCTGCTGCAGATTATCGGCGACGACCAGGTGACGCTGAAGGTGACGGTCGCGGAAGTCAGCCGCTCGGTGATGAAGCAGCTCGGCGTCAACATGGTCGGCAACGGCAGCAGCAACGGCATTAGTTGGGGCGCGGTAAGCGACAATTTCACTGGTTTGGGCAAGTCGCTGTCGAACTCGGGCCTCTCTATCGGCAGCTCGACGCTGCAGGCCTACATCAATGCCATGGAACAGTCCGGCGTCATGAAAACCCTCGCCGAACCAACATTGACGGCCGTATCTGGCGAGAAGGCGACCTTCAAGGTTGGCGGCGAATACAACATGGTGACCAGCGTTTCCCAAGCCGTATCCAACGATAACCAGACCGGTCTGAAGACGTATTCGGTCGAGAAGATCGAATACGGCATTGGCCTGGAATTCCAGCCGGTGGTGCTGTCTCCCGGCCGCATCAGCCTGAAAGTCAGAACCTCGGTCTCCGAGCCGACAACGGAGGGGTCTGTGTCTTTGTCCGAAGGCGTAACAAGCCCGGGCATGAATGCCCTGTCGCTCCGCAAGCGCTTGGCCGACACAACAGTGGAACTGCCTTCGGGCGGCTCGATGATGATTGCCGGCCTTGTCCGCGACGATCTCAGGCAAGCCGTCAACGGCTTGCCTGGTCTGACAAAGATTCCAGTGCTTGGCGCGCTGTTCCGCAGCAGGGATTTCGTCCGCAACGAGACCGAGCTCGTCATCATCATTACGCCCTATCTGGTGAAGCCGGTGGCGCGCAACGATCTTGCCAAGCCGGATGACAATTTCAACGCCGCCAGCGATGGCGCCGGCATTTTCCTTGGCCGCGTCAACCGTGTCTACGGCACCATGCAGACCGACAAGCCCAACGGCCGCTATCACGGCGTTGTCGGCTTCATCTACAAGTAAGCGGGGAAGTGGACATGTCTCAGTCAGTATCGAAGGCAAGGGCGGTCACCGCGATACAGTCCGTCCATTCGCGAATCTGGCGGCCGGCCGTTCCCATCATGGCGATCGCGGTGGCGGCATTGCTGGCCGGCTGCGCCAATCGCGACAGCGTCACGGTGGGTGCCATACCTGACGATTATCGCACCACCCATCCGATCGTCATCGCCGAGAAGATCCAGAAGATCGACCTTCCGGTCGGCGCCGGCGACCGCGGCATGACCAGGTTCCAGCGCGACACGCTCCTGGGCTTTCTGGACGGGTACGACAGGAGCGCAGCTCCGGTACTGACGATCGAGATTCCGAGTGGCTCGGCCAACGAAATCGCAGCGGCCGCGGCCGGCCGCGATTTCGCCAGGCTAGCCATAGCGAGCGGCATCAGCCGGAAGCGGATCGCCATGCGATCCTATCAGTCTGTTTCGGCCGAAGCGTCCGCACCGGTCCGTGTTGCCTACGTCTCGGTTAAGGCTCAGACGGATAGATGCGGGCGCTGGCCCGAAGACCTGCTGCAGACTTCGGAAAACAAGCACTATGCCGATTTCGGCTGTTCGTATCAGAACAACCTGGCTGCCCAGATGGCCAATCCGGCCGATCTGATCGGGCCACGCAAGCCGACGCCGATCGACGCGGAAAATCGCGGCGCGGTGATCGACGTCTATCGTGACAGAGGTATTTCGGACGAATTCCTCGGCAATTCGGAAGTCGAATATTAACGAGTGTTGAGGCTCAACAAACCCTAAGCCGCGCAAGTCACGGAAAGTGATGACAATGAGCAATCTTGCCTATGACACAGAGGTACCGGGCGGCGAAACCTCGGAGCAGGATATTGCCGCGATGCAGGCGTTGCGGCCGATCCCGCGCATTTCGATCCAGGCATTTTGCGAGACCGAAGGCGTAGCCAATCCGGTCGAGCGCGCCGGCGAGGATCGCCGCATGGCCAAGGCACATTTGAAGGTGCATATGGGGGGCATCCCCACCGCCATCGAATTCTATCAGTCTGCGCCGACACCGAACATGATCCTGCTTGAATCGCGCAGCGAGCCGAAGCTGTTGCTGGAACAACTCGCCCAGCTTTCCGAGCATTGTGATCCGACCTCCAAGGTGGTGGTTGTCGGCCACTACAACGATGTCGGCCTGTACCGCGAACTCATCCGTTCGGGCATTTCCGAATATGTCATCGCGCCCGTATCGATGGCCGACATCGTCAGCGTGGTGTCTTCGATCTTCGTCGATCCGGAAGCTGAGCCGATCGGCCGCTCGATTGCCTTCATCGGCGCCAAGGGCGGCGTCGGCTCCTCGACCATTGCCCATAATGTGGCCTGGGCCATGTCGTCCCTTTTCAAATCCGAAGTGGTTATCGCCGATCTCGACCTCGCTTTCGGAACGGCCAATATCAATTTCGACCAGGATCCGGCGCAAGGCATTGCCGAGGCGGTCTTCTCGCCGGAACGCGTCGACGAGGTCTATCTCGACCGGCTGCTCGCCCAATGCGCCGAGCACCTGTCGCTGCTTGCGGCACCTTCGACCCTGGAGCGGGTCTACGATTTCGATCCTGACGCCTTCACCCAGCTTATCGACATAGCCCAGCGTAGCGCGCCGCTCCTCGTGCTCGATGTTCCCCACGTGTGGGCCGGCTGGACCAAGAACACGCTGGTCAAGGCCGACGAGATCGTCATCACGGCGACGCCCGAACTGGCCAATCTGCGAAACACAAAGAACCTGGTCGACATGCTGAAGCGGCTTCGTCCGAACGATCCTGCGCCAAAGCTTGTAATCAACCAGGCCGGTGTGCCGAAACGTCCCGAGATTACGCCGTCCGACTTCTCCGAATCGCTCGGCCTTTCGCCGATGTCGATCATCCCGTTCGAGCCGCTTTTGTTCGGAAATGCTGCCAACAATGGACGTATGCTCGGTGAAATGGATGCCAAGAGTCCGGTCGTCGCCATGATCAACGAGATCGCCCATGTGCTGACAGGGCGCAGCGAAATCAAGGTGAAGAAAAAGGCTGGGCTCGGCAACCTGATCGGCAAGCTTTCGCGCAACAAGAAGTGATGCCTCAGCGGTGGAATTGGTAAGCGATCATGTTTGGTAAAAGAGGCAGCGACGACGGCAACCGGACCATTCCGGAATTCCGTCAGCCAGCACCCGCACCTGCTGCGCCGGCGGCCGCGAACCCTGTGGAAGCTGCTGTCACTGCCAGGCCGGCGGCGCTGCCGCCATCCGGCGCGCCTGCCGCGCCGGCGGTTCGCCGTGCGGTCGAGCCGCCGCCATTGGCCCCGGAGCCGAAAACTATCCAGCGCCAAAAGAGCGAAACCTACTACGACACCAAAAGCCAGGTCTTCGCCGCACTCATCGATACGATCGATCTGTCGCAGCTCGCCAAGCTCGATCCCGAAAGCGCGCGCGAGGAAATCCGCGACATTGTCAACGACATCATCGCGATCAAGAATTTCGCGATGTCCATCGCTGAGCAGGAAGAGCTTCTCGAGGATATCTGCAACGACGTTTTGGGCTACGGGCCGCTGGAGCCACTGCTTGCTCGCGACGATATTGCCGACATCATGGTCAATGGCTCCAAGAACGTCTACATCGAAGTCAACGGCAAGGTCGAGCAGACCGGCATCCGTTTCCGCGACAACCAGCAGCTCCTCAACATCTGCCAGCGTATCGTCAGCCAAGTCGGCCGCCGCGTCGATGAATCAAGCCCGATCTGCGATGCGCGTCTTCCTGATGGCTCCCGTGTCAACGTCATCGCACCGCCCCTGGCTATCGACGGCACCGCACTTACCATCCGCAAGTTCAAGAAGGACAAGCTGACGCTCGACCAGCTGGTCAAGTTCGGCTCGATTTCGCCGCAAGGGGCCGAGATTCTCAAGATCATCGGCCGTGTCCGCTGCAACATTGTCATCTCGGGCGGTACCGGCTCAGGCAAGACGACGCTGCTCAATTGTCTGACCAACTATATCGACCGCGAGGAACGCGTCATCACCTGCGAGGACTCAGCTGAGCTGCAATTGCAGCAGCCACATGTGGTGCGTCTCGAAACCCGTCCGCCCAACCTCGAAGGCGAGGGCGAAGTGACCATGCGCGACCTGGTCAAGAACTGTCTGCGCATGCGCCCCGAACGTATTATCGTCGGCGAAGTGCGCGGACCCGAAGTGTTCGACCTGCTGCAGGCGATGAACACCGGCCATGACGGCTCGATGGGAACGATCCACTCGAACAGCCCGCGCGAATGCCTCAACCGTATAGAGTCGATGATCGCCATGGGCGGCTACACGCTGCCGCAAAAAACCGTGCGCGAAATCGTCGTCGGCTCCGTCGACGTGATCATACAGGCTGCACGCCTGCGCGACGGATCGCGGCGCATCACCCACATCACCGAGGTGATCGGCATGGAGGGTGACGTCATCATCACCCAGGACATCGTTCTCTATAACATCAAGGGCGAGGACGCGAACGGCAGGCTGCTGGGCGAGCACGTGTCGACTGGCATCGGCCGTCCGCATTTCTGGGAGCGCGCCCGCTATTACGGCGAGGAGCAGCGCCTCGCCGTTGCGCTAGAGGCAATGGAGAAACGCGCTGACTGATCCGTCTGGAAGCCTGGGGGCCAGGGTCGATGTTCGGAATTGACGGCACCGCATTGGCATTCGTCGTGCTCGCCGGCTTCAGCGCCGGCGCTGTGGCCTATGCTTTCCTGTTCAACCGGATCAGCACCGAGAAGCAGGTCGGCAAGCGGCTTGAATCGATCAAGACCGCCGAGACGGATCGTTCCGTCGTCAAGGCTTCGCGCGATCGCGTGGCGGAAGCGGCCAAGCGTCGCAAGTCCGTCCAGGATTCGCTGAAGGATCTCGATCAAAAGCAAAAGTCCAATCAGAGCCTGGTCAAGAAACCACCGCTGAAGATCCAAATCCGTCAGGCCGGCATGAAGATCTCGCTTGAGCGCTTCTATGTCTACTCGGCGGTCTGCGGCATCGTCTTGACGGCTCTTGTCTATTTCATCGGCGCACCGTTGCTGGTCTTGCCGGCTGCGCTGCTGGTCGGCGTTTTGGGTCTCCCCCGCTGGTTCGTCTCGTTTCGCCGCGCGCACCGCGTCAAGGCGTTCCTCAACGAATTTCCGAACGCGCTCGATATCATCGTGCGTGCGGTAAAATCCGGCCTGCCGCTGAACGATGCCGTGCGCCTGATCGCCAACGAATCCCCCGAACCGGTCAAGACCGAGTTCCGCCGCATAGTCGATTCGCAGCAAATGGGTTTGTCGATCCCCGACGCGGCCATGCGCATGCCCGAAACGATGCCGTGCACCGAGGCGAGCTTCTTCGGCATCGTCATCCAGATCCAGTCTCAGGCCGGCGGCAATCTTTCCGAAGCGCTGGGCAATCTTTCGCGTGTACTTCGCGACCGCAAGAAAATGAAAGCCAAGGTCCAGGCGTTGTCCATGGAAGCCAAGGCATCCGCCGTGATCATCGGCGCGTTGCCTTTCGTCGTCGCCTTTCTCGTCTATTTGACGAGCCCGAACTACATCATGCCCCTCTTCGTCACCAGCACCGGCCATCTGATCCTCGGTTGTTCCGGCATCTGGATGTCGATGGGCGTCCTGGTAATGCGCAAGATGATGAACTTCGAAGTCTAGGACTCGCGTATGACCGATCACGTCATCAGAACTCTCACCGACCCGTCCCTGCTGATCGCACTGCTGGTCGGCATCGCGGTGTTTGCGACCGTCTTCACGCTGCTGCCCGCCTTTGGCGGGAACCAGCTCAAGGCGCGCATGAAATCCGTAGCGCTGGAGCGCGATGAGCTGCGCGCCAAGCAGCGCGCGCGACTGGCAGTCGAAGCCGACCGCCGCCGCAAGGGCCTGCGCGAAGAACAGTCGGTCGGCATGCGCAATATTGTCGATCGCCTGGATCTCAGGCGTGCGCTGGCGGATGAAGGTACCTTGCAGAAATTGAAAGTGGCGGGTTTTCGCGGGCAAAATCCGCTGACGCGCTTCCTTTTCTTCCGTCTCGTCCTGCCCTTCATAGGCTTTGCATTGGCGGCGATGTATCTGTTCGTGCTCGGAGGATTGCCGGAGCAGCCGATTTTCGTGAAGCTGTTCGTGTGCATCGTGGTTGCCTATGCGGGGTTCTACGCACCGGTGCTCTACGTCAACAACCGCGCTACCAAGCGCAAGCAGTCGATCCAGATGGCGTGGCCGGACGCGCTCGACCTGTTGCTGATATGCGTCGAGTCCGGCATGTCGGTGGAAGCAGCGCTTCGCAAGGTCGCCGATGAGATCGGCGCGCAATCGGTGGCATTGGCGGAAGAATTCATCCTGACCAACGCCGAACTTTCCTATCTCCAGGAGCGCAAGCAGGCCTACGAGAACCTTGCAAGCCGAACCGGCCTGGAATCCGTCAGGTCGGTGTCCCAGGCGTTGGTTCAGGCTGAGCGCTACGGTACGCCCGTGGCGCATGCGTTGCGCGTGCTTGCCAGTGAGAGCCGCGACATGCGCATGAATGCCGCCGAGAAGAAGGCGGCCGCGCTGCCGCCGAAGCTCACCGTGCCGATGATCCTGTTCTTCCTGCCGGTACTGTTCGCCATCATTCTGGGTCCCGCCGGCATCCAGGTGAGCCAGCGCGGCATCTTTGGCGACCAGCCGAAATCCAGCAGCGAGTAGCGCCAGCCGCGTCGCCACAAAGCTGATATGATTCAGAGCCGCGCTGCCGGTGCAGCGCGGCTCTTTGCGTTTGACATGTTGCGGAATTTCGCGCGCCGGTTCGGCGCTCGAGCCAGTCAGTTGGTGGCGGGCTTTGCCTTGTCCTGCTCCTTGAGCTGGCTCCAGGCATTCTGCTGTGCCAGCATCTGGCGAAGGTAAGCGACGTTCGCCTGCGCCTGATCCGGCGACAGCTCTTGCGAGGCGATCTTCTCGGCCTCGTCGAAACGGCCTTGCAGACCGACGACCAGCGCCAGGTTCTGGCGGACGCGGCTGTCGGCATTCGGCTGCTGGGCGGCCGAGCGCATATAGGTTTCGGCCGTGCGCAAATCGCCTTCCAGCACGTACGACATGCCGAGATTGGAAAGGATCGTCGGTTCGTTCGGCCTGAGGTCCAGCGCCTTGCGATAGCCTTGGCGCGCCTCATCCTTTTGGCCGAGCTGGTCGAGAATGGCAGCTTCCGCCGATACCAGTTTCCAATCAGGATATTCGGGGGTCTGCGCGCGGCGCACGGCATCGAGAGCCGGCTCGAACTGTCCGTTGGCGGCAAGCGCCTTGCCATAGGCGGCGAGCACGTCGCGATCCTTCGGCAAGGCGATCGCCAGCTTGCGCATCACCGCAAGCGACTGGTCTGCGTCGCCGTCCATCTGCAGCGCCGCGGCATAGTTTGTCGCGATCCGCTTGTCGGTGGGGTTTTTCGAATAGGACTGGCCGAGCGCCATCGTAGCGTTGTGCAGTTCGCCCGCCGACATTGTTTCCAGCGGCTTGCCGCTTGGACGAGAAATCGAGCCAGTCGTCAATTTGCTGGTTCCGCAGCCGGCGACGCCTGCAGCAAGCACCATCATCAACGCCGTGGTGATCAGCCTATTTGCGCTGGCGTTCATCCTGCGGTTGGTCGGCATCGGCACCAGGGCTCCGTTCATCGCGTGACCATTTGCGTGGCCATCTTCCCTCCCGCAGAAATATTCTGTTAACCCTAACGGAGAGTTAAGAAACGCCGACTCGGAAGCCCGGAGACCAGCGAATGCCTGTCGAACTCGTCGAGAAAGAATTGAGCAATGCGCTGCCGGTTCATCTGGTAGCGAAGGATGCTCTGGCGGCGGCGGGCCTTGCGCCATCCTCGGTCGCCTGGGCCAAGGCCAACGGCTTTTCCGGCGAGGCCGGCAGGACGGTGATCGTGCCTGGCGACAACGGCGCGATTGCCGGAGCCCTGTTCGGCACCGGTGATGGCGAGGGCGCACTGGCCATCGGCGCACTTGCGAGAGCCTTGCCCGAAGGCGACTGGCATTTTGCGTCGGCACCCGCCAAGCCGGAGCTTACGGCACTCGCCGTGGCGCTCGGCGGCTATGTCTTCACCCGCTACGGCAAGAGGCCAGGCAAGACGCTGCGCCTCGCGCTGCCGGCTGGCACCGACGTCGCCCGCATCCGCCGCCTCGCCGATGGCATTTTCCTGGCGCGCGATCTGGTTAACACGCCGACCAGCGATATGGGCCCCGGGCAGTTGGAGAAAGCCGCCCGGACCTTGGCCGCGACGCACAAGGCCGAAATATCGGTGACCAAGGGCGACGATCTTCTTACCGCCAACTTTCCGATGATCCACGCCGTCGGTCGGGCTTCTGCCGACGCGCCTCGCCTGATCGACATGATTTGGGGGCCGAACAATGCCCCCAAGATAACGCTGGTGGGCAAGGGCGTCTGCTTCGATACAGGCGGCCTCGACATCAAGCCGTCCTCGGGCATGCTTTTGATGAAGAAGGACATGGGCGGCGCTGCCAACGTGCTGGGCCTCGCTTCCATGATTATGGCCGCCGGGCTGAAAGTCCGCCTGCGCGTGCTCATTCCCGCTGTCGAGAATTCGATAGCCGGCAACGCCTTCCGGCCAGGCGACGTGCTGGTGAGCCGCAAGGGCATCACCGTCGAAATCGGCAACACCGACGCCGAAGGACGGCTGGTGCTCGCCGATGCCTTGGCCTTGGCCGATGACGAGGAGCCGCAGATGCTGGTCGATATGGCAACGCTGACAGGCGCTGCCCGTGTTGCGCTCGGTCCCGACTTGCCGCCGTTCTATACCGGTGACGAGGCGCTTGCATCCGAGCTGGCGGACGCCTCCGTTGCGGTCGAGGATCCGCTGTGGCGCATGCCGTTGTGGAAGCCCTATGACGCCAAGCTGGCGTCGAAGGTGGCCGACATCAACAACGTCACATCGGACGGTTTCGCCGGCTCGATCACCGCGGCGCTTTTCCTGAAGCGCTTCGTGGAAAAGACCGCCGGCTGGGCGCATTTCGACATCTTCGCCTGGAACCCGTCCGATCGCCCGCACGGCCTTGCCGGTGGCGAGGCGCAAGGCATCAGGGCGCTGGAGCGGGTCATTTCGAACCGCTTCGGCTGATGTCTCGGGCATAGCCGACGAAAGTATTGACTGAAACGGAACCGAAACAATTTTCCGTCATGCTGGCCGGATGTCGATTATCATGCGTCCAAGCCAGGCCTTGCGACTGTGGCAGCAGGTGGTGCTGTCGGAGGTGCGCGACGACGCGCCCGACCTTACCATGCGCCAGACGGCGATCCTGTTCACCATCTATCTCGATCCGCCGCCACACACGGTGCGCGGGCTCGCTGCCCGCCTCAACGTCACCAAGCCGGTGATCACCCGTGCGCTCGATACGATGGGGGCGCTGAAACTGGTGTCGCGCCACCGCGACGAGCTGGACAAGCGAAACGTGCTGGTGAGGCGCACAGTCGAAGGCGCGCTCTTTGTCGAGCGCTTTGGCGATGTTATCATTGCCAGAGCCCAAGAGTTGCCCATTTGACCAAATTGTCCATTTGAACGAGTTGCCGATTTGACCGCCAGGGATGCCCGCCTCCATGCCTTCCGCTCCGATCTCGCCGACGCCAGGCTGAGAGGCGAGATTTCCGCCGACCGTTTCGTCGCCGGCCGGCCGGCTCGCATCACCGCTTCCGTCGCAGACATCCGCAAGGCGCCGCGGCCGGATGCCGGCGTCAACACACAGCTTCTGTTCGGCGACGATATTCTCGTCTTCGAGGACGCCGAAGGCTGGGCCTGGATCCAGGCCGAACGCGACGGTTATGTCGGCTATGTCGCCGACACGGCACTGGGCGCGCGGGACCATGCGCCGACCCATGTCGTTTCGGTGCCGCGCACCTTTCTCTATCCAGGACCCGACTTGCGCTTCCCGGTGAGCGGACAGCTCTCGATGGGATCGTTGGTGACGGTGACGGGCTCAGCCGAAACGCGCGGCACGCATTATGCGCTGTTGCCGTCCGGCCAGGCGGTCATCTCGGGTCATCTCAGGCCTGTCGCCGAGGCAGCCGCCGACTACGTTGCTGTTGCCGAGAGCTTTCTCGGCACGCCCTATTTGTGGGGCGGCGCCTCGGGCTTCGGCATCGACTGTTCCGGCCTGGTGCAGCTTGCGATGCACATGGCTGGCAGGCAAGTGCTGCGCGACACCGACATGCAGGCGGCGACCATCGGCGAGCCGCTCGACCCCGGGCCGGATTTTGCCGGGTTGCGGCGCGGCGACCTGGTCTTCTGGAAAGGTCACGTCGCTGTTATGACCGACGCAGAGGCGATGATCCACGCCAACGGGCACACCATGCTGGTATCGCGTGAGGGGTTGAAGGAAGCGATCGCCCGTATCGGCTATCTCTATGGCGGCCCGACCGGGTTTCGCCGGCCGTAACGCGAATCGATCACCTTTTGTTCCGATTCTGCTTGGCGATTGCGCGTCGCCGCGCTACCTCTGGCGCGTGACAGAGCAGCCGCGCCTTGCCGAACAGAATGCCGCCGTCGTCCTGCCCGAGCCATTTGTCAAATGGTTTGCGGAAAAGGGCTGGTCGCCGCGCGCCCACCAGATCGATTTGCTGGCCAAAGCCCGGGGCGGCCAGTCGGCATTGCTGATCGCGCCGACCGGCGCCGGCAAGACGCTGGCCGGGTTCTTGCCATCGCTGACCGAACTGGCTGGCCGACCGAGGAGAAGGCCGGGGCAGGCGCATCGAGGCATCCACACACTCTACATCTCGCCGCTGAAGGCGCTGGCCGTCGACATCGAGCGCAATCTCGGCAAACCCGTCGCAGAAATCGGGCTGCCCGTCACCGTCGAGACGCGCACTGGCGACACGCCCGCACACAAGCGCCAGCGGCAGAAGCTGGCGCCGCCCGACATTCTCCTGACCACGCCCGAGCAATTGGCGCTGCTGATTGCCGCGCCCGATGCCAGGCGCTTCTTCGAGGACCTGCGCTATGTCGTGCTCGACGAATTGCATTCGCTGGTGACCTCGAAGCGCGGGCATCTCCTGTCGCTCGGGCTGGCCCGGCTGCGCTCGTTTGTGCCCGCCCTGCAGACGATAGGCCTGTCGGCGACGGTCGCCGAGCCCGACGAATTGCGGCGCTGGCTGGTCAACCAGAATCCACCGGGGCCGATGGCCGAACTGATCGTCGTCACTGGCGGCGCCAAGCCCGAGATCTCCATTCTCGATTCGGAGGAGCGCGTGCCGTGGGCGGGACATTCGGCCCGCTACGCAACGCCGGAGATCTACGACGAGATCAAGCGCCACAAGACAACCCTGCTGTTCGTCAACACGCGCAGCCAGGCGGAACTGCTGTTCCAGGAGTTGTGGCGGGTCAACGAGGACACCCTGCCGATCGCGCTGCATCACGGCTCGCTCGATGTTGCCCAGCGCCGGCGCGTGGAGAAAGCGATGGGCGAAAACGCCCTGCGCGCCATCGTCGCCACATCGACGCTCGACCTCGGCATCGACTGGGGCGACGTCGACCTGGTCGTCCATGTCGGCGCGCCGAAAGGTGCCAGCCGGCTGGCACAGCGCATCGGCCGCGCCAACCACCGTATGGACGAGCCGTCGAAGGCGATCCTGATCCCGGCCAACCGCTTCGAGGTGCTGGAATGCAGGGCGGCGCTCGACGCCAATTATCTCGGCGCCCAGGACACCCCGCCGTTGGTCAATGGCGGTCTCGACGTGTTGGCGCAGCACGTACTGGGCTGTGCCTGCGGTGCGCCGTTCCATGCCGATGCGCTGTTCGAGGAAGTGCGGACGGCTGCACCCTATGCCGATCTCGATCGGCCGACATTCGATCGCGTCGTCGATTTCGTCGCCACCGGCGGCTATGCGCTGAAGAACTACGAACGCTACGCCCGTATTCGTCTCAACAGGGACGGGCTGTGGCGGGTCTCAAATCCTCGCGTCGCCCAGCAATACCGGCTCAATGTCGGCACCATCATCGAAGTGCCGGCGCTCAACGTCCGCTACGTGCAGGCCGGCAGCAGAGGCGCGGCCTCGCGTGGCGGCCGGGTTCTGGGCAAGATCGAGGAGGCCTTCCTCGAGACGCTGACGCACGGCGATACCTTCATGTTCGCCGGCAAGGTGCTGCGCTTCGAAGGCATCCGCGAGAATGAGTGCTTCGTCTCGAACGCACCCGGCAGCGACGCCAAGGTACCTTACTATGGCGGTGGCAAATTCCCGCTTTCGACGTACCTAGCCGAACAGGTCCGCGCCATGCTGGACGACCCGCAGCGCTGGAAGAAGCTGCCGGAGCAGGTCGCCGACTGGCTGCGTTTCCAGGCCGACAAGTCGGTGCTGCCGAAACGCGACGATCTGCTGATCGAGACCTTTCCGCGCGGCAACCGCTACTACCTGGTGGCCTATCCGTTCGAGGGCAGGCTGGCGCACCAGACGCTCGGCATGCTGCTCACCCGCCGCCTCGACAGGGCGGGAGCCAAGCCGCTCGGCTTCGTCGCCACCGACTATGCGCTTGCCATTTGGTCGCTGGCCGATATGGGCCACATGTTCAGGGCGAAGAAACCGTCGCTGGCTGCGCTCTTCGATCAGGACATGCTGGGCGACGACCTCGAAGCCTGGCTCGCCGGCAGCTGGCTGTTGAAGCGCACCTTTCGCAATTGCGCGCTGATCTCGGGATTGATCGAGAAACGCCACCCGGGCCAGGAGAAGAGCGGCCGCCAGGTAACCGTGTCGACGGATCTCATCTACGACGTACTGCGCAGCCACGAGCCCGACCATATCCTTTTGCAGGCGACGCGTGCCGATGCCGCGACCGGTCTGCTGGATGTCAGCAGACTTGCCGAGATGCTCTCGCGCGTCCAGGGTCGAATCATGCATAAGAACCTCGAGCAGATCTCGCCGCTCGCCGTGCCGATCATGCTCGAGATTGGCAAGATGCCGGTGCACGGCGAGGCCGATGACACGCTGCTGATGGATGCAGCCACGCTGGTCGAGGAGGCCATGGGGACGAAATGACTGTCGCGCTGGCCATGGCTGCGCCTCTAGCGGATGCGGGCGCTGTCCGTATCGCCGGCGAACGCGCGATCTGCGACCGTCGCGGCGTGCTCTATTTTCCCGAATTCCGGCTTCTGGCCGTGTCCGATCTGCATCTGGAAAAAGGCTCCTCACTGGCCAGGCGCGGCACGCTGGTCCCACCTTACGACACCGGCGCGACGTTGCTCCGGCTGCAGGCGGTGATCGCCGATTATCAGCCTGCGATCGTCATCAGCCTGGGCGACAGTTTTCATGATGGCGGCGGCGCAGCGCGTATGCACGCGAGCTTTCGCGAAAGGCTGGAAGGGCTGATGGTCGGGCGCGACTGGTTCTGGGTCGCCGGGAACCATGATCCTGAAGCACCGGCCGACCTGCCCGGCGAGACCGTGCGCGAGCTGGCCATAGGCTCGCTACTCTTCCGGCACGAGCCTTCGGCGGTGAGAGTGGAAGGCGAGATATCAGGCCATCTGCATCCGTGCGCCCGCATCGTGCAGCAAGGCCGTTCGGTGCGGCGTCGTTGCTTTGCCGGCGATGGCGGCCGCATGATCATGCCGGCTTTCGGCGCCTATACCGGCTCGCTCAACGTGCTCGATCGCGCCTATCTGGGACTGTTCAAGCGCGAAACGCTGATGGCCTATATGCTTGGCAAGGAACGCATCTTCGCGATTTCCCACGCGATGCTCAGGCCGGGCTGAACCTACCTGCCGTAGTACAACGTGACCGTGTGTTTCGCCTCGGCGAAGAACAGCCAGCGCTCGACCAGCATTCCGGCGAGTTGGGCGATTGCGGCGAGCATCGACGAAGCCGCCGCATAGGGCCACGGCAAGGCGAATGCAGCGACCAACAGCAACGCCGGCAAAGCAAAGGCCAGCACCTGCGTGATCTGGCGTAGCCGCACGCTGTGCTTGCGCGCGATGCGGAAACCCATCTCCTTGAGCAGGTAGTTTTCCTCGGTATGCGGCCATTCCATCGACCGCACAGTGCCGCCGGCGAGCCCCGTTGCGGTGTTGGCATTGGTCGGGGTCTCCAGCCTGTCATTGTATCGCCAGGTCGCCAGCTTCAAGCCCCAGCCAAGCGCGGTCAGCAACGGGGCAGCCGCCAGAAGCGTATTCGAACCGACGGCAAAACCCTGCAGCAGCGCATTGAGCAGCACGCAGCCGGTCATTGCCGAAAAGATCAGATAGCCGGGCAGGGTGAAGCGGCTGTGCCACTGGGCAATCGGCTTCAACGACGCGTAGATCATGCCGGTGGTGCAGACGGTGACCACCGCGCCGATGGCAGCGAGCAGCCCGGCGACAGCCACCCAGCCGCTCGTACGGCCGAGGACCACCCAGCCAATACCGAACAGTCCCGCCGGCACGAAGGTGACGACCGACGCAACGCCTTCGCGCGACAGCCATGAGCTTCGCCATTGCGAGAAGGCACGCCAGGCGCGTTCGGGCCGACCGAGATGGCCGGCCGACGACAGCAGGCCGGCCGAGATCAGGCCAAGCGCCAGTCCCATGCCGGTGAGGCCGAGCCAGAAATCGGGCGGGATAAAGCCCTGTCCGGCCAGCACGCCAAGCAGCGCGAGCAGGCCGTAACCGGCGCCCGTGGCGGTGGTGAAAAAGACGACGGAGAATGCTGGATGCATGAGACGCGGGTCAGTTCGAAAGCATGCGGTCGACCCAGCCGAGGAAGCCGCCTTCCGCACGCACCGCTTCTAGCGCCGGGGCAGGCACCGATGCGGCGCGGGTGGTGTGGGCACGTGGCGGCAGATATTTGTTGGTCGGCTTGTAGCCCATTTCCGGCATCAGATCGACACCGCCGCGCTCGGCCACCAGTTGCGAGATAGCCGATGCCGGATCGCCCAGATCGCCGAAATGCCGCGCGCTGGTCGGGCAAGCAGCGACGCAGGCCGGCACGCGATCTTCTTCCGCCAGATTGTCGTTGTAGATGCGGTCGACGCACAACGTGCATTTCTTCATCACGCCAACATCGGTGTCGAATTCGCGCGCACCGTAGGGACAGGCCCAGCTGCACAGTTTGCAGCCGATGCATTTGTCCTCGTCGACCAGCACGATGCCATCCGACGCCCGTTTGTAGGAGGCGCCGGTCGGGCAGACCGTGACGCACGCCGGTGTCTCGCAGTGCAGGCAGGAGCGCGGGAAGTTCACCGTGCGTCCGCCCATCTCCGTCATGTGCTCATAACTGTGCACGCGGTTGAACCAGACACCGTCGACATTGCCGCCATAGGGGTCGATGTCGGTTAGCGGCGCCATTTGGCCGCCGGTGTTCCATTCTTTGCAGGCGGTAACGCAGGCCTGGCAGCCGACGCAGGTGTCGAGATCGATGACAAGGCCGAGCTTCTTGTCGGTATTGGCGGGAAGGCAAGTCATTCGGCAGCCTCTCTCTCCCGGCGGAATTCCGCGCCGAAACTGAGTTTGTCGGGCGAGGGCTGGAAGCCCGGCGGCTGCCGGAACCGCTCGAACTGCGGTTCGGTGAAGCCAGCTTCCTCGGGCGCGCATTTGACGATGCGCACGCGCAGGTCGAACCACGCCGCCTGACCGGTCACCGGATCGGAATTCGAATAGCGTTTGCCGCTGGCATCGGCGGAGGTCTGGTCGCTGATGATGTGGTTGAGCAGGAAGCCGCGATTGGATTCGGCCGCATCATCCTTGAGCCCCCAGCTGCCGCGCCGTTTGCCGATCGCGTTCCAGGTCCACACCGTATCGGCGTTGACGCCGTCGACCAGCTTGATCTGTCCTTTAACCTTGCCGTTGATGCTCTCGATCCAAACCCAATCGTCATCGACAAGCCCGAGGCCGGCTGCGGTCCGGTGATGCACGAACAGCCGGTTCTGGCTGGTGATCTGCCGCAACCACGCGTTCTGAGAACCCCATGAATGGTACATATGCATCGGCCGCTGCGTCAGCGCGTGGAGCGGATAGACTTGGCTATCGACCGCAGCCTCTTCGAAGGGCGCGTACCAGAACGGCAGCGGATCCATATAGGTCTCGATACGGCTGCGCTCTGCCTTCGGCGGCAGCATCCCGCCATGGCCGCGCGCCGCAAGGCGAAAGCGCTGCATCGGCTCGGAATAGAGTTGGAACACGATAGGCTCGGCCTTCGGGATGAAGCCCATGCTCTCGGCGAATTCGAGATACGAGCGGTTGGCCATTTTGTAGTAGCGCTGATCGGCGGCGAAATCCTGGTGCCAGAAGCCGCCATTATCAATGTAGCGCTGCAATTGGTCGGGATTGACCTCGCCCTTGCCGACCGAGGCCCCGTCCTTTCCGCGCCAGCCGGCGAGCGGGCCGACACCTGGCGTGCGCTCGTGATTGACGATGTAATCGGCATAGTCGCGGTATTTGGCGGAACCATCGTCCCCGACGAAGCCGGGCAGGCTGAGCCGCGCGCCGAGTTCGATCAGCACCGTCTGGAATGGCCTGACGTCGCGGTCCGGCTCGACGACGGGATGGCGGATGGCGTCGCCCGGCCCGTCGGCGTGGCTGATCGGCCGGTCGAGCAGGCTGATACAGTCATGACGCTCGAGATAGGTCGTATCCAGCAGCACCAGATCGGCGAACGGCACGGTCTCGGAATAATAAGCGTCGGAATAGATGATGAACGGGATCTTGTACTCCCCCGACGCATCCACATCGGTCAGCATCGCCATCGTCTCGACCGTGTTCATCGACGAGTTCCAGGCCATGTTCGACATGTACATGAATAGTGTGTCGATCGTGTAGGGATCGCCGGTCCAGGCATTGCGGATGACCGTGTGCATGAGGCCGTGTGCAGCAAGCGGCGCATCCCAGGAGTAGGCCTTGTCGATCCGAATGGGCTTGCCGGCTTCATCGATCAGCAGGTCCTCCGGTCCGCAGACGAAGCCGAGCGGCATGCCGTCCAGCGGCGTCATTGGCTTCACAGTCTTGCCGGCTGGCTTGGGACCCGGCGGCGCGGACCGCGGATAGGGAGGCTTGAAGCGGAAGCCGCCCGGCACGTCCACCGTGCCGAGAAGCACCTGGAGCAGATGAATGGCGCGGCAAGAGTGAAAGCCGTTCGAATGGGCCGAGATGCCGCGCATCGCATGCATCGACACCGGCCGGCCCTTGATGGTCTCGTGCCGGCGGCCGGCCCAGTCCGTCCAGGCCACCGGCAATTCGATTTGCTGTTCGAAGGCGACATGAGCGAGTTCTGCAGCAATGCGTCGGATCGTGTCGGCGGAGATGCCGCACCGGTCAGCGACGGCGTCGGGTGAATAGCTCTCGTCCAGATAGCGGTCGGCGACGAGTTGGAAGACCGGCACGCCGCGGCGGCCGTCAACTAGAACGCTGCCGGTCAATGCCGGTTTCGCATCGGCATTGCTGGCATCGACAGGCCTCTTCGCCACCCTGTCCCAAGCCAGTGGATTGCCGCCATCATCGCGCATGAACAGCCCGTCGTCGGCCGCACCAGGCTCCTGAATGACGAGAAGATGGGCGTTGGTGTAGCGCAAGAGGTAGTCGAGATCGACGCGCCCTGCCTTCAGCAATTCGTGGATGAGGGCAAATACGAACAGGCCGTCGGTGCCAGGCCGGATGCCGATCCAGTCGTCGGCAATTGCATTATAGCCGGTGCGGCAGGGATTGATCGAGACCACCTTGGCGCCGCGCGCCTTGAGCTTGCCGAGGCCGATCTTGATCGGATTGGAATCATGGTCTTCGGCAACCCCGAACAGCATGAAATATTTGGTGTTGTCCCAATCGGGTTCGCCGAACTCCCAAAACGAGCCGCCAATCGTGTAGAGGCCGCCGGCCGCCATATTGACCGAGCAGAAGCCGCCATGGGCGGCAAAGTTCGGCGTGCCGAACTGGCTCGCCCACCAGCCGGTCAGCGATTGCGACTGGTCGCGCCCGGTGAAGAAGGCGAGTTTCTTCGGATCGGTTCGGCGGATATTCGAAAGCCGCTTCGTCGCGATCGACAAAGCTTCCTCCCACTCGATCTCGCGGAACTCACCCGAGCCGCGCGGGCCGGTGCGTAGCAGCGGCTTCTTCAGCCGGGCCGGGCTGTAATGCTGCATGATGCCGGCGCTGCCCTTGCCGCACAGCACGCCGCGGTTGACCGGGTTGTCCTTGTTGCCGTTGATGTAGCGGACCTTGCCGTCCTTGATATGGACGTCGATGCCGCAGCGGCAGGCGCACATATAGCAAGTGGTCTTGGCGACGCTGTCGGAGACATCGGGCGAAGTATCGACGCCGTCGCCTTCAGCGGGCGCGCGCGTATCGGCAAGCGGCCGTTGGGATGGTGCTGAGTTGGCGCCGCGCAGCGGTTCGTTGGTCATGATCCGGCGATGTTTTTGCGTTCCGCGGCCTTGGCTCTCGTCTTCGGGCCTGGGCCGCGCATGTAATGCTGTTCCGGCCGATAGCGTTCACCGACGAGCCGCCATGGCAGGCTGCGGGTCCAGTGCGCAAACACGGATTTGAACAGCCTCACCAATTTCTAGCCTCGACTGTTCTGGCGCGACTTTTTTCCAATTTCGGGCCAAAATCTAGAACAAAGCAATCAATCTGTCTAACAACTTGCTCTTGTAATTCCAATCGGATTTGCTTCTTAATGCCGGCATGACTCTGGACCAATTGCGGATCTTCGTCGCCGTCGCCGAACGGGCGCACATGACCAAAGCGGCCGAGTTGGTGGGCATCTCACAGTCGGCGGCATCCGCCGCGATCCGCTCGCTCGAGCAGCAGCATGGCGTCCAGTTGTTCAATCGCGTTGGCCGCAACATAGAGCTCGCCGAGACCGGGCGCCGGTTCCTGCCGGAGGCCAAGGCGGTTCTCGAGCGGGCGGCGGCCGCCCACAACGTGCTGGAGCATGTCTCGCAGACGATATCAGGCAGTCTCTCGATCGCTGCCAGCCAGACCATCGCCAGCTATTGGCTGCCGCGCCGGCTCGCCTCTTTCCACGAAGCCTATCCTGCCGTCAGGCTGAGCGTGAGCATTGGCAACACCAGGCAGGTCGAGACCAATGTGCTTGATGGCGCAGCGGATTTTGGCCTGGTCGAGGGGCGCACCGAATCCGACATATTGCGGCGTGCCAAGGTCGATATCGATCGCATGATACTGGTCGTGGCGCGCTCGCATTCCGAGATCGCCGACGTTTCGCCTGGGCATCCGGACCTTGGGGGGCTTCGCTGGATCATTCGCGAAGGTGGGTCGGGCACGCGCGAGGCGCTGGAGGACCTTGCCCGACGCGACGGGATTTCGTTTGCGGACCTGCAGATATTCCTGGTGTTGCCGAGCAATGAGGCTATTCGCCAGGCAGTCGAGGCCGGCGCCGGCGCCACCATCATTTCGGAACTCGTCGTCGCGCGCGCGGTCGCCGAAGGCAGCCTGCGTTCCGTGCCGATCGATCTGCCGAAGCGCGAATTTGCCATGATCACGCATCGCGACCGGCAGCCAAGCCTGGCCCAGATGGCGCTCAAGGCGCATCTCGGCGGCAAAGCTGAGAGAGCCACGCCGCTTTAAGCCGATCAGCCGAACTTCCGCTGCGCGTCGAGCGCCAGCCCAAGCCCGACCGAGCCGAACACGTCGCCTTCGATTACCGACGCCTGCGGCACCAGAGCCAGGATCTGCTGCCTGGCCAGCGGGATCGCGGTCGATCCGCCGGTCAGGAACACCGCCGTGATATCGGAGGGCTTCACCTGCGCGTCGCGGACGGTCTGCTCGACGGTACCTGCAACGCGCTCAATATCCCGAGCGATAGTGGCTTCGAGACCTTCGCGCGTGATCTCTGCCGTGAACCTCACCTCCGGTAGCGCGACCTCGATACCGGCCGACGATCGGTGCGTCAGCTCGATCTTGGCCCTTTCGACCAGCGCCGCCAGAGCGTGGCCGTAACGATGCTCGACGATGTGCATGAAGCGTTCGACCAGGTCTGCGCGCTCCGCCTCGTAGCGGATCTGGCGCAGATGCGTCATCGCCCTTGCGGTGTAGACCAGGTTGATGCGCTGCCATGTAGCCAGGTCGATGAAGTAGCTCGCCGGCAGATTGCGCTTGCCGTCCTTGGTCGGTGAGAGATAGCCGAGCTGCGGCATTACATGGGCGATGCTCAGCAGCCGGTCGAAGTCGGTGCCGCCGATGTGGATGCCGCGGCTGGCCAGGATGTCGTCCTTGCGGTCGAGCGAGCGGGCGCGCTCGGGCGAGACCCGCACGATAGAGAAATCGGACGTGCCGCCGCCCATGTCGACGATCAGCGCCAGTTCCTCGCGCGTCACTTTCTGCTCGTAATCGAGTGCCGCCGCGATCGGCTCGAATTGGAAGGCGATATGCTTGAAGCCTTGGGCGCGAGCGGCATTTTCGAGTTCGTGCTCGGCCCCGGCGTCGGCCCCGGCGTCGTCGTCTACGAACTGTACCGGCCGTCCGAGCACGACGCTTTCGACGGTGTCGAGGGCGTTTTCTTCGAGCTTCTTTTTCAGGTGGCCGACAAATAGGCCGACAATTTCCATGAAGCCGATCGAGCGCGCCTTGATGCGCGTCTTTTCATGAGCGAGCGAGCTGCCGAGCACGCTCTTCAGCGAGCGCATCAGGCGGCCTTCGATACTGTCCGTATAGTTGGCGATGGCGCGTCGCCCGAAATAGGTGCGGTTGTCCTCGAAATTGAAAAACACCGCACTGGGCAGCGTGACCTGGCCGTCTTCCAACGGCACCAGCCGCGGCTGCCCGTTCCTGACCACGCTCACGGTGGAATTTGAAGTGCCGAAGTCGATCCCGGCAAATGCTGGTCGCATCGTGCGTTCCTGTATTTCTGATTTGGGGAGCAGCAGCTCGTGTCCGGTCGGGCCGGGGGTCGCGGTCTAGCCCATACCCTCGGAAAGGGAAACCACTTTTACGAGAGTTCAGTCTTTCCTGAAGACCAGTCTTCCGAGCCAGCCTGTCAGCATGGCCAGCGATACGGCAAAGACACCGTAGAGGAAGGAGTAGTCGTGCGCGACGCGGAAGATCGACTGTTCGAAACCGGACTTGCGGATTTCGAGCTGGGCGGAGCTTTCCTTGATGAACAGGCCGCTCTTGAACAGGAAGGCGCGGGCCTTGTGGGTGCCGACCGGAACGTTGGGAGCGAGCCTGACGGTGGCGCGGAACAGGTTCTGCGACAGGAACTGCACACCGCCGACATTCTCGCTGTAGAGGCCTGTTGCCGCCTTGCGCTCGCGCAGCGCGGCGGTGAACTCCTCGATTGTCGCCGGGCTGTCCTCGGCGTCGGCCGGCTGCAAATAGAGGTTGGAGGCGCCAAGCGACAGCTGCCTGTAGCTGTTCGGATCGGTGACGTCCTGCAGCGGCCGCGTCGTCGCCACCGAATAGGAGACAGGTACGTTTTCGAAGGTCTCCGACTCCAGATTGACCCAGACGCCGAGCACCCGGTCCTTGCGGCGCACGACGACCGGTCGGGCCGGGCCTTCCAGCACAACGATCACGTCGTAGCGCCCTTGCCGTGCGACAAGCGGATCGGCATTTTCCAGCGATCCGAAGATGGTCAGGTCGGCGCCGGAAAAGCCGGCGGTAATCGAGACATTGTCGGTGGAAAGGCCGATCTGGATGTTTTCGGTTAGTGGCGTCTGTGCCTTCGCCGGTGACGCCGCGGCCAGCAGCGACAGCAAGGCGGCGGCCGCGAGCGTCCTCAAGCCAGCCATCAGCTCAGGCCCACGCCGGACAGCGAATAGAGATTGGGAGGCGTGACGAAAAGATCGATGGCGAGCCGGATGGCGACCGCCAGCACAAGCAGCGCCAGCAGTGCCCTGAGTTGTTCGCCCCGCAGCCTCTGACCGGCCTTGGCGCCATATTGTGCGCCGGCGACGCCGCCTGCCATCAACAGGAAGGCGAGCATGACGTCGACCGTCTGGTTGGTGGTGGCGTGGACCAGCGTGGTGTAGGCCGAGGTGAAGATGATCTGGAACAGCGAGGTGCCGATGACGACGTTGGTCGGCACTTTCAAAAGGTAGATCAGGGCGGGCACCATGATGAAGCCGCCGCCGACGCCCATGATCGACGACAGGAAGCCAATCGCCGCGCCCAGCCCAAGCACCGGAATAACGCTGACAAAGAGCTTCGAGGCCCTGAACCGCATCTTCAGCGGCAGGCGGTGGATCCAGTTGTGCTGGCCGGATTTCTTCAACACCGGTGCGGCGCCGCTGCGGGTGGCGCGCAGTGCATTGACACTCTCGACCAGCATCAGCCCGCCGACAGTGCCGAGCAGCACGACGTAGAGCAGCGATATGAACAGGTCGAGCTGGCCGAGCCGGCGCAGGAGTGCAAAGACATAGATGCCGCCGGTCGAACCGACGATGCCGCCGGCCAAAAGCACGCCGCCGAGCTTGAAGTCGAGCGTGCCGCGCTTCATGTGCGACAGGGCGCCGGAGAAGGAGGAAGCGATGACCTGGTTGGCGCCGGTGGCGACCGCGATTGCCGGCGGTATGTTGTAGAAGATCAGCAGCGGCGTGATGAGAAAGCCGCCGCCCACGCCGAACATGCCCGACAGGAAACCCACCGCTGCGCCCATTGCCAGCAGCACGAAGACGTTGACGGAAATTTCCGCGATCGGGAGATAGATGCCCACCCGTCAGTCTCGATCAGTTTGCCTCCTGGCGAATGCAACCGTTGCGGGCATTTTGCGTCAGAAGGTTATCTCGTTCTTGCGCCGGCCGGGCGGTGAAGTCAAACTTCGTCGCGCTGCCGAAACAAAAAACAACTCAATCAGTTAACAGGCAAATCTGTGGCAGGGACGTCGCGGAAACGACGCATCCGCCGTTATTTGCGCGCGAGCAGCGCCTTGACCAGTTTTTCGTCGATCGCGCCGGTTGCCTTCATGTCGTTGTCGGCCTGGAAGGCCATGATCGCGTTCTTGGTTTTCTGGCCCATCATGCCGTCGGGATTGCCGGCTTCGTAGCCGTTCTTGTTGAGAATGCGCTGGATGTTCTGGACCGCTTTCTTCATGTCGATGCCGGCCGTCGTCTGCGGTGTGCCATCCTGCCACGATTCAGGAATGTCGGCCGAATTGGCGGCTGGATCGAGCGGCTTGGCCTTCCACAGTTCAGCCGCGGCCCGCGCACGCTCCAGCTGCTCGGGCCTCAGCGCCTTGGCGATCTCGTCGCGCTTGGCCGCCGCATCCTTGTCGCCGGTCTTGGCGACGAGCGCGAACCATTTGTAGCTCTCCTCGAGGTTCTGCTTCATGCCGACGCCCTTCGCCGCGAGGATGCCGAGATTGAACTGGCTGTCCTTGACACCGAGATCCGCCGCCGCCTGGAACCAGCGCGCTGCCGATTCATTGTCGGTCACGCCATCCGCCGCCATCGCAAACAGCACGGCCAGATTGTGCATGGCGCTGGCATTGCCCTGCTCTGCGGCAAGCTGGTACCAGGTCTTCGCTTTCTTGATGTCGCGTGCGACGCCGATGCCCTTCTCGTAGAAATTGCCGATGCGGTATTCTGCCGGTGCGAAACCGAGGTCGGCAGCTTTCTCATACCATTTGGCCGCCGCCGCCATGTCTTCCTTGACACCGCGCGACTCGGCGTAGCGCGAGCCGATCTCGAACAGCGCCTTGGCGTCGCCGCCGGCCGCTGCATCGCGCAGGGCGACCGGACCGGCATCGGCCGGAACGTCGATCTCGGCGCCTGCTGCCGCGGCAGCATCCGCTGGCGGCACCGTGCCCGTCGTGTCCTGCGTCGCAGCGGTGGTGATAGCAGGCGCGGCAGCCATTGGCTCGGCGTAGCTGACCGTCGCCGCTGCAGGCGCGGGCACTGCGGCCGTGGTGTCTGGCGCCGCTAGGTCAGCGGATGCCGCGGCAGCCGAGGGCGCCGTCGATGCCTCGGTTGCCGCTGTGGCGGGGCCAGTTTGCGCCGCCGTGTCGTCCTTGGTCATCGATGCGGATGGTTCTGCCTGCCTGACGGTGGGCGACGGCGCGCTCTCCTGTGCTGTCGTCTGCGCGTCCGCCTTCGGCTCGCTGGCAACGCTGGCCAATGCAGTTTCCACCGGCTGTACGGCCACGGCCGGTGCCGCCTCATTGTTGGCGACTTCGACCGGGTCGGAGAAGAAGGCTTTGCCCAGTTGCAGGCCGGCAAGCGCCAGCATGATGGCGATTGCCCCCATCAGGATCGGCTTGCGCCGCGCCTTGAGCAGGTCGCCGATCCTGAGTGCCTTGACCGGGCCTTTCATCGTCGACTGGCGCTTGAGGGCGTCCGCCTCGGCGGCCGCCGCTTGCGCAGCCCGTCTGGCTGCCGCGATGAAGTCCGATTTCGCCGCCTCAGCGCCGCCTTCCCGGGACGGCTGCCCGCGCTCGTCGCGCACGCGCTTCATGATGGCGCTGAGGTCGGGTGCGCCGGAGCCGGGTTCCAGTGGCCGGTTGGCGAGCTTGGGGTCGAGGGGCTCGTCGAGATCGACGCTCGGTATCTCGGCGCTCGGCGCCGAGCCTGCAAGCGGCGGCATCTCGGCGTCCTTCTTGCCCTTCAAGGCGCGCGCCAGCCCGCCTAACATCGATTTCCTGCCGCCGCCTTGCTCGGTTTTTTCACGCGTCGTGTCTGAACCGAGAGCCGCCAGGGCGGCTGCGGCGGCGGCCTCAGCCGGCGTACGCGGACCTGGTTCGTCTCGCACGAGCGCCGCGGCGCGGCCGTCGAGATCGGCCATGCTGCCCGTCAACGGCAGCGGCTGGTCGAGGTCCATCGACGGTGCGTCCTGCACCGAGATCTTGGATGCCCGGCCGAAGCGCTTGCTCAACTCCGCGCTTGCCGGTTCGCCGGTCTCCAGTGAACCAAGCCTGTCAACGATCTTGAGCAGCGTATCGTGGATAGCCTCGAACGTCCTCGAATTGCGCTCGTCCGAACGGCGCGTCAGTGCCTCAAGCGTCTTCAGGTCCTGGGCGAGGCCGGTAACGGCCGCCGTGTTCGCGCTTGATCCGGCCAGCGATCGGACGGCGCTCTCAGCCGCCTCGCGCGCCGCGCCGAGGATGGAATCGCGGGTTCCGGCCAGCGACTTCTCGATTTCGTTGAGACGCGGGCTGATGTCGTCGAATTCCGGCAGCGGCGTGCCGGGCCTGGAAAGATGCGCCGTCAGGCCGGCGACCTGCGCTTCGAGGCTGCGGATCAACGCCGGGTCGATGCTGGCGACCTGTGCCGCGGACGAATCCAGCCGGCTTGAGATGTCTTCGAGCCGGCTCTCCAGGCCACGGATCGCCGCCTCGTTGGCAGGATCCGGAACGCGCGTCTCCATCCGCTTGGCCAGCGCGGTGAAGCGGGCGTCGATGGCATCCATGATGCCGGCACTGTCGACCTGCGGCATGCGCTGGTCCAGCCTGTCGGCGACCTCGTCCAACCGGCGCTCAAGGTCACGAAACAGCATGTTGCCTTGTTCGATGGCGTCGCCCTGGCGACGTTCCATCATGCTGGACAGCACGTCGAAGCGCTGCTCGAGCCCCTGGAAGATGTAGTCCGCGTCGGGCATGGCAGGTGCGTGGTCGATCTTGTCGGCAATAAGCGCGACTTGCCTGGCAAGGCGCTCCATCGCCTGTTCCGGCAGATTGGCTCGACCGGCCAGCTCATCCACACGACTCGACAATGTGTTGAGACGGTCGATGACCTCCCGGCCCGGACGATCCTGCGACACTTCTTCGATTTGCTGGGCCAGTGAATCGATCCGCTTCTCGATGCGCTCGAAGGGCTCTGGGTCGAACGAATTGGCTTGCGCGGCAACCGTCGAGGCGACGATCGCGCGGGAAATCTCGTCGAGCCGCTCGTCGATCTGACTGAATGTGTCGCTCCCGCGATTGTCCTGCTGGCGGGCGAAATGGTCGACCGCTCCGGCAAGCGTGCGGACCTTTTCCTCGAGCGAGCGCAGCGACAGCGATTCCGGCAGATTGCTGACGGCATTGCTGATCTGTTCGAGCCGCTCCGTCAACGCCGACAGGCCGGGTGCATCGGAGCGCTTGCGCTGATCGGCGTCGACGCGGTCCTCGAAGGCGTTCCAGCGGCGGTCGAATTCGTCCCAGCGGCGGCCGACCGCCTGCACGCTCTCCTCGCGCGCCAGCGTATCGAGCGCGGCCTTGACCTGCTCAAGCTCGAGCCGCAGCATATTGACGCTTCTGTCGTCGCTTTTTTCGGCCAGTGTCTGGATGGCGCCGGAAAGCCGCTCGAATTCGACGCCGAGTTCGGCGCTGCCTTTGTCGCCGCCATTTGACTGGAAGGCTCGCTCAATATTCTTGCGCAGCACATCGAACTCGCGTTGCAGGCCGGAGGTCATCTGCTGCCGCAGCTCTTCGCGCAGGCCGCGCAATTCCCCGGCGATCTTGCCGGCTAGGGCGACGCCGTCCTCCTGACCGCGCACCCGGTCGATATCGCGGGCGATCGCCTGGTAATTCTGGTCGAAAGCCGCTGCTGGACCTTTCGGCCGTTGCACGCGTGGATCCTCATACCGGCGCTGCTGGCCATAGGGTTGGGCGCTGGGATAGCGCGGTTCTGCCGCTGGTCGGCGCGGATCGGGGTGGCTTGCCGTCTCCTCGCGCGTCCGCTCCAGTCGCTGCTCCAGAGTTTCCAGGGAGCGGTTGAGCTCTTCAAGCGTCGTGTGCGGCCTGCGTTGCCTGCCGGCGTTGAGTGTATCGAGGTAGGACCGCTTGCTGTTCAT
Organism: Mesorhizobium sp. M1348; assembly: GCF_040317925.1. Classification (NCBI taxonomy): domain Bacteria; kingdom Pseudomonadati; phylum Pseudomonadota; class Alphaproteobacteria; order Hyphomicrobiales; family Phyllobacteriaceae; genus Mesorhizobium; species Mesorhizobium sp. M1348. The sequence continues at coordinate 50,562 of NZ_JAMYLH010000014.1, read as the reverse complement.
CAATGCGCCCGTTTCAGAATTGCTGGCTTTCACCAGGTTCCCAAAGTCCTGCCGGGACGAAGGCGACTGCTTGGCTTGTTGCAGTGGAAGACGAGCTTCCCGGGTCTCATCCGCGCTCCGAAAAACCGTGAAAAATTCAATACAGGATAGACACGGGTAACCGACATGCGCACATTTCGCCCCAACGTGGTAAACAACGCGTTAACCAAGCTTAAGAAGTTGCAACTTTGTCGACTGGCCGCCGACCGCGCCACCTGTCTTTTTGGACGCACAAAGGACGCTGTAGAATTTTGATCTGCCGCATGATCGCTTCCGAAATCGGCCGCGGCCTTTGGGTTATCCGCCGGCGCTGCGGCATAAAGTTCCAAGCCCAGAACGCTCTTGCGTGGTGAGGCGGCTATCGATATAGAATTGACGTAAACGTAAATGAGCGCATTACGCCGTTTGCGATTTGTTTGTTGAAACCACGAGTGGAAGCACGCCCCCGCTTTCACTCAGGCGACGCAAGGTCCGCGACCGCGACGCCACCAGACGGGGAAAGCCAGTGACCATGAAACTTATTTCGCCCGGCCAAGCCGCGGCCAACACCAACGATATGTCGAGCGAAGCCGGTGAAGAGCTTGTCCGCATCGGCGAAATGGCCAAGAAATACGGAGTGACGCTGCGTACGCTGCGTTTCTATGAGGACAAGGGTCTACTCAACCCGCAGCGTGACGGATCGACCCGTCTCTATACGCGCCGCGACAGGGCCCGGCTGAAGCTGATCCTGCTTGGCCGCAAGGTCGGGTTCTCGCTGCGCGACGTCAAGCAGATGATGGACCTCTACGATCCGAACGGCTCCAACACCAAGCAGTTGCGGCTGGCGCTCGACAAGTCGGAGAAGCAGCTTGCCCGTCTGCAGAAGCAGCGGGCGCTGATCGACGACGCCATCAGCGAACTGAGTGCTTCGATGTCGACCGTCCGGCAAATGCTGATCGAGCGCTCGGCGCCGCAGGCCAGCGTGGCGAGCTAAACTAACCTGTCGATTTCCGACGAATGAGAACCGCGTGGCTTTCGCTGCGCGGTTCTTCGTCGTTTGCCATCTTTCGTCGTTTGCCGTCTTGGCGCGCGCCAGAAAATTTGCCGCACCGCAGAATTGACGTTTACGCAAACGTCAATATTTGTTATCTCGACCGTAACGTTGGTCCGCCTGCCATCCTCATATGCTGGGGCTGATTTCGGGGCCAAGACCGCATGGTGGAGGAAACGCATGCCGATCTACAGAGCGCCGGTCCGGGACACGCTGTTCGTGCTGAACGAAGTGCTGGGATATCAGCGTTATTCCAATCTTCCCGGATTTTCCGACGCGACGCCGGATGTGCTCGAGGCCATCCTTGCCGAGGGCGCGAAGCTCGCCGAAAACGTGATGCAGCCGCTGAACCGTGTCGGCGACATGGAAGGCTGCATGCGCCATGACGACGGTTCGGTAACGACGCCGAAAGGCTTCAAGGAAGCCTTCGACCAGTATCGCGAAGGCGGCTGGATGGGGCTCGCCGCACCTGTCGGGTTTGGCGGGCAAGGCTTGCCCTACGCGGTGCACACTGCGGTTGCCGAATATATGGTGTCGGCCAATATGTCGCTGATGATGTATGCCGGCCTGACGCAAGGCGCGATCGCTGCGATCATCACCCATGGCACCAAAGAGCAGAAGGCAACATGGTTGCCGAAGCTGGTCGAGGGCGCCTGGACCGGCACCATGAACCTGACCGAGCCGCACTGCGGAACCGATCTTGGCCTGCTGCGCACCAAGGCCGTCCCAAATGGCGACGGCACCTACAGGATCTCCGGCCAGAAGATATTCATCTCGGCCGGCGAGCATGACATGTCGGACAATATCGTCCACCTCGTGCTGGCCCGTATCGAGGGCGCGCCGGATGGCGTGAAGGGCATCTCGCTGTTCATCGTGCCAAAGCTCAAGCTTGATGCCTCGGGCAATCCGGGCGAGAAGAACACCGTCTCCTGTGGCTCGATCGAGGAGAAGATGGGTATCCATGGCAATTCGACCTGCATCATGAACTACGACGACGCTGAAGGCACGCTGCTCGGCGAGGCCAATGGCGGCCTGAAAGCAATGTTCACCATGATGAATGAGGCGCGGCTTGGCGTCGGCCTGCAGGGGCTCTCACTGTCGGAGGTTGCCTACCAGAATGCGGTTTCCTACGCCAAGGATCGTCTGCAGGGCCGCTCGCTGTCAGGGCCGATGGCGCCGGACAGGAAGGCCGATCCGATCATCGTCCATCCGGACATCCGCCGCAGCCTGATGACCATGAAGGCTTTCAACGAGGCCGGCCGCGCGCTGGCGCTGTGGACGGCGATCAAGTCCGACATCGCTCACCGCTCCAGTGACGACAAGGATCGCCAGGCGGCCGACGACTACACCGGCCTGATGACGCCGGTGGTCAAGGGCGTGCTCACCGACAAGGGTTTCGATCATGCGGTAATGGCGCAGCAGGTGTTCGGCGGCCACGGCTATATAGAAGAGCACGGCATGAGCCAGTTCGTCCGCGATGCTCGCATCGCCATGATCTATGAGGGTGCCAACGGCATCCAGGCGCTCGACCTCGTCGGCCGCAAGTTGGCCTTGAATGGCGGTCGCGCGATCCAGGCTTTCTTTAAGGAAGTCGGAGAGTTCTGCGAGGAAAACCGCACCGACGAGAAGATTGCGCCCTTCACCAAGGCGCTGAAGAAGGGCCTCAACGATCTGCAGGCGGCGACGATGTGGCTGGTGCAGAACGGCATGGCCAAGCCCGACAATGCCGGTGCCGCCTCGACCGACTACATGCATCTCTTCGGCCTGGTGGCGCTGGGCTATATGTGGGCCCAGATGGCCAAGGTGGCCGCAGCGAAATTGACGAATGGCGCCGACGGCGCTTCGTCTTTCTACGACAACAAGCTGGTGACGGCGCGCTTCTTCATAGAGCGGATCATGCCGGAGACGTCGGCGCATCTTGCCCGCATCTCCAGCGGTGCCGACACATTGATGGCACTGCCGGCGGAAGCGTTCTAGGTTCGGCGTTCCCCTCCCCCTCGAGGGGAGGGTGGCCCGAAGGGCCGGGAGGGGTCCTGCGTGCAGTGCGCCGACCTCCATTCTGGTGCATGCCTTGGGAGGAGAACGATCGCAATGCCGTGGCACGTGGCGCAGGTTGTAAAAGATAAGGTCGAGCACGTCATCGGCGACCCCACCCGGCCGCTTCGCGGCCACCCTCCCCTCGAGGGGGAGGGGAACGTCGGCGCGAGGGAGAAAGCATGACCAACCCCGCCGAAATCCTTGGCCTTCCCAAGCCCGCCTGGGCGGCGGACGAGGTCGGCATGCTTTACGACATGGCGCACCGCTTCATGTCGGAAGAGATCGCGCCGCGCTACGACGAGTTCGAGAAGAACGAGATGGTCGACCGCGAAAGCTGGCTGAAGGCGGGTGCTGCCGGCCTGCTCTGCGCCTCTATGCCGGAGGAATATGGCGGATCGGGCGGCAGCTTCGCGCATGAGAGCGCCATCATCGAGGCGATCGGCCATGTCGGCGTCGACGGGTTCGGCATCGGCCTGCACAATTCGATCGTTGCCCCCTATATCCTCCACTACGGCTCGGAGGAGCAGAAGAGGAAGTGGCTGCCGAGGCTGGCGACCGGCGAGCTGATCGGCGCCATTGCCATGACCGAGCCGGGTGCGGGCTCCGACCTTCAAGCCGTCAAGACGCGCGCCGAAAAGGACGGCAACCGGTACAAGCTCAACGGTTCGAAGACCTTTATCACCAACGGCCAGCTCGCCAATTTCATCATCGTCGTTGCCAAGACCGATCCTGAGAAGGGCGCCAAGGGCATCTCGCTGATCGTCGTCGAGACTGACGAGGTGGAGGGTTTCGAGCGCGGCCGCAACCTCGATAAGATCGGCCTCAAGGCCAACGACACGTCGGAACTGTTCTTCAACGACGTGCGTGTGCCAACCTCGAACCTGCTCGGCAACGACGAAGGCCAGGGCTTCGTCCAGTTGATGCAACAATTGCCGCAGGAGCGGCTGCAGATCGGCACCACTGCTATCGCCATGGTCGAGCGGGCTCTGGCGCTTACCATCGACTACGTCAAGGAGCGCAAGGCCTTCGGCAAGGCCATCATCGAATTCCAGAACACCCAGTTCAAGCTTGCCGAATTGAAGACCGAGGCGACCATCGGCCGCGTCTTCTATAATGACTGCGTTGCCCGCCACATTAACGGCGGCCTCGACCCGGTGACGGCTTCGATGGCCAAATACTGGCTGTCAGACCTGCAAGGAAAAGTCGTCGACGAATGCCTTCAATTGCATGGCGGCTATGGCTACATGAATGAATATCCGATAGCGCGCATGTTCCGCGACGCCCGCGTCCAGCGCATCTACGGCGGCACCAACGAGATCATGAAATTGCTGATCGGGCGCTCGCTCTGAGCGAGTTTCAGCAAACCCAAGGAGCAGGAAAATGGCCGAAGCTTATGTCTATGATGCGGTGCGCACGCCGCGCGGCAGGGGCAAGAAGGATGGCTCGCTGCACGAAGTGCCGGCGGTGCGGCTCGGCGCCAAGGTGCTCGAGGCCATCCGCGACCGCAACGGACTGGACACCGCCGCTGTTGACGACATCATCTTCGGTTGTGTCGATCCGGTTGGCGAGGCGGGTGCGGTCATTCCACGTGCCGCTGCTTTCGAGGCCGGCTACGACACCAAGGCGCCTGGCATGCAGATATCGCGCTTCTGCGCCTCGGGCCTCGACGCCATCAATTTCGGCGCCGCCAAAATCGCGCAAGGCGCCGACGAGATCGTCATTGCCGGTGGCGTCGAATCGATGTCGCGCGTCGGCATGGGCGCCTCCGGCGGCGCCTGGTTCATGGACCCGTCGGTCGGCCTGCCGGGCTGGTTCGTGCCGCAAGGCATATCCGCCGACCTGATTGCCACCAAATACGGCTTTTCGCGCGACGATGTCGATGCCTACGCGGTCGAAAGCCAGAAGCGTGCCGCCAAGGCGTGGGGCGAGGGCCGCTTCAAGAATTCGGTGATCTCGGTCAAGGACCAGAACGGCCTGACCATCCTCGACCACGACGAACATATGCGGCCTTCGACCGACATGCAGTCACTGGCCGCTCTCAACCCGTCCTTCGTCATGCCCGGCGAAATGGGCGGCTTCGATGCCGTCGCCGTGCAGAAGCATCCGGAGGTGGAAGAGGTCAACCACGTCCACCATGCCGGCAATTCGTCCGGCATCGTCGACGGCGCGGCGGCCGTGCTGCTCGGCTCGAAAAAGGCGGGAAAGACGCTCGGTCTCAAGCCGCGCGCGCGCATCCGCGCCTTCGCCAACATCGGCTCGGAACCGGTGCTGATGCTGACCGGCCCGGTCGACGTCACCGAGAAGCTGTTGAAGCGGGCGAAGATGAAGCTGTCGGACATCGACCTGTTCGAGCTCAACGAGGCATTCGCTTCGGTGGTGCTGCGCTACATGCAGGCTTTCGACATTCCCCATGACCGGATCAACGTCAATGGCGGCGCCATCGCCATGGGCCATCCGCTCGGCGCCACCGGTGCGATGATCTTCGGTACGGTGCTGGACGAATTGGAACGCCGCGACCTCAACACCGCGCTGGTAACGCTTTGCATCGGCGCCGGCATGGGCACCGCGACGATCATCGAACGCGTCTGACGGAGAAAGATGATGAGCTACACCAATTTCACCGTCGACATCGACGCCGACGGCATCGCGCTGGTTACCTGGGACATGCCGGACCGTTCGATGAACGTCTTCACCGAGGAGGTGATGCTCGAGCTGAACGCTATCGTCGACAAAGTGGCGAACGATGCAGCGATCAAGGGCGCGGTGATCACCTCCGGCAAGGATACGTTCTCGGGCGGCGCCGACATCACCATGCTGCAGAAGATGCTGGCGACCTTCGCCGCCGACAAGGCCAAGGACCCTGAGAAGGCGACCAAGGCGCTGTTCGATAATGCGGGCACTATGAACGGACTGTTCCGTAAGCTGGAAACCTCGGGCAAGCCGTGGGTTTCGGCGATCAACGGCACCTGCATGGGCGGCGCGTTCGAATTGTCGCTCGCCTGCCATGGCCGTGTCGCGGCCGATTCCGACAAGGTGAGGATGGCGCTTCCCGAGGTGAAGATCGGCATTTTTCCAGGCGCCGGCGGCACCCAGCGCGTGCCGCGGCTGACCGACCAGCAGCAGGCGCTGCAAATGCTGACCTCCGGCCAGACGCTGTCGCCTCAGAAGGCCAAGTCGATGGGCTTGATCCATGAGATTGCCGAGCCGCAGAAGCTGGTCGAAACTGCCAAGGCGATGATCAAGAACGGCTTGAAACCGGTGGCGCCATGGGATGAAAAGGGCTTCAAGCTGCCCGGCGCCCCGGTCTATTCGGTGGCCGGTGCCAATCTGTGGCCGCCGGCCATCGCCATTCTGCGCCGCGAGACCTATGGCAATTATCCCGCCGCTGCCGCCATCCTGAAATGCGTCTACGAGGGCCTGCTGGTGCCGTTCGACACCGCCTTGCGGATCGAGCAACGCTATTTCACCGAGATCATGCAGACCAGGGAAGCGGCAGCGATGATCCGTTCGCTGTTCGTGTCGCTGCAGGAACTGAACAAGGGCGCGCGCCGCCCGGCCGGAGTGCCGGAAACGAAGTTCAAGAAGATCGGCGTACTCGGCGCCGGCTTCATGGGCGCCGGTATCGCCTATGTGACGGCCAAGGCCGGCATTCCGGTGGTGCTGCTCGACCGCGACATGGAATCCGCGGCCAAGGGCAAGGCGCATTCCGACAACCTGATCTCGGATCAGGTAAAGAAGGGCCGTGCCAAGCCACAGGACAAGGACCAGTTGCTATCGCTGATCACGCCGACGGCCGACTATGCGGATCTCGCCGGCTGCGATCTTGTAGTCGAGGCGGTATTCGAGGATTCGGCCGTAAAGAAGGCTGCCACCGAACAGGCCGAGGCTGTACTCAAGCCGTCGGCGATCTTCGCCTCGAATACGTCGACCATACCGATTACATCGCTGGCCAGGAATTCGGCGCGGCCGAAGAATTTCATCGGCATCCATTTCTTCTCGCCGGTCGACAAGATGATGCTGGTCGAGATCATCCTCGGCAAGAAGACCGGCGACAAGGCGCTGGCAACCGCTATCGACTTTGTCCGTGCCATCAAGAAAACGCCGATTGTCGTCAACGATACGCGCGGTTTCTATGTTAATCGCTGCGTGCTGCGCTACATGTCGGAGGCCTACAAGATGCTGATCGAAGGTGTTCCGGCGCCAATGATCGAGAACGCGGCCAAGGCCGCCGGCATGCCGGTCGGTCCTTTGGCGTTGACCGACGAGACGGCGATCGACCTTGCCCAGAAGATCATGAAGCAGACCATGCGCGACCTCGGCGACAAGGCGGTCGATCCGAAGCAGATGGCGCTGATCAACACGATGGTCGACACGCATGGTCGCTTGGGCCGTAAGAACAGCAAGGGCTTCTATGACTATCCGGCAAAACCGGCCAAAAAGAAGCTGTGGCCAGGCCTCAGGGATCTCTACCCGCAGCTGGCGCCGGAGCAGGTCGACTATGAGGAACTGAAGCAGCGGCTGCTGGTCACCATCGCGCTTGAGGCGGTACGGGTGATGGAAGAGGGCATCGTTACCGACCCACGCGAGGCCGATGTCGGCTCGATCCTGGCCTTCGGCTTCGCGCCTTATACAGGCGGTGCACTATCCTACATCGACGGCATCGGCGCGAAGAAATTCGTCAAACTCGCCAAGCGCCTGCAGAAGAAATACGGCACCGAGTTCAAGGCGCCGAAGCTGCTGCTCGATATGGCGGAGAAGGGCGAGACCTTCTACGAGCGCTTCGATCCCTATACCAGGGACGAGGCCAAGGAGGCAGCGTGACGCCGTCTTCGGCGGTGGACAAGATGGCGGCCAAGGGGTAGAACAGGGAAGGTATTTTTTCCTGTTTCGAAGGAAGAGCAAGGTGCTCTCGCACGACCGCGTTTGGGCCGCCATCGACGCTCTTGCCGAGCGTTATTCGCTTTCGGCCTCCGGACTGGCCAGGCGCGCTGGCCTCGACTCGACCGCCTTCAACAAATCGAAGCGGCTGTCCTCAGATGGACGGCCGCGATGGCCGTCGACCGAATCGCTGGCCAAGATCATCGAGGCGACCGGCGCCTCGCTGGATGAATTTGCGGGGCTGGTCGAGGGTCGGGGTAATTCCGGCGCACTGCCCGTGCAGAGATCGTCGGTGCCGCTGCTCGGCTTCGCCCAGGCGGGCGCCGGTGGCTTCTTCGACGACGCCGGGTTTCCGGCGGGGCAGGGATGGGACCTGATCGAGCTTCCGGCACGGGCAACCGAAACCTCCTATGCCTTGAAGGTCCAGGGCGATTCCATGCTGCCGCTCTACCGCAATGGCGATGTCCTGATCGTCGAACCGGGGGCTACCATACGAAAGGGTGATCGCGTCGTCGTCAAGACCAATGCCGGCGAGGTGATGGCCAAGGTGCTCGACCGCCAGACACCGAGGTCGATCGCGCTGGTCTCCCTCAATCCCGATCACCCTGACCGCGACATCCCCATGCGCGATGTCGAATGGGTGGCGCGGATTGTCTGGGCAAGCCAGTAGGCGCGGGGCCGGTGCGTCTGCCTCACCTTGCGTTGGCTGTTCTGGCGATCCCGGCGATGGCCACGGCAATTGTCGCCGGCGGCCGCGCCGTCCAGAGCGAAAGCGGCGGCCCTTGGGAGCAAATCCAGGTCGGCCCTGAACCGCACCCCGCCGCGCCGGCTACGTCGGCCATCCCGAAACCAGTGCCGGCCAAGCAGGCGGCGCATTCGAGGGCAATCGATCCAGAAATCGTGGTGCCGCCGCAGCTCGGTTCCAACGAGCTTGAACGGATAGAGCCGCGCGCCCCGTTGAGCGATCTGGCATTGGCCGGACCGCCCAAGCCGCCAAAAACGAAAATGCCCGACGACTGGAAAGGCACGAAACTATTCCAGCCCGTCGCGTCGGCCGCCGGGGTCATCGAAGCAAAGGGCTATTCGATTGCGGTTTCCGGTATCGACATCGTCAAGCAGGAGGAGACTTGCACCGACGGCGGCGAGTCCTGGAATTGCGGCATCCGGGCCCGAACGGCCTTCCGCGCCTTTCTCCGCAGTCGTGCGGTGGTCTGTGCCGTGCCGCCCGAAGGCGGTCGTGATCTGATCGCCGCCGAGTGCCGGATCGGCAATCAGGATATCGGCCAATGGCTGGTCGAAAATGGCTGGGCGCGCGCCGCCAAGGGCGGCCCTTACGTGGAAGCCGGCGAGAAGGCGCGTGCAGCAAAAAAAGGCGTCTTCGGGCCGGCGCCGAGCGTTTCAGGCCTGCCGCCGCTCCCGGCTGCGTCGCGATCCGCGCCTGTAGCGCCTAGCTCGATCCTGCAGGAGCAAGACGGCGTCCTCATGCCGCCAGCTGACCAGCCAGCGCCCGCTGAATGAGCTCGCGCGTTTCGGCGATGCCGTAGAGCGCGGCGAAGGAGCCGAAGCGCGGCCCGCGTTCCTGACCTATCAGCACCTGATAAATCATCTGGAAGAAGGCGACGGAGACTCCGGGTCCGCCCTCCGGGCTCTGCTTGGAATGATCCTGGTATCGCTCGATCTTGCGCGCAACATTGAGGGCAGCGTTCTGGATCGCCTCGCTGTCGGCATCGGCCGGCAGCGCGGCGAGCGCTTCCGAAAGCTTGGTCAGCGCCTCGCGCTCGACCGCGTCGGCAGCACGGTACACTTTGGCCGGCTTCACGAAATCGTCGAAATAGCGGATGGCATATTCGGCCAGCCGGTCGAGCTCGGGATGGGTCGTCGGCGTCACACCCGGCGCGTGGCGCGAAATGAAACCCCACAGCACGCTCCTGTTTTGGGCATTCGAAGCGCTGACCAGGTTGAGCAGCAGCGAGAACGGAACCGGCAGGTCGACTGCCGGGGGATTGCCGTCATGCATGTGCCAGACCGGATTGCCCAGCCGCTCCTTCCAGTCCTGCCGCTGATAGGCAGAGAGGAACGTGTAATATTCGTCTACCGCCTTCGGGATGACGTCGAAATAAAGCTTCTTCGCGGTTCGCGGGCGCTGGAACATATAAAAGCTAAGGCTCTCGGTTGGCGCGTAAGTCAGCCACTCGTCGATGGTCAGCCCATTGCCCTTCGACTTCGAGATCTTCTGGCCGTGCTCGTCGAGGAACAGCTCATAATTGAAGCCCTCCGGCGCCGGAGCATCAAGCGCGCGGCAAATCTGACCGGCGAGCTTGACGGAATCGATCAGATCCTTGCCGGACATCTCGTAGTCGACGCCGAGTGCTGCCCAGCGCATCGCCCAATCAGGCTTCCATTGCAGCTTGGCATGGCCGCCGGTCACCGGCGTCTCGAAGCGCTCGCCGGTGTCCGGGTCGCGCCACACGATGGTGCCGGCGTCGAGCTTGCGCTCGTCGATCGCGACTTGCATGACGATGCCGGTCTTGGGATGGATCGGCAGGAAGGGCGAATAGCTCAGCGCCCGCTCCTCGCGCAGCGACGGCAGCATAATTGCCATCACCTTATCGAAGCGCTCGAGCATCTTGAGCAGCGTCGCGTCGAAGCGGCCGGAAGTATAATAGTCGGTCGAGGAAGCGAATTCGTAATCGAAGCCGAAACGGTCGAGAAAAGCGCGCAGCCGTGCGTTATTGGCGGCGCCGAAGGACGGATACTCATTGGAGAACGGGTCCGGTATCCTGGTCAGCGGCTTGCCGAGATAGGCGCGCAGCATGTCCTTGTTAGGCACATTGTCCGGCACCTTGCGCAATCCGTCCATGTCGTCGGAGAAGCACAGCAGCCGCGTCTTGACCTTGTCTTCGGTCAGCACGCGGAAGGCGTGGCGCACCATAGATGTGCGCGCCACCTCGCCGAACGTGCCGATGTGCGGCAGGCCGGACGGGCCGTAGCCGGTCTCGAACAGCACCGTTTCCGGGTAGCCGCTGCTCGCGTAGCGGGCGACGATCTTTTTCGCTTCCTCGAATGGCCACGCCTTGCTTTCGGCGGCGGCGGCGAGGACTTCCGGGCTGAGATCGATCGGCTGTTGTTCGGCCATGATGCTATTCCTGCAACTTTGCCAGCATCCATGCCGGCAGCCGCATGCTCTAGACCATGATCCCGAAAAGTGGAACCCGGTTTTCGGGCAGGACCGTGATCAGGCAAGAAGATTAAGAGCCCCCGTCCCGATAGTCAGGATGGATCAAGTTCCAACGCGTGACCGGAGCGCCAACGATCGCGGCTGTTTTTCCTTGCGGCGCCGGTCCCTCGTTCCTAACTTCGGGACCATCTCAAGGAGTTGTAAATGCCATTGTCGCCACACGAAGCCATGATCTACCTGATGGTCATCACCTCGGCGTCAGACCGCGACATGACCGACGTCGAACTAGCGCGGATCGGCGACGTCGTTCGATCCTGGCCGGTGTTTGAGGATTTCAACCAGGAGCGGCTGGTCGAGGTCGCCCAGGCCTGCCAGAAAATGCTGCAGGAAAAGGACGGGCTGGAGGGCGTCCTGGCGCGCGTCGCCGAGGCGCTGCCCGAACGCCTGCGTGACACCGCCTATGCGGCCGCCTTCGAGGTCGCAGCCGTCGATCTCGAGATGCGCCTGGAGGAGGTGCGCGTCCTGCAGCTCGTCCGCCGGGAACTCGACCTCGATGCGCTGACGGTCGCCGCCATTGCGCGAGCCGCCAAGGCCCGCCTTCGCACGCTGACCTGAGCCGGCGGCCAAGCTCAGAAAAAACTGACGGGAAAATAGCGCAGATAGAACTCGGCGAACGTGCCTTTCACCGAGATTTCCTGCAGCGCGTAGTCGAAAGCGGCGGCCAGTGCCGGATCGTCGGCCCTGGTGGCGATTGCCATGCCTGAGCCGAGATATTCGGGCGCCAGATAGGGGCCGCCGGCAAAGCGGCAGCAGCCCGCTGCATCCGAACCGCCGAGCCAGAAGGCGAAACGCATGCCGTCGCCGAAGGCGGCGTCGATCTTGCCGGCTTTCAGCTCGCCATAAAGCTCCTCCGGCTTTGCGAAGGGGACGATTTGGACGTCGCCGAAATAATCGCGCAGCATCCGCTCGTGCGCGGAGCCGGCGATCACGCCGACACGCTTGCTGCGCAGCTTGTCGAACATTGGTTCGGTCAGCGCCTGTGTCTTCAGCATGATGAAGCGTGCCGGAAATTGCAGGTAGGAGCGTGAAAATGCGTATTTCGACCGCGACTCCGGCGTCGCGGCGATGCCGGCAATGATCGCTTCGCCCTCGCCTTTCCCGAGCGCACCTTCGAGCTCGGCCCAGGGCAGCGCCTGGATCTGGCATTTTTCGGCAATGCCGAGCTCGGCGCAGATGGCGCGCGCCAGGTCGACATGGAAGCCCGACAGCCGGCCTGCCCCATCGAGGAAATTGAACGGCGGGAAATCCGTGGTGGTCAGGAATCGCAGCCGCGGCAGCATAGAAAGGTCCGGCTTTGGCAGCCGCTCCTTGGCGTCCCAAAACACCGGCACCTGCGGCTCCGCGGCGAGCGCAGCAGCCGCAAGCGATTGCGCTCCGATCAATATCGAGATCAATGAAATGGATATGCGCCGAAATGCCACGCGACGACTCCGTCCGGTCTTGCCCCGGCTTTCGTACGAAATAACACAGGTTTTTGTACGAAAAAAACACAGGTACAACGGTTTTTGGTTTCATCATTGCAATTTAGGGATATTGTTTAGTGAGTTTGCAAGTGACTGCGTGATGCCGGCTGAAGAGGAGCAGTAGGACGCACAGGGGAAGCAGCTTTGCAGTCCGGGGTTGATGGCGTGGTGCGGGTTGATCACTGCCATTGGCCTCAAGAGCGGAAGGCAACATGGGGTAGATGTTGCGATGGGTCATTTCGATCGTACCCTGGAGTTGATAGATCAGTTGCAGCACGCCGGCACAGCCGCCGCCGTCTGCGAAAAGCTGCTGGGGGTAACAAGCGGGTTCGGGCTGACGGCGCTGATGGCCGGGACGGTTCCGCAACCTGGCACGCCGAGAAACCAGCAAAAGGACCATGTGCTGCTCTGCGACTGGCCGGCCGAATGGCTTGAGCGCTACGTCGCGCGTAATTACGTCGATCACGACCCCGTCGTCAGTCACATGAAGCAGCTTCAAGCGCCATTCCAGTGGCGGGAAGCGTCTCAGGGCATCCGCATCGGCAAGAGCGGCGGCGAGGTGATGGGCGATGCCGGCGAATTCAAGCTGCGCGACGGGCTGGCCTTCCCGCTGATCACGCTCGATGGCCAGATCGTCATGGTGTCGCTGGGCGGCGAGGCTGTCGAATTGTCGGGCGCCGAATTCGGGCTGGTGTCGCTGGTCTCGACTTATGCGATTGGCCGCGCCATGCAGCTCCACACCATGGCAGGCAAAACCATCGACCATGTCGAATTGACGCCGCGTGAGCGCGAATGCCTGCAATGGGCCGCCGTTGGCAAGTCGGAATGGGAGATTTCACAAATTCTCGGCATTTCGGAACACACGTCAGAGAAACACCTTCTTAACGCCAAAAGCAAACTCGGTGCCGTCAACCGGGTCCAGGCCGTCGCGGAAGCGATAAGGCGCGGCTATATTAACTAGGTCGGCCGCGCCGGCCTAGAAATTCTTGCCTACGCGATCGCGTAATTTTTTCGGGAAAGCACGGCCGTATCTTCCTATTGAAACTAGGAGACGGCAAATGCTTTTTTCCCTCACGACCCAGGAATTGATGGAACGGCCCGACCTCTGGGAGGCAGTTCATCGTTTGCGTTACAGAGTTTTCGTCGAAGAGATGGGATGGACCGATCTGCAGCGCCCCGATGGCCTCGAGATCGATCAATTCGACCACGACGAGGCAGTGCACCAGATCGTCATCCGCAATGGCGAGCTCGCCGGTTACCAGCGGATGTTGCCGACGACCCGGGCACATCTTCTAACCGATGTGCTGGCGGACCTTTATGAGGGAACCCCACCGTCGGGCCCGAATGTCTATGAACTGACCCGCTATGCGGTTGCGCCGGGATTCCGCGACGGTCGGCGCGGCGTGTCGACGGTCGGCACCGAGCTGATCGCCGGCTTCGTCGAGTGGGGTCTGAAGCGCAACGTCAACCAGGTGATCATCGAATTCGAGCCGATGTGGGTGCTTCGCGCGCTGCAGCTGCATTTCCTGGCAACGCCGCTCGGTTACCAGCGTACCTATGGCAACCAGCAGGTGGTTGCCACACTGCTCACCTTCAACGAGCACACGCTCGACGTGGTGCGTTCGCGCCGCAACCACTTTGCGCCGGTGCTGGCCAGAGGGTACCCGGACATGCTCGGACAGAGACGCGCCTCGTGAGATTGGAGAGAGGCCATGAACGTTCACTCAAAAACAGAATACCGCAATCACACGCTGATCGTCACGGTGTCGTCGGGTGACGGCCGCCCGGTGCTGGACAGGCGGGCCTATGAAAGCCTGGCCAGGACATTCCACGAAGCCGCTGTCGACGACGACGTCCGCGTTGTGGTCCTTCGCGGCTTGGCCGGGTGCTTCTGCCTCGGTGCCGATTTCTCCGAATTTCTCGACGCCACCAAACATCGGCGACTGATCGCCGCCGTCACCGATATGTTCCGCACGCTGGCGACGTTCCCGAAACCGGTCCTTGCCTGTGTCGACGGCGACGCCGTCGGCGTCGGCTGCACCATCCTGTTCCACTGCGACATGGTGATCGCCTCGAGCAAGAGCACGTTTCGGGTGCCGTTCGTCGATTTCGGCCTGGTGCCGGACGCGGCGACCAGCATCCTGGCGCCGCAGAAGCTCGGCTATGCCGGGGCGTTCCGCTTCTTCTGCCTGGGCGACACGCTCGCCGCCGAAGATGCCAGGGCACTGGGCCTTGTCGGAGAGATCGTGACGGACGGGAGCGTCGAGGAAGCCACGCTGGCAAGAGCCAGGCAACTCGCCAAGAAGCCTGTCGCGGCGCTGCTGCAGACGCGCGACCTGCTCAGGGGGGACACCGGCGCGCTCTGCGACCGCATCGACCAGGAGATCTCGCTTTTCCAGCAGGCGCTGCAGGACGACACCACGCTGAAGCGACTGCAGCGGATTGCCCGGCTGGCGGCATGAAAGCCGCGTATCGATGAGGTGAGCTTATTTTTCGAGGAAAGTCGGCCCTTCGCCGATGATCTTCTTGTCCTCCTTGCCGATGACGTCGAGGTCGCGGCCGTCATAGGGAAGCGAAAGGAGAATGCGCTGCATGACGGCCAGCCGCGCGCGCCGTTTGTCGTTCGCCCGCACAATGATCCAAGGCGCGAACTCCTTGTGCGTGCGCTCGACCATCAGGTCGCGCGCTTTGGTGTAGTCGTCCCATTTGGTGATGCCGGCGATGTCGATTGGCGAAAACTTCCAGCTCTTCAGCGGGCTCCAGCGGCGGTCATGGAATCGCTCGAGCTGCGTTTCCCGGCCGATGTTCAGCCAGAATTTGAAGAAATGTATGCCCTCGTTGCGGATCATCCGCTCGAAATGCGGAACCTCGTCCAGAAATTGCTCGTGCTGCTCGGGCGTGCAGAATCCCATCACCGGTTCAACGCCGGCGCGGTTATACCAGGAGCGGTCGAAAGTGACGAATTCGCCCGACGTCGGGAAGTGGTCGACGTAGCGCTGGAAGTACCATTGTCCAAGCTCGGTGGGTGTTGGCTTGGTCAGCGCCACGTTGCGCGCCGTGCGAGGGTTCAGATACTGGCGCAAAACGAAGATCGTGCCGCCCTTACCGGCAGCGTCGCGCCCCTCGAACAGCGACATTACCCGCTTGCCTGTCGACTGCAGCCACGCCTGCGCCTTGACCAGCTCGATCTGCAGCTTCTCAAGCCTCTCGTCATACTCCTCG
This sequence comes from Mesorhizobium sp. M1348, assembly GCF_040317925.1. Taxonomy (NCBI): domain Bacteria; kingdom Pseudomonadati; phylum Pseudomonadota; class Alphaproteobacteria; order Hyphomicrobiales; family Phyllobacteriaceae; genus Mesorhizobium; species Mesorhizobium sp. M1348. The sequence goes on along the minus strand of NZ_JAMYLH010000014.1, from coordinate 34,655 downwards.
CTCTTCATCTTCTTGTCGTAGGGATAGCCGCCGGCGGTCAGCTTGCGGTCCTCGACCCAGTCGGGAAGCGTGGGGGCCTCGATGTCGAACTCCCGCTCCTTGCCGTCGATCATGATCTTCAGCGGCCCCGATGAGGGTGCGGCGGGGATTTCCTTCGCGTTTTTCATCGAGGCGAACCTTTCCAGCTTCCGGACTCATGCTATTGGGAGCCTTACTGCATCGGCCCGAAAATCGGAATCGATTTTCGGAAAGAACGATGCAGCATATAAAGTGGTAGAGCGTCCTTTGTGCGCCCAATTGGACGCACTGTGCTCTAGCGCCGGTCCAGCAGGAAGTTCTTGAAGTGGCCGCAGACGGAGCGCAAATGGCCGACATCGGCACAGAGCGGAAAGGCAGGGCGCAAGCCGTCGCCATGCGGCTGTGGAACAGCCGCTGGCTGCTGGCGGCCGCCTTAATTGCGGTGCTGATGGTCTATGGTTTTGCCGGCATGTCCGGCTATGTGGTGCTCCTGGCAGGCGTCGTGCTGGTTGCCGCTGCGATGCTGCCGGCCGGCGTCGCGCGTCAATCGACCCAAAATGCCGCGGCCATCGAGGCGAGCGGTCTGCAACGGCTTTCCGGCGAATATCTCGCGGCGGCGGTTGCCGATCCGCTGATCATTTTCGATCGCTCCGCCGCCATCGTCCACGCCAACGCCGCCGCCTTTGCCGCCTTTGGCGGAATTGCCCCCGGCATGTCGCTGTCGCTGAAATTCCGCGCGCCGGAAATGCAGGCCTTGCTGGATAGTATCTTGGCGGGCAACGTCGCTTCGGACAGCGTCGACTACATAGAAAAGCTGCCGGTCGAACGAGCCTATCGGGTGAGCGCGTCTTCTGTCGGCCATGCCACGGATCTCTACGTGCTGGTGTTCAAGGACCAGAGTGAGGCGCGCCGGATCGACAGAATGCGTGCCGATTTCATTGCCAATGCCAGCCACGAGCTGCGCACGCCTCTCGCCTCGATCACCGGCTTCATCGAGACGCTGCGCGGGCCGGCCCGCAACGACCCCGTGGCGCGCGAGCAGTTCCTGCAGATCATGCAGAACCAGACCAGCCGCATGGCGCGCCTCATCGACGACCTTCTGTCGCTGTCGCGCCTAGAGATGAAGCCCTATCTCAAGCCGGGAACCGAGGTCGACCTGCGCCAGGCCATCGACAGCGTCATCGATTCGCTTGGGCCGCTCGCAAAGGAAAACGGCGTCGTCATCGAGCGTGATTTCGCGGAAGGGCCGCTCGACGTGCCCGGCGATCGGGACGAGCTTTTCCAGGTCTTCGAAAATCTGCTGGAAAACGCCTGCAAATACGGTCAGTCGGGCGGACGCGTCGTGGTGTCGATCACGCGCAGCGATAGCGATCCCGAACCGGGCATCGACGTCACCATCAGGGATTTCGGCCCCGGCATCCCCGAAGAACACATCCCGCGCATCACCGAGCGCTTCTACCGCGTCGACGTAGAGAACAGCCGGACCCAGAAGGGCACCGGCCTTGGCCTGTCCATCGTCAAGCATATCCTGACCCGCCACAACGCCAGGCTCTCCATCAGGTCGGAGGTCGGCAAGGGCGCTGCGTTCACGGTCCATTTGCCGGCTCGCTGACGCGGTACTATCTCTAGCACATAATGGGCCGTTTCTTTTTTCTGTCATCCGGCTAGCGTATCAGCGGGGATTCGAGGGAACGACTCAACCACGAGATCCCGGGAAGGCATTTCGTCCATGCAGTCCGTGCATATCGTCAGCGCCTATGACGAGGAGCTGAAATATCTGTCGAAGCGCATCGCGGCGATGGGCGGGCATGCCGAGCGCATGGTCGAGCAGGCGGTCGCGGCGTTGGTTAATGCGGATCCGGGGCTTGCCCAGAAAGTCATTCGAGACGACCTGGTTCTGGATGAGGGACAGCGCGAGATCGACGACAAGGCGATCATCATCATCGCCAAGCGCCAGCCGATGGCGACGGATCTGCGCGAGATCGTAGGCGCGATCCGCATCTCGGCGGACCTCGAACGGGTAGGCGACCTCGGCAAGAACGTCGCCAAGCGGGTGGTTGCGGTCGCAGACGGGCGCCAGCCGAACAGTCTGTTCCGCGGCCTCGAGGCTTTGGCCAATCTGGCACTGACCCAGCTCAAGGAAGTGCTCGACGTCTATGCGTCGCGGTCGGTGGAGAAAATCGGTTTCGTGCGCGACCGCGACGACCAGATCGACGCCATGTACACGTCGCTGTTTCGCGAATTGCTGACCTACATGATGGAAGACCCACGCAACATCACCCCCTGCACACATCTCCTGTTTTGCGCCAAGAACATCGAGCGCATCGGCGACCACGCCACCAACATCGCCGAGACGATCTACTATATCGTCACCGGCGATCAGATGCCGGCCGATCGTCCAAAGGGCGACAAGACGGACAAGATTATTCTTCCTGCAACGCCACCGGCGAAGTGAGTTCTCCCGACACCGATGCGAATTTCGGATTCGCCACCTGACAGAAAATTGCGCTAAGCTTTCGACGCGCCGACTTCTCAGTTCCGCGATGAAGGCCCCGCCTTCAGGAGGCTGCGATGGAATATGTCCGCGAGTTTGCTCCTGCGCCGCCGCTGTCGGGCATAATCGCCTGCGGTGTCTATACGGCTGGGCGGCGCATCGCCGACATACCGATCGAGGAAGCCGGTGAATGGGCCGGGAAGCCGGGCCACGTGGTCTGGATCGGACTGCTGGAGCCCGACCGCAATTTGTTGCTGCGCGTCCAGGCGCAATTCCATCTGCATGAGCTGGCGATCGAGGACGCCGAGCATCCGCACCAACGGCCGAAGATCGAGCAATATGGTGATGCCCTGTTCATCGTTGCCCGCACGGCGCAGTTGATCGACAGCCGTGTCACCTTCGGCGAGACACATTTGTTCGTCGGCGCCGGCTATATCGTCAGCGTCAGGCATGGCCCGTCGACCTCCTACGCCGCCGTTCGCCAGCATTGGGAAAGCTGCCCGCATTCCCTTGCCAAGGGCGAGGATTTCGTCCTCTACGCCATTCTCGATTTCATCGTCGACAACTACATGCCGGTGCTCGAGCAGATCGAAAACGAGGTCGAGGCGATCGAGGACAAGGTTCTGCTGAAACCGATGACCGGCTCCGATATCGAGCGGCTTTACATGCTGCGCCGCGATCTCTTGCGCCTGCGCAACGCGGCCCTGCCGCTGGTGGAGGTCTGCCGGCGGCTGACCAGCGCCGATCTGCCGCAAATCCACACAGCCATGCACCCGCTGTTTCGCGACGTCACCGACCACATCCGCACTGTCCAGGAAAAGATCGACAGCCTGCGTGAGGTTCTCGCCTTCGCCTTCGAGGCGAGCCTTCTGGTCGGTCAAAGCCAGGAGACGGCGATCTCCAAAAAGCTTGCCTCATGGGCCGCCATCTTGGCGGTGCCCACTGCGTTCGCCGGCATTTACGGCATGAATTTCAGCGACATGCCGGAACTGAGGATGGAATATGGCTACCCGGCCGTCCTGGCGGCAATTGCCCTGATCTGCACGTTTCTTTACTGGCGGTTTCGCAAGAATGGGTGGCTATGAAGTGGGTGAATGGTGAATAGTGAATAGGGCTAGACGAGAGCCTTGCTTCTTACTCCAAGCTCAACCCGCTACCATTCACCATTCACCATTCACCATTCACCATTCACCATTCACCTGCTCCGCCGCCGCTCCGATGCCGGCTGGAACGCCACGCGGGCGTGGTACTTGCAGTAGGGCCCGGTTTCGGCGGCGTCGTTGCCGCAGAAATGGAAGTCTTCCGAAAGCGGATCGCCATTCGGCCATTTGCAGGTGCGCTCGTTCAGTTCGACGAGTTGCAGATGCCGCGAGATCGGCACGACGACGTTCTCGACCGGGCGAATATAGTGGCGCGCCACCGGTTCGGCATCGAACTGCGCCTTGAGCGCGGTCGCACCGATCGACATCGACGTGGTGGCATGGCGCGTGGCGCTTGCTGCCCGCGACACCGATTTCTGGATCGTCGACCCCTGTACCGTCTTCTTCTGGCGTGCCGGTGAGGCGGTCGTGCGTCCGCGACCGGACAGTTTCAGCCGGTGCACTTTGCCGATGACCGCATTGCGGCTGACCCCGCCAAGCTGTGCGGCGATCTGGCTGGCGCTGAGGCCCTCCGACCACAATTTTCTGAGAAGTTCGACTCGCTCGTCAGTCCAGTTCATGAGACCGCGCTCCTGCTGAAACGTGCGGCAATCGGAATCCATTCCCGACCCGGCTTCTGCCGGGCAGACACCACATATATCGGGTGATTAGGTCCGCCGCACGAAATCTAGTTATTTCTCTACTACAATTACCTTATGCGCTGACTCGGTGACAAGAGTCCCAAGGCCAACACGAATCGGTTTTTTCGGTTTTCCCCAACTTGCCCGGTCGCTTATGAGCCGGCGTTGTGCTGGAGGGCTTGCCGCACGTCCTTGCGCGACCTTTTCGTTGACTTCACGGCCGAAAAACACGATAAGCCACAAGGGCCGCCGCTTTGGCGGCTTTTTGATTTTCCGGTTCCGGAGACGCATATAATGAGCGGTTCGGCGCTTTTCGAGACCTTTGTTCGCGCACCCCTGGCTTTCGACCACGGTGAAGGCACCTGGCTGGTCACCGATAAGGGCGAGCGATATCTCGACTTCGCCGGCGGCATCGCCGTGAATTCGTTGGGCTACAGCCATCCGCATCTGGTCGCGGTCCTCACCGAGCAGGCCGCCAAGCTCTGGCACGTCTCCAATCTGTACGAGATTCCGGGACAGAGCCGGCTCGGCGAGCGGCTGGCCGACGCCAGCTTCGCCGACAAGGTGTTCTTCACCAATTCCGGCGCAGAGGCACTCGAATGCGCCATCAAGACGGCGCGGCGCTACCACTTCGTCAAGGGCCATCCCGAGCGCTACCGCACAATCACCTTCGAAGGCGCGTTCCACGGCCGCACCCTGGCGACCATCGCCGCCGGCGGCCAGTACAAATACCTGGAAGGTTTCGGCCCCAAGGTCGACGGCTTCGACCAGGTCGGTTTCGACGATATCGACGCCGCCGAAAAGGCGATCACGCCTGAGACCGCGGCGATCCTGATCGAGCCGGTGCAGGGCGAGGGCGGCATCAGGCAAGTGCCGACGCAATCGCTGAGGCGCCTCAGGCAGCTCTGCGATCAGCACGGGCTGCTCCTGATTTTCGACGAGGTCCAATGCGGCGTCGGCCGCACCGGAAAGCTGTTCGCGCATGAGTGGGCGGGTGTCACACCCGACCTCATGGCGGTGGCCAAGGGCATCGGCGGCGGCTTTCCGATGGGTGCCTGCCTCGCCACCGACGAGGCAGCGGTCGGCATGACCGCCGGCGTGCACGGCACCACCTTCGGTGGCAATCCGCTGGCGATGGCGGTCGGCAACGCCGTGCTCGACGTGGTGCTGGAAGACGGCTTTCTCGAGGACGTCCGGCGCAAGGCGCTGCTGTTGAAGCAGGGGCTTGCCGGTGTCGCCGACGAATTTCCGGATGTTATCGAAAGCATCAGGGGCACCGGCCTGATGCTCGGGCTTAAATGCGCGATGCCCAACACCAAGGTCACGGTGGCACTGCGTGACCAGCATCTCTTGACGGTTCCGGCCGGCGACAACGTTATCCGCCTGCTGCCGCCTCTCACCGTCACCGACGCCGAGATCCACGAAGCGCTCGAGCGCATTCGTGCCGGCGCCAAAAGCCTGGCGGATGCCATCGTCGCTGCCGCCGCGAAGTAATCCTGGAATTCCTGATGTCCCTTCGCCATTTCACCGATCTTTCCGCCGTTTCCGAAGGCGATCTGCGCTTCATGCTCGACGACGCAGCTGTGCGAAAGGCAAGGCTCAAGGCCGGCGAACGCACCAAGCCGCTCGAAGGAAAGGTGCTGGCAATGATCTTCGACAAGCCGTCGACGCGCACGCGCGTGTCGTTCGACGTCGGCATGCGGCAGTTGGGTGGCGAGACGATCATGCTGACCGGCACCGAGATGCAGCTTGGCCGCTCGGAGACCATTGCCGACACGGCCAAGGTGCTGTCGCGCTATGTCGATGCCATCATGATCCGCACCACCTCGCATGACCGGCTGCTGGAACTGACGGAAAACGCTACGGTCCCCGTCATCAACGGGCTGACCGACGAGACCCATCCCTGCCAGCTGATGGCCGACATCATGACCTTCGAAGAGCACCGCGGTCCGGTGGCCGGCAAGACGATCGCCTGGACCGGCGACGGCAACAACGTGCTGCATTCGCTGCTGGAGGCTTCTGCGCGGTTCCGCTTCAAACTGAACGTCGCCGTGCCCGAGGGCAGCGAACCGGCTCAGAAGCATGTCGACTGGTCGAAAGCCAATGGCGGCAAGCTGAAATTCACCCGTTCGCCCGAGGAGGCCGTTCACGAGGCCGACTGCATCGTCACCGACTGCTGGGTCTCGATGGGGCAGGAGCACCGTGCCCGCGGCCACAATGTCTTCTTGCCCTATCAGGTCAATGCGGCACTGATGGCGAAAGCCAAGCCGGACGCGCTGTTCATGCACTGTCTGCCGGCGCATCGCGGTGAGGAGGTTACCGACGAGGTCATCGACGGGCCGCATTCGGTGGTTTTCGATGAGGCCGAGAACCGGCTCCATGCCCAGAAGGCGGTCTTGGCCTGGTGCCTGGGCGCTTGATACGGGCCGCGGTGATCCGGGCCGGCCTGATCCGCGCCGCCTTGATCCGCGCCGCCTTGATCCGGGCCGCCTTGATCCGGAAGTGGGTGGTGCCTATCTCAGGCGCATCACGCAAATCGAGCGCGTCTCGTCGCATGCGCCCCGGAGGGCGGCATCGCCGCGCCCCGGAGCTTTGTCATGTTGGAAACTCATCAATTGGCTGAACATAAACCCAAGCTCGGCGAATTCGGCTACGCCGGCGACGACCATGTCGTGCCGTTCGAGGTCGGCCCGCTCGACGTGCGCGGCCGCACCGTCCAGCTCGGGTCGATGCTCGACGCTATTCTCAGCCGCCACGACTATCCCGAGCCGGTCGCCCGACTACTGGCCGAAGCCTGTGTGCTAACTGTACTGCTCGGAACTTCGCTGAAGTTCGAGGGCAAGTTCATTCTGCAGACCCGCACCGACGGGCCGGTCGACATGCTGGTCGCGGATTTCTCCACGCCGCACGCGCTGCGCGCTTATGCCCGCTTCGATGCCGACCGGCTGCAGGCTTTGACTTCTGCCGGCGAGACGTCACCGCAGACTCTGCTCGGCAGCGGCGTCCTGGCGCTGACCATCGACCAGGGCGCTCACACGCAACGCTACCAGGGCATCGTCCAACTCGACGGCGTCACGCTGGAAGATGCCGCACGCACCTATTTCCGCCAGTCGGAGCAGATTCCGACCGACCTCCGGCTTTCGGTTGCCAAGCTTCTGACGCCCGGCGTCGGCGGTGCCCGCGAGCAATGGCGGGCCGGTGGCCTGCTGGCACAATTCCTGCCGCAGTCGGCGGAGCGCATGCGCGTACCCGACCTTCCCGGTGGCGACGGCGATCCGCGTGAGGAAATCCACGACCCGACCGACAATTCCTGGCAGGAGCTGCTGGCGCTGCTTGGTACCATTGAACCGACCGAGCTGATCGATCCGACGATCGGCGCCGAACGGCTGCTTTACCGGCTTTTCCACGAGCATGGCGTCCGCGTTTTCGGCGGCGTGCCGGTTGCCGACCAGTGCTCATGCTCGAGGGAGAAGATCCGCGGCATCCTCGAAGGCTTTTCCGCCGAGGAGATCAGGGACAGCACCGAGGATGGCAGCATTCACGTCGCCTGCGAATTCTGCTCGAAGCAATATGACTTCGACCCGGCGGAGTTTGCAGCGGCCGGATGACGGCCCTCAATTGACGGTGCGCCGCGTGCCCGGCAAATCGAGCGAGAAGGCGGGGATGGCGACGTCGAAGGTCTCACCCCGTTTGTTGCGCATTGTGTAGTGCCCGACCATGATGCCGGATGGGGTCGAGAGCGGGCATCCAGACGTATACTGATAGCTGTCGCCGGGGTTGAGTCCGGGTTGCTCGCCGACGACCCCGGGGCCGCGCACTTCCTCGACCTTGCCGGTGCCGTCGGTAATGTGCCAGTAGCGTGATAGAAGCTGCACGAACTCATCCGACTGGTTGTCGATGGTCACCTGGTAGCCCCAGACATAGCGGTTTTGCGGCGGGTCAGAGTGATCCTCCAGATAGAACGGCCTGACCTGCACTTCGATGTTGCGGGTGACGGCGCTGTACATAAACTGCTCCAAAGCAATGTAGATGGAACTTTCGATGCTCAGCGCAGTTTGGTCAACGATGCGCGGCATCTTCTTGCCCGATCTCAAGCGCAGGTGCCGAAAAACAATGTCATTTGAGTGACACATGACAATGTTGGTGTGCAGGCTTGTGCCGGGCGACTCAGCGTTTTGTCGAATTGTTGAAAACGGCCGTCATGCGGCCGGCATTTCTGGAGTGACCAGATCTCGATGGAACCGACATTCGCAGCCGCCCTCCTTTCCATAGCCCTCCTTCTTTCAAATCTCGCCAGCATCCTGTTAGCTTCGCTGAAGCTGAAGCGACCAGCCAGGATTGCACCGCCCGCGGCCGACGCGCCGCCGGTATCGATCGTCGTCCCGGCGCGCGGCGTCGAGCCGTTTGCCGAAGAGACTCTGGAGCGCGCCTTCTCCCTCGACTGGCCGCGCTACGAACTCATCTTCTGCGTCGCCCATGCCGATGACCCGGTGGTCAAGCCGATCACCGCCGCAATGGCGCGGTTTCCAGCTATTCGCGCCCGCCTTCTAGTCGGTGACGACCGCATCAGCGGCAATCCAAAACTCAATAATTGCGTGAAGGGTTGGGAGGCGGCCCATTATCGCTGGGTCATCCTTGCCGATTCCAACGTGCTTATGCCGAGCGATTATGTCCAACAGCTGATGGCGGCATGGCGGCCCGATACCGGCCTCGTCTGCTCGACGCCGATCGGCTCGCGGCCGGACGGATTTTGGGGGGAGGTCGAATGCGCCTTTCTCAACACGCTGCAGGCACGCTGGCAGTACGCTGGAGAGGCGCTCGGCCTCGGCTTCGCGCAGGGCAAGAGCATGTTGTGGAACAAGCCGATGCTCGATGCCAATGGCGGCATCCGCGCGCTTGCTGCCGAGATCGCCGAGGACGCCGCCGCGACCAAGCTGGTCAACGGGCTCGGACTGCGGGTCAATCTTGTCGCCTCGCCCTTCGAACAGCCGCTCGGCCGGCGCACGCTTGGCGAGATCTGGTCGCGGCAGGCGCGCTGGGCGCGGCTGCGCCGCGTCACCTTTGCACTGTTCTTTGCCCCCGAAATCCTGATCGGCGCGGCGCCGCCGCTGGTGCTTGCGCTGATCGCCGCGGCTGACGCCGGCGTCAGCCTGCCGGCAACCGCCATCGCCGTGCTGGTCGCGGCCTACCTGCCGGAATGCGTCTTGGCCTCGGCCAAGGGATGGCACCTGTCGCCGCGCACGATCCCGGCGATGATGGCGCGAGACCTGATGCTTCCCGCCATTTGGGCGCGCGGATGGCTGAGCGGCGCCGTCGACTGGCGCGGCAACGTGATGACCATCCAGACCAAGGCCGTCGCGGAGCTGGAAGAGACCCCGTCCGGCGTCTGATCGGCGCATCCCCGCTCGCCTCTGTTCGGCCAGTCCTTATCCGGCAGCTCTCAGCGCTTGCTCGATATCTTCGAGCAGATCGTTGGCATCTTCCAGGCCGACGGAAAGCCTGAGCGTTCCCGGTCCGATACCGAGCTCGGCGCGAGCCTCATCGGTCAAGTTCTTGTGCGTCGTCGTCGCCGGATGGGTGATCAGGCTCTTGGCATCGCCGAGATTGTTGGAAATCAGCACGATGTCGAGTGCGTTCTGGAAGGCAAAGGCCGCCTGCTTGCCGCCCTTCACATCCAGGCAGATCAGCGTCGAGCCGCCCGACATCTGCTTCTTGACCACGGCCGCTTGCGGGTGGTCGGCGCGGCCGGGATAGATGACGCGGGCGACTTGCGGGCGCTCGGCGAGGAAATCCGCGATGCGGCCGGCACTTTCCGTCTGCTGGCGTACGCGCAGCGGCAGCGTCTCCAGCCCTTTCAGCAGCGTCCAGGCATTGAAGGGCGAGAGGCTCGGGCCGGTGTGACGGAAATAGTCATGCAAGTTTTCGTCGATCCACTTCTTGTCCGACAGAACGATGCCGCCAAGACAGCGCCCCTGGCCGTCAATATGCTTGGTCGCGGAGTAGACGACGATGTGAGCGCCGAGCTGCAGGGGTTTCTGCTGCAAGGGCGTGGCGAAGACATTATCGACGATCAGCCTGGCGCCAATCGAGTTGGCAAGTGCGGCGACGGCGGCGATATCGACCACCTCCAGCGTCGGATTGGTCGGGCTTTCCAGGAAGAACAGTTTGGTGTTCGGCTTGACCGCCTTTTCCCAACTGGCGATGTCTGTGCCGTCGACCAGTGTTGCCTCGATGCCGTATTTCGGCGCCAGCGTCTCGACCACCCAGCGGCAGGAGCCGAACAGCGCGCGCGCCGCGACGATATGGTCGCCCGCCTTGGCGCTGCACAGCAGTGCTGCCGTCACCGCCGCCATGCCGGATGCCGTGGCGCGCGCGTCCTCGGCGCCTTCCAGCGCGCACATGCGTTTTTCAAACATGTCGACGGTCGGGTTGGCATAGCGCGAATAGATGAAGCCCGGCTCCTCGCCCTTGAAGCGGGCTTCCGCCGCTTGCGCCGTCTCGTAGACATAGCCTTGGGTGAGATACATCGCCTCGGAGGTCTCGCCGAAGCCGGAACGCAGCGTCCCGGCATGCACGAGTGCGGTCTGAGGCTTCCAGTCGCGCTTCTTGTTCATCATTCTATCCAACACCAAAAATGGTCCAAACAACAAAAAACCGGTCGCGAAAGTCGCAACCGGTCCATATGGCCTTGCGGCCCGACGGTCCTTTAGCGACTTGTTTAACGTGGCTGCAAGCCGACCGGCCAAATCACCACGGGATAACGACCTTTAGACCCGCGCCACGCTTGCGTCAATTGCCGGCATGATTAAGAGGGTTGTACCAAGCAGGTGCCAAAGGCGTCCACGGTCGGACCTGCGACAGTACAAGACCTCGCCCGGCGTTCGAACGGAGCCAGACCCTTGCGGCAGACAGGCATTCTTCCCGATCAGGATATTTCCGCGCTGTTCCAGTCGGGCGCGCTGAAATCGCCGCGCACGCTCGATGCCGATCAGATCCAGCCGGCCAGCCTTGACCTCAGGCTCGGCGACAAGGCCTGGCGGGTGCGTGCTTCCTTCTTGCCCGGCCCGGACCACAGGGTTGCCGACAAGCTCGACCGGCTGAAGCTGCACGAGATCAACCTCGCCGAAGGTGCCGTGCTGGAAACCGGCTGCGTCTACATCGTGCCGCTTCTCGAAAGCCTGGCGCTGCCCGCGCATATTTCGGCTTCGGCCAACCCGAAGAGCTCGACCGGGCGGCTCGATATCTTTACCCGGGTTATGACCGACCGTGGCCACGAGTTCGACAAGATCGCCGCCGGCTATGAAGGCCCGCTTTATCTGGAAGTCAGCCCGCGCACCTTCCCGATCGTCGTGCGCACCGGCTCGCGGCTGTCGCAGATCAGGTTCCGCACCGGCAATGCGCTTTTGTCGGAAAGCGAGCTGCACGAGTTGCACCGCGCCGAAATGCTGGTCGCCACCGAACCACCCAATATCTCAGGCGGTGGCATCGCGCTGTCGATCGATCTCGACGGCGACAAGGACGGGCTGGTCGGCTATCGCGGCAAGCACCACACCGGCCTGGTCGACGTCGACAAGCGCGCCGCGCAGGATGTCGTCGATTTCTGGGAGCCGCTCTACAAGAGCGGTGCCGGCGAGCTGGTGCTCGATCCGGACGAATTCTATATTCTGGTGTCGCGCGAGGCGGTGCATGTGCCGCCGCTCTACGCCGCCGAAATGACGCCCTTCGATCCGCTGGTCGGCGAGTTCCGCGTCCATTATGCCGGTTTCTTCGACCCGGGTTTCGGCCATTCGGCGTCGGGCGGCACCGGCAGCCGGGCGGTGCTCGAGGTACGCAGCCATGAAGTGCCGTTCATCCTCGACCACGGCCAGATCGTCGGGCGGCTAGTCTACGAGCACATGCTGAAACGGCCGCAAGCGCTCTACGGCACAGATCTCGGCTCGAACTATCAGGCGCAGGGCCTGAAACTGTCCAAGCATTTCCGCGCCGCGCGCTGAGCTTGTTCGCAAGCCGTCAGCCGCGAACAAGCTGTCAGCCGCGAAACAGATATTCTTTCGCGGCGCCAAGGCAGCCATGAAACTGACCGATAAAGAGCAGTTCTCGCACTGCCAATCGCTTCTTCCCCCAAAATCCTCTGGTTTGCTTCTCGTCAAGTGAGGCGCTTGAGCTGGACTGCAAGGGGAACAACTGCTTGCCGAGACATCCCAGCACATGGGCTCTGGCGGAGTCGATACCGCAGGCTCTGCCATTGTCGTTCATTCTGTCAGCGCGGAGTGCGGACGTCATGCGATCCGCGTTGCGCATCAGAAAGCTCACTTGCGATTTCGAATAGCCGGTGGCCAGAAGCCGGTTAGTCATCGACATCCGGGCTTCGCGATAGGATTTTGCGCTGCATTGTCCGGCGCTGTAAGCCGCTGGGGAGAAATAGGCGAGGAACAGGACTAAACTTACGAACACAGTGCCAATCCGCAGGCCGTTCATCTTTCGCCCCTGAATTCTGTCACCAGTTTACAACGCCTTCACCGCCACCTTCACCGGCTGCTCGATTTCAAGCGGGTTGCGCAGCGGCAGGCCGAAATCCTGGGCCTCGATTTCGAACACGTCGCCGGCCTCGGTCCTGATGCCGTCGGCGAAGGACAGCGTCGCCGTGCCGAACATGTGCACATGCACGTCGCCCGGCTGGCGGAAGGCCGAGTATTTGAAGTGGTGATGCTCGAGATTGCCAATGGTGTGCGACATGTTCGCCTCGCCCGACAGGAACGGCTTTTCCCAAAGCAGCTTGCCGTCACGCAGGATGCGTGAGGCGCCGCGGATGTCGGACGGCAGATCGCCGATCAGGATTTCGGGCCCGAACGAAGCGTTGCGCAGCTTGGAATGGGCAAGGAAGAGATAGTTCACGCGCTCGGTGACGTGGTCGGAAAACTCGTTCGACAGCGTGAAGCCGACGCGGAACGGGGCGCCGTCGTCGCCGATCACATAGATACCGGCGATTTCCGGCTCCTCGCCGGCATCCTGGGCGAAGGCCGGCGACATAAGCGGCGCCCCGGGCGCCACTGCCATGGTGCCATTGCCCTTGTAGAACCATTCCGGCTGCACGCCAGTCTGGCCCTTCGCCGGCTTGCCGCCCTCAAGCCCCATGCGGAACATCTTCATGGAATCGGTCAGCTGTTCCTCGCCGTCCGTGCTGAGCTTCTTATGCATGGAATCGCGGGTCGCGGCGGAGCCGAGATGCGTCAGCCCGGTGCCGGTGAGATGGAGATGCGCCGGATCGGGATGGTTGATCGGCGACAGCAGCCGCCCCTTCTTGTAGGCTGCGTCGAGATCGACGGTTTCGCCAAAGCCCTTGCGCTCGATCAGGGCGACAAGCCCGCTGCCGGTGCGCGCGGCCTCCATCGCCAGCGAATAGACGCTGCGGGCGCCGTTGATGACGCGGGTCTTGCCGCCGTTGCGGGCAACGACGCGGATCGTCTCGGCGTCGTCGAGGATCTGTGAGATCAGCATGGTAACCCTCTCTGAATTGCGGGCTGGCCTGCCTTTCTCGGCAAACCCTACCCTGCGCGGCCCGGACCCTGTCCGCGCCTCGGTTGAAATTCTTCGTCCGGATTGCGCTCGCGGATCAGGTCCTTCGGGGGACTTTTTCGCGTCGCCCGGCAGCGCCGCGATATGACCCGTATGCCTCCTGGTTGCCTCTCAAGCCTTGTTCTTGTTGTAGACGTCGAAGACGACGGCGCCGAGCAGCACCAGGCCTTTGACCACCTGCTGCCAGTCGACATTGACGCCCATGATCGACATGCCGTTGTTCATGACGCCCATGATAAAGCCGCCGACCACCGCGCCGATGACCTGGCCGACACCGCCCATCGCCGAAGCGCCACCGATGAACACCGCGGCGATGACGTCAAGCTCGCTGCCGAGGCCCGCCGCCGGCACAGCCTGCCCCAGGCGCGCAGCGATAATCAGGCCGCCGAGTGCCGACAGCACGCCCATATTGATGAACACCATCAACGTCAGCCGTTCGGTCTTGATGCCCGATAGCTGGGCTGCCTTGGCATTGCCGCCCATCGCGTAGATGCGACGGCCGATCGTCATGCGTTTGGTAACGAAGACGAACAACGCGATCAGCACGCCCATCACCATGAGAACGATGGGGAGACCCCTATAGGTGGCGAATTGGTAGACGAGAAACAGCGCCAGCGCGCTGATCACCAGGGTCTTGACGACGAACAGCGAGAAGGGCTCGGCTTCGTAGCCATGCTTCTCACGGGTGCGCCGTGCCCTGAGTCCGAAATAGGCATAGGCGAGCACGGCGACGAGGCCGATCACGATCGTCGTCAGGTGCAGCGTCAGGCCGCTGCCGACAATGGTTTTGCCGGCGGCGTTCACGGTTGGCGGTATCAGCGTCAATGGGCCGATCAGGTCCGGAATGAAGCCGGAACTGAGCGCCTTGAAGCCGACGGGGAGCGGCCCCACGGAAGACCCGCCACCCAGCAGCGCCTGGCAGATGCCGCGGAAGATCAGCATGCCCGCCAGTGTGACGATGAAGCTCGGTATTCGATGATAGGCAATCCAGTAGCCTTGTGCCGCGCCGATCGCGCCACCGACGATCAGGCAGATGATCGACACCACCAGCGGATTGCTCAACGGGCCAAGCGGCCAGATGACCATCATCATCGCCGCCAGCGCGCCGATGAAGCCGGCGACGGAGCCGACGCTGAGATCGATGTGGCCCGAAACGATCACCAGAAGCATGCCCAGCGCCATCACGATGATGAAGCTGTTCTGCTGAACCAGATTGCTGAGGTTCACCGGCTTGAACAGCGTTCCGGACGTGGTGAACTGGAAGAACACCATGATTGCGATCAACGCCAGCACCAACCCGTATTCGCGCAGGTTGGTGACCAGCGCCGAGACGGCAATGCGAGGTCCCTGTTGTAGGTCCTGGGCAACGCCGGTCTGCGGCCCGGGAGCGCTTTCGGTGCTCATGATGCTTTTCCTTCTCCGCGGACGATGGCGCGCATTATCTTTTCCTGGCTGGCGTCGCTCGCCGCCATTTCGCCGACGATGCGTCCTTCGTTCATGACGTAGATGCGGTCGGTGATGCCGAGCAGTTCGGGCATTTCCGACGAGATGACGATGATTGCCTTACCCTCGGAGGCGAGACGCGCGATGATCGTATAGATTTCATACTTGGCACCGACGTCGATACCGCGTGTCGGCTCGTCGAGAATCAGCACTTCCGGATTGGCGAACAGCCATTTCGACAGCACCACCTTCTGTTGATTTCCGCCAGAAAGGTTGCCGGTCATCTGGTAGACGCTCGAGGCTCGGATATTGGTCCTGCCGCGATAATCATTGGCGACCGAGAGCTCGCGCAAATCGTCGATCACGCCGTGGCGCGACACGCCGGGCAGGTTGGCCAGCGTGATGTTGTGCTTGATGTGGTCGATCAAGTTGAGACCGTAGGTCTTGCGGTCCTCGGTAACGTAGGCGATGCCGTGCTCCACCGCCTTGCTCACCGAAGAGACATCGATCGGCTTGCCGTTAAGGAACGCCTCGCCGGTGATGCGACGGCCATAGGACCGGCCGAACAGGCTCATCGCAAACTCGGTCCGGCCGGCGCCCATGAGCCCGGCAATGCCGACCACTTCGCCCTTGCGGGCGTTGAGGTTGATGCCCTTGATGACCTGCCGCTCGGCATGGATGGGGTGGTAGACCGACCAGTTTTTCACTTCGAGAACGGTCTCGCCGATCTTCGGCTCGCGCGGCGGATAGCGGTCGTCGAGCGAACGGCCGACCATCGAGGTAATGATGCGGTCCTCCGAGATGTCCTTCTTGGCCAGCGTCTCGATAGTCCGGCCGTCACGGATGATGGTGACCTTGTCGGCGACCCGGTTCACCTCGTTGAGCTTGTGCGAGATCAGGATCGAAGTGATGCCTTGCCGCTTGAATTCGAGCAGCAGATCGAGCAGCGCCTGGCTGTCCTTTTCGGACAGGCTCGCGGTCGGCTCGTCGAGAATGAGCAACTTCACTTCCTTGCTGAGCGCCTTGGCGATCTCGACCAGCTGCTGCTTGCCGACGCCGATATTCGTGATCAGCGTGTTGGGGTCTTCCTTGAGGCCGACCTTCTTGAGCAGGGCGCTGGTGCGCGTCTCGTTGGCATTCCAGTCGATGACGCCGTATCTGGCGTGCTCGTTGCCGAGAAAGATGTTTTCGGCAATCGACAACATCGGCACCAGCGCAAGCTCCTGATGGATGATGACGATGCCCTTGCGTTCGCTATCATGGATGCCTTTGAAATGGCACTCATCGCCGCGATAGATGATCTGGCCGTCATAGGTGCCGGACGGATACACGCCCGACAGCACCTTCATCAGCGTCGACTTGCCGGCGCCGTTCTCGCCGACCACGGCATGGATCTCGCCTTCCTCGACCATGAGCTTGACGTTCGACAGCGCCTTGACGCCGGGAAACGTCTTGGTGATGTCGCGCATCTCCAAAATCGTCGATGCCATTGAGAATACCACTCCTGCGAGGTCCGCAAACAATACCGGGCTGGCTCGCCAACGAAAAGGGGCCCTGCCTGCGCAGGACCCCAGGCTTTGTAACCGCGATTACTTCAGTTCTTCGGCCTTGATGTAGCCGGAGTCGACCACCAGCGCCTGGTAGTTCGACTTGTCGACGTCATGCGGCGTCAACAGGATCGAGGGAACGACCTTGACATCGTTGTTGTAGGTCGTGGTGTCGAGGCCTTCCGGCTTGCCGCCCGAGAGCACCTTGTCGACGAGTTCGACCGTCGCCTTGGCGAGTTCGCGGGTGTCCTTAAACACGGTCGAATACTGTTCGCCGGCGATGATCGCTTTGACCGAAGCGGTCTCGGCGTCCTGTCCGGTGACGATCGGCCATGGCTGATCGGCAGTGCCGTAGCCTACGGCGCGCAGCGAAGCGATGATGCCGCGCGACAGGCCGTCATAGGGCGAGAGCACGCCATCGACGCGGCTGCCGTCCGAGTAGTTGGCGGAGAGCAGATTGTCCATGCGGGCCTGGGCGGTTGCCGCCAGCCAGCGCAGCGTGCCGACCTTGTCCATGCCCATCTGGCCGGACTTCACGACGAGGGTCTTGTCGTCGATCAGCGGCTGAAGAACCGACATGGCGCCGTTATAGAAGAAGAACGCATTGTTGTCGTCCGGCGAACCGCCGAACAGCTCGATGTTGAACGGACCCTTCTTCTCGGGATAGCCGAGGCCCTTGAGCAGCGATTTGGCCTGGATGACGCCGACGCCGAAATTGTCGAAGGTTGTGTAGTAGTCGACATTTGGCGTCTTCTTGATCAGGCGGTCGTAAGCGACGACGACGACGCCTGCGTCATTCGCCTTCTGCAGCGCATCGCCCATCGTGGTGCCGTCGATCGAAGCGATGATCAGCGCCTTCGGGCCCTTGGTGATTTCGTTTTCCAGCTGGCTGAGCTGGTTCGGAATGTCGTCCTGCGCATATTGCAGGTCGACGGTGTAGCCCAGAGCCTCGAGCTGGGACTTGACGGCGTCGCCGTCGTTGATCCAGCGCTGCGAGGTCTTGGTGGGCATCAGCACGCCGATCAGGCCTTCGCCCGCCTGCGCGGGCAGCGTCATGGCCGCGATGCCTAGGGCCGCGACGGCGGCCAGTGTCTTGATAATCTTCACATTAACTCTCCCTGGTTGATGGACGCGTACCCTTGGGTTTCGTGGGCCGCGCAATCGTGCAGGAGCGCCAAACGCGCCGCTGCCGTCAATCGATCTCCGGTATCCTCCCAATCGGCCCCGAAACTCTGGTTTCAATCGATACGAATTTTCCCTCGTCACCGATCGTCAAGTCTCAGGACGCGCGAAGGGTGTGTCGCTTTGCCATAACTGTCAAATGCGATCTTTGATGGTTGCTATATCGAGACTGATATGGCTTAGGCTAGTGACGACGCTGCCGGATTCAGCCGGGGCGCCGGGCGTAGGAGTAGGGAAAAAATCATGGCGGCGCTGCGAAATCCTGGCGGAATATCAGCCGGTTACGATGAGATTCCGGGTGATGGCGGAACCTTGCTGCGCAGCGGCTTGAGCCTGCGTCACATGCGCATGATCGCGGCCCTCGACGAGCACGGCCGGGTGAGTGCCGCGGCCCAGGTCATGAACATCTCGCAGCCGGCCGCCTCGCGCATGATCGCCGAGATGGAGGCCGTGCTCGACGTCAAGCTCTGCGAAAGGCTGCCGCGCGGCATCACGCTGACGCCTTATGGCAAGGCGTTGGCACGGCGCGCGCGATCGATCCTGCTCGAGATGCGCGAGGTCGACCGTGAGATATTCGAGCTCAAGGCGGGCAAGGGTGGCTCGGTGTTTCTGGGCGCGGTGACAGCACCGGCGATCGAGCTGGCAGTGCCGGCGATCCGCGAGATCCGGCGCCTCTATCCGCGCATCGAAATCACCATGCAGGTCGAGACCTCGAACGTGCTTGCGCGCGAGCTGATCGCCTCGCGCCACGATTTCATCATCGCCCGCATCCCCGACGATCTCAATCCGCGGCTGTTCGAAGCGCGAGTCATCGGCGTCGAGAAGGCCTGCCTGATCGTGCGCCGCGGCCATCCGCTGACCAAGGGCAAGGCAGTGCGGCTGGAAGACACCGCCGCCTATGACTGGGTCTTCCAGTCGGGCGGTTCGCCGCTGCGCCAGGCGATGGAGAGCAACTTCCTGAACCGAAACATCGCCCTGCCGGACCGCATCCTCAACACCAGCTCGCTGCTATTGACTCTGGTCATGGTCGCGCAATCCGACGCCATCGCGCCGGTGTCGATCCAGGTCGCGAAGTTCATCCAGAACCCGGAAGGCCTGGCCGGCGCCATCGATGTTGTCCAGACCGAATTCGACATCGAGGTCAGGCCCTACAGCCTGATCACGGTAAAGAACCGCGCGCTGTCGCCGGCAGCCAAGATGCTGCACGATTTTATTCTGCGAGAGGTGGGCTGAGGGTTGGAGCGGGTAGCGGGCGCATCCCGTGGCCGGCCAGACGACCAGACAGGCCCGCCAGCAGCGGCGCCGATGCACGTCCGCCCCTATTGCGTGATGCTTAAAAAAGCCCGCCAGCAGAAGCCAGCGGGCCAAGGGTAGACTTTCCGGTTGGGGTCATTCGAGGCCCCGCCGACCCTCAATGTGAGATATTCCACGAACTGGCACATCGGCCAAACAGATGAAAGACGGCCAGCCGGGCTATAAAAAATTTTCTGTGAATTTCGCTGGTTTTCAGCCTGGCCAAAACAAGTTTAATGCAGTGGGGCAGAAGCTGGAGCGGGTAGCGGGAATCGAACCCGCGCGTTCAGCTTGGGAAGCTGACAAGCTACCATTACATCATACCCGCGCTGTCCCTCCGATATCATGGCCCGGCGCCGATGCGCAATCCGATTTGAGGCGCCGCCTTGATGCAGCGCGGTCGACTGCGTATTTCTGGGCATGTGCCCGAATCGCGGCACCCGACTGTGGAGACAGGCCTTGTCCGCACTGAACCGCTTTCTCGGCGATACGCCGCTCCGGGTGATCTTGAAGCTGCTCGTGGTGTCGTTCCTCGTCGGCCTGGTCATGAACGCCTTCGGCTGGTCGCCGATGGACGTGCTTTACGGCATCCGCAAATTCTTCATAGACCTGTGGAATTTGGGCTTCCACGCCATCGACCGCTTTCTCGGCTACATCCTGCTCGGTGCCGCGATCGTCGTGCCGGCGTTCATCCTGCTCAGGATCGCTAACTACCGGAAGTGAATTTTCAGGCGTAGGCAGCGGCCATCTCGAACAGGATGGCATGGCGTGCGGCGAGTGCTGCGACATCCGTTGAATAGCCTCCGCCGATAACGCCGCACACCGGTATGCCAAGCGTAAGGAAATGGCGGATCACCATATCGTCGCGGGCGCGCAGCCCGTCATCCGTGAGCGACAACCTGCCGAGCCGGTCCTCGGCATGGACATCGACCCCGGCATTGTAGAAGACGAGGTCCCAGCGCCTTCGCGCCGACAGCTCCGGCAGGGTGGCGTCCAGCCGCTCTAGATAGGCTGCATCGCCGGCGCCGTCGGGCAGGGCGACATCGAGATCGGAGGCGATCTTGCGCGCGGGGTAGTTGCGGTCGCCATGCATGGAGAAGGTAAACACGCGCGGCTCGTCGTTCAGGATATCCGCCGTGCCGTCGCCCTGATGCACGTCGAGATCGACCACCAGGATGTTTTGGACAGCAGCTTCGGCAAGCAGCACCAGCGCAGCCACGGCCACATCGTTGAAGGTGCAGAAGCCGGCGCCTTGCGCGCGCCGCGCATGATGGCTACCGCCGGCGGTGTTGCAGGCGATTCCGTTCAGCAAAGCCAGCCGCGCCGCCAGCACCGTGCCGGCCGTTGCGAGCTGCGCCCTCAGCGAAACCCGCGGTCCAACGGGAAAGCCGATCTCGCGCTCGATCCCCACCGGCACTTCGCAGGCAAGCACCTGATCGACATAGTCGGCCGCGTGGGCAAGCTTCAGCCATGATGGCCGCGCCGCCGCTGGCATGTTGAGCGCTTCGGGCCGCGCCAGGCCGCGTGCCCGCAAGGCGTCCATCAGCAGCGGATATTTGCTCATCGGGAAGCGGTGGTTGACGGCGAAGCCGGCGTCGTAATCGGGATGATGAACGATCTGCAAGGGCATGGGACGGCCGGTGCGCCAGAGGCGGGTTTCGGTTGACCATAGCGGGGTGGATGGTTGCGCGAGGTCCGCAAACTGGGGCACATCGGCTAGCCGATCAAGCGGCAACAGGAAGCAACACGCGTTTGGAGCAGGCTTTACCCACCGAAGCCCACGCCCCCGAAGCCAGGGCCTTCGTCGTCACCAACCGCTCGGTGCTCGCCATCGCCGTGCCGATGACGCTTGCCTATCTGACGACGCCGTTGCTCGGAATTGTCGACACGGCGGTGGTCGGACAGTTCGGCGACGCCGCCCTTCTCGGCGGCCTGGCGGCCGGCGCCCTGATCTTCGATGTCGTCTTCACCACCTTCAACTTCCTGCGCTCCGGCACCACCGGCTTGGTCGCCCAGGCCTTCGGGCGCGGCGATGCGCTGGAGGAGCAGGCGGTGTTCTGGCGCGCCGTGCTGATCGCGGTCGTCGCCGGCATTGTGCTTGCCGCACTTGCGCCGCTGGTCTCCACCGCCGGGCAATGGTTCATCGGCGCCGAGCCGCGCGTCAGCGCGGCGATGGACGTGTATATCCACATCAGGATGCTCGCAGCACCGTTCTCGCTGATCAATTACGCCATCCTCGGTTACGTGCTGGGGCGCGGCGAAGGCGGGCTCGGGCTGATGCTGCAATTGATACTGAACGGCATCAACATCGCCCTCTGCTTCCTGCTTGGCCTGGAGCTCGGCTGGGGCGTTGCCGGCGTTGCCTGGGCAACGGTCACCGGCGAATTCGTCGCCATGCTGCTTGGTCTCGCCATTGTCGGCCGGCGCTTTTGGGCCGCGCCCAGGTTGCCGCGCCACCGCGTCCTCGATCTGCCGGCATTCCTGCGCATGATGTCGCTCAATCGCGATATCATGATCCGCTCCTTTTCGCTGCTCGCCGCCTTCGCGCTGTTCACGCGCCAAGGGGCGCAATTCGGCACGCTGACCCTGGCCGCCAACGCCGTGCTGATGAACCTCTTCCTGATTGCCGGCTATTTCCTCGATGGTTTCGCCACCGCCGCTGAACAGCTCGCCGGGCGCGCCATCGGTGCTCGTGCCGCCACGGCGTTCGACCGGGCGGTGCGGCTGACGCTGCTTTGGGGGCTCGGGCTGGCGGGCACGGCGACGCTCTTCCTCCTGCTGGAGGGCACCGATCTCGTCGCCCTGATCACGACCTCGACGGACGTCCGCGCCATTGCCGACATCTACTTGCCCTGGGCGGCGTTCACCGCGCTCAGCGGCGCGCTGGCTTTCGAGATGGACGGGGTTTTCATCGGCGCGACGTGGTCGCGCGACATGCGCAACATGATGCTGGTGTCGTTCCTGGCGTTCAGCGCCGCGCTGCTGATCCTGTCGCCGGCCTTCGGCAATCACGGCCTATGGGCGGCGTTGCATGTGTTCCTGCTTGTACGCGGCTTCAGCCTGCTCGCCATATTGCGGCTGCGGATGCGCACGGCCTTTGGCTGATCGCTAAAGCGGTTTCGCTGCCCATTGAATGAGGCGGCTGTCGCGAAGCTCGCGCAGCGACTTCAGCCCATGACTGTCCATGAAACGGGCCATGCCGGAAAGAATGCGTCCCGGCAGCGCAGGCCCGGCATAGATCATGCCGGTATAGAGCTGCACGAGATCGGCGCCGGCACGGATCTTTTCCAGCGCCGTCTCGGCGGAATCCACGCCGCCGACGCCGATGATGGCGCGATCCGGCCCAAGCAGTTTTCGCATCTTAGCCAGCACGATCGTCGAGCGTTCGAACAAGGGTTTCCCCGAAAGCCCGCCGGCCTCGCCGGCAAGGCCGGCGCTGCTCAGGCCGGCTCGCGCGATCGTGGTGTTGGAGACGATGACGCCGTCTATTTGCTTCTCAGTGACCTCGGCGGCGATATCCTCCAGCTCGGCCTCGACCAGATCCGGCGCGATCTTGAGGAAGACGGGCGGTCTTGCCGGTGCCGCGGCACGCGCGGCCATGACCCGCGACAGGAGCTCGCCAAGCTGTTCGCGCGCCTGCATGTTGCGCAGGCCCGGCGTGTTCGGCGAGGAGATATTGATTGTCAGATAGCTGGCATATCGCGCGAACCGGATCACGCCGCTCTCAAAGTCACTGACGCGGTCGGCGCTGTCCTTGTTGGCCCCTATGTTGATTCCGACGATGCCGGCGCGGCCCTTACGGGTGGCAAGGCGCTTTTCCGCGGCGGCGTGGCCTTCATTGTTGAAGCCCAGCCGGTTGATCACTGCCCCGTCCGAAGGCAGCCGGAAGATGCGCGGCTTCGGATTGCCCGTCTGCGGCAGCGGCGTGATCGTGCCGACCTCGGCGAAGCCGAAGCCGAGGCCGAGCAGCGCGTCCGGCACTTCGGCATTCTTGTCGTAACCCGCGGCCATGCCGAGCGGGTTCGGGAAATCGAGCCCGCAAAGGCTGACTTTCAGCCTTTCGTCCTTTGGCGGACGACCGGCGACCGGCAGCCCGCATCTCAGCGCGGCGATCGACAGCCCATGCGCGGTTTCCGGATCGAGCGTGAACAGCAGTTTCTGGCCGATCCGGTCGAACGCGCTCATTCGGCCCCCACCGCCGGGAATTCATGCCGGCCGTCGCCGCCGAGCGGCAATGCCTGCACAGAAACGACCGCATCGAGGCCGAGCGCGCCGTAGAGATGCGGGAACAAGGCGCCGCCGCGCGAGACCTCATATTTCAGCGCATCGCCGAGGCGCGCGCTGTCAATGGCAACCAGCAGCAACCCGGCCTGGCCGGCGAAATGTTTTGCTGCCGTTTCCCGAACCTGCCCGGCGGTGGAAAAATGGATGAAGCCGTCGGCGACGTCGATCGGCGCGCCGGTGAAGCGGCCTTCTCTTTCAGCCTCGCGCCACAGCGCCTCGGGAACTATCTTGTAGATGATCTCGGACATCGTTGCGCTATAGTCCGAACAGATCATGCGGGGAAGGGGCAAGCGGGTTTCGGAGGCTCCGAAGTCTTCCCCATTTCAGGCGCAAACATGTGATACATTGAGCCAACTGGCTCATGGAGGAAAACATGCGTCTGAAACACGTCTTGATCCCTGCAGCACTGGTCTCGCTCGTCTCAGCTTCGGCGTTTTCCGAGGAGGCCGATCGCTACCGGCTGGAAAAATCGGCCAATGGCTATGTCCGCATGGATACCCAGACCGGCGCCATGTCGCTCTGCGAGGAGCGCTCCGGTCAGCTCGTCTGCAAGACGGCGGCCGACGAACGTGCCGCTCTCCAGGATGAGGTCGACCGGCTGCAAAATTCGGTGAAGGCGCTCGACGAACGCGTCGCCAAGCTCGAAAATTCGCTTGCCGCGCGTTTCGAATCGACTTTGCCCAGCGAGGAGGATTTCAACAAGACGATGGGCTATATGGAGCGCTTCCTGCGCAGCTTCATGGATATCGTCAAGGACATGGACAAGGACGAAGACGGCGCCAAGCCCAATTCGCAAAAGACCTAGGCAATTCGCAAAAAGACCTGGGGCGGGAATAGCAAGCCGGCCACGCCGAACAGCAGGCGAAGCGTTATAATCGTTCAGATCCTGGAAGGCGGAAAATCGCCAAT
This sequence comes from Mesorhizobium sp. M1348, assembly GCF_040317925.1. Lineage (NCBI taxonomy): Bacteria > Pseudomonadati > Pseudomonadota > Alphaproteobacteria > Hyphomicrobiales > Phyllobacteriaceae > Mesorhizobium > Mesorhizobium sp. M1348. The sequence goes on along the minus strand of NZ_JAMYLH010000014.1, from coordinate 10,129 downwards.
GGGAGTCGGGGAGGGATATCACCGTTGGGCTACACATTCGTCATTGCCGACGATCACCCGCTTTTTCGCGGTGCATTGAGGGAGGCACTCGCGGGCATCGGGGATGTTGCCGCCATTCACGAGGCCGGCGATTTCGAAAGCGCCAAGGCGCTGGTCCTGGCCAATGAGGATGTCGATCTGGTGCTGCTCGATCTCTCGATGCCGGGGGCAAGCGGTCTTTCCGGCCTGATTTCGTTGCGCGGCATCCATCCGGCGGTGCCGATGATGGTGGTCTCGGCGCATGACGATCCGGTGACGATCCGGCGCGCGCTCGATCTCGGCGCCTCCGGCTTCATCTCCAAATCGGCCAGCATGGAGGAGATCCGCAATGCGGTGCAGTCGGTGCTCGCAGGTGATATCGCGGCACCCGCCGGGGTCGATCTCGGCGTCGAGCGCGATCCCGAGATTTCCGACCTGATCAAGCGGCTGCAGGCGCTGACCCCACAGCAGACGCGCGTGCTCGGCATGCTGGCCGAGGGACTGCTCAACAAGCAGATCGCCTATGAGCTCGGGGTCTCTGAAGCGACGATCAAAGCGCATGTCTCGGCCATCCTGCAGAAGCTCGGCGTCGACAGCCGCACCCAGGCGGTGATCCTTTTGTCCAAAATCGGCAGCGACCCGTTGCAGACGGCCGGCTGATTCCTATTCGGCCGCCGGCGCCAGCGGCCTGACCCTGGCCATCATCGAGCGCAGCATCGCCGGTTTCAGTGGTTTGCTGATCACCGGCACGTCGAGCCTGCCGGCGGCGGCGCGAACCTCGCTGGAGCGATCGGCAGTGACCAGCACGGCCGGCAGGTCCTCGCCATGGATCGCACGCAACTCGGCGATCAATTCGAGGCCGGTCTTGTCGTCGAGATGATAGTCGGCAAGCACGATGTCCGGCCGATGCATACCGGACCTGTCGAGATCCTCCGCGCCGGAAAGCGTGTCGACGCTGCAGCCCCAGCCCTCGAGCAACAGCCGCATGCCGTCGAGGATGCGGCCGTCATTGTCGATGCAGAGCACATGCAGCCCGGCAAGCGAGGCCGCGGCACGGGCAGGCGGCTTCGCCTCGGCCTCGCGCCGCGGTGCCTGCACGGCCACCACCGGCAGCAACACGGAAAAGCGCGTGCCCTTGCCGGGATTGGAGAATATCCGGATTTCGAGGCGCAGGACGCGGGCGATGCGGTCGACGATGGAGAGCCCCAAGCCGAGGCCTTCCGCCTCGCGCATGCCCTCGTCGAGCCGGGTGAATTCGCGAAACACGGTGTTGAGCTTGTCGCCGGCAATGCCGATGCCAGTGTCGATAACCTGGATCTCGGCCAGTTCGCCGCGCCGCCGCACGCCGACCAGGATACGGCCACGGCGCGTATACTTGATGGCGTTTGAGACCAGGTTCTGGATCAGCCGGCGCAGCAGATTTCGATCCGTCATGACGCTGAGCGACGACGGCATGATCGAGAGTTCGAGTTTCTTTTCGGCGGCAAGCGGCCGGAAGTCGTTGCCGATCTGGCGCAGCAGCCCGTCGAGGCCGAAGCTCGTATCGTCCGGCTTCATCGCGCCGGCATCGAGGCGCGAAATGTCGAGCACCGCGCCGAGGATGGTCTCGACCGATTCCAGCGACGATTCGATGTTCATCGCCGCCTTGCCGGCAGGTCCCTTGCCGGTCTTCTCGATCAGCGACGAGCAATAGAGGCGGGCGGCGTTCAGCGGCTGCAGGATGTCGTGGCCGGCGGCGGCGAGGAAGCGGGTCTTGCCGAGATTGGCCTCCTCGGCCAGCATCTGCGCCTGCGCCAGCTCCTCGTTGACGCGGGTGAGCTCGGCGGTGCGGTTCTTCACTCGCTGTTCCAGTGATTCGTTGGCGCGCTTCAGCGCCAGATCCTGCTCGACGCGTCCGGAAATGTCGGCATAGGTGGCGACGATGCCGCCGTCCGGCATCGGATTGGAGCGCAATTCGAGAATGCGTCCGCTGGTCTTCAACTCCATCTGCCAGGGGCTGACGAAGCTGGTCAGGCGGTTGAGCATGGTAACGCGCTGGTCTGCCGGTATATCACCGCGCTCGGCAAGGTGGCGCAGGATACGATCGAGCGAGACGCCGACCTGGCCCATCTCGTCGGGCAGGTCGAACAGCGCCCGGTACTGGCGGTTCCAGCAGATCAACCGGAAATCGCGGTCGAAGACAGTGATGCCCTGCTCCATCTGATCGAGTGCGATCTGCAGCAGGTCGCGATTGTGCTGCAGCGCCTCGGTGGCGTCGTCGAGCAGGCGGAAGGCGTCCTTGGATTCGCGGTCGTTGCGGCGCAGCAGCAGCGACAGGATCAGCCGCGCCGAAGAGGAGCCGACGGCACTGGCCAGAAGCTGCTCGGAGAAGCGGATAACATCCATGCTGGCCTGTTCGTTGCCGTGCAGTGAAGTGCCGCTGCTCTTCTCGAACGACTGGAAGGAGCGCTCGGTGCGTTCGACACCGAGATAGCGCGCAATCGTGTCCTTCAGGTCGTTGACGGTGATGGTGGTGCGGAAGCGGCGCAGGCTCGGCAGCGGCCCCGCCTCGCGCGGCACGAAGATCGACGCCTGGATGCGCTCCAGCGGCACCGACGCCCGCGACAGCGAGCCGAACACAAAAAACAGCGTGTTGATCGACAGGCTCCACAGCACGCCGTGGTTCAGCGGCTCGGCGACGGTGCCGAACAGGGATTGCGGTCGCAATGCATCGAAGCCGAACAGGCCGTGGACGAGGATGCCGGTATCGGGCGCGGCGAGCGATGGAAGCAGCAGCGTGTAGCTCCAGACGACGATGCCGGCGACCATGCCGAGTGCCGCCCCCCTTCCGTTGGCGCCGCGCCAGACCAGGCCGCCGATCATTGCCGGCGCGAACTGCGCGATCGCCGCGAACGACATCAGGCCGATCGAGGACAGCCGCGCGCTGTTGGTGCTCTCGCGGTAGTAGAGAAAAGCGATGAACAGCATGATGAAGATCGCCGCCCGCCGCACATTGAGGATGAGCGTCGACCAGTCCTCGCTCTCTGAGGTCGTGGTCCGCAGCAGCCGGCGCACGAACAGCGGGATGATCAGGTCGTTGGAGATCATGATCGACAGCGCGACGCTTTCGACGATCACCATTGCCGTCGCCGCCGACAGGCCGCCGATGAAGGCCGCCATCGCCAGCACGTCGTGGCCGCTGAACAGCGGCAGCGACAGCACGTAGAGGTCGCTGCTGGTCCTGGTGCCGACCAGTTCCAGGCCGGCCAGCGCGATCGGCAGCACGAACAGGTTGATCGCCACCAGATAGAGCGGAAACACCCATGTCGCGGTGCGCAGCTCGGCCTCGCTGCGGTTCTCGACGATGGTGACGTAGAACTGGCGCGGCAGCATGAGAATGGCAAAGCCGCTCAGGCATGTCAGCACAAGCCAGGTGGCGAGTGAGGTGTTGTAGCCCATCGCCTGGCGCACCTGCGTGTTTTCGGCGAGCCGGTCGAACATATCGCCTGGCCCGCCCAAGATCAGAAACATGACCATCAGGCCGATCGCCAGGAAGGCGGCCAGCTTGACCACGGTCTCGACCGCCACCGCCAGCACCAGTCCGTCCTGGTGCTCGGTGGCATCCGCATGGCGCGTGCCGAACAGCACCGCAAACAGCGCCAGCAGCATGGCCACGACCAGCGAGATGTCGCTGACGAACGGATCGAACGACGGGGGCGAGCCGGTATAGTGCTCGACCATCAGGCTGACCGAGCCGGAGATCGCCTTCAATTGCAGCGCGATATAGGGCACGGCGCCGATGGTCGCGATCAGCGTGGCGATCGCCGCGACAGCGAAGCTCTTGCCGTAGCGGGCACCGAGAAAGTCGGCGATCGAGGTGATCTTCTCGGTCTTGGCCAGCCTGACGATGCGCTGCAGCAGCGGAAAGCCGAACACGAACACCAGGACCGGTCCGATATAGATGCCGAGGAACTCGAGGCCGCGCTCGGAGGACAGCCCGACCGAGCCGAAGAAGGTCCAGGAGGTGCAGTAAATGGCGAGGCTGAGCGCATAGATGAACGGCCGGGCGCGGCCGGGCCCGGATGAAGTCGAGCGGCGGTCGCCCAGGCTGGCGATGACGAACAGCAACGTCACATAGGCGATCGCGATGATGACGATGAACCAGCCCTGCACGCCTCGAACTTCCTCCCTGCGCCGGCTTTTTCATCCGGCCTTGCAGACGCAATCACAGCTTGGCGATCGAGTCCATCGCGGCTTTCGGCGTATCATATCGACTGCGTCGGGCAATCGTGACCGGCTGAAACCAGCTTTTGTTCCTGTTGCAACCGCAGGTTTTTGCTATTCTGCCTGCCGGTCGATGCCGGAGGAGCGGACGGCAGAACGGCCGGTCAGGACAAGGAGGAGTCGAATGCTGAAAGAGTTTCAGGAATTCATTTCCAGGGGCAATGTGGTGGACCTGGCCGTCGCCGTCATCATTGGCGCTGCCTTCGGCAAGATCGTCACCTCGCTGGTCGACGACATCATCATGCCTATTGTAGGTGCGATCTTCGGAGGACTGGACTTCAACAACTACTTCATACCCCTGTCTTCTGCGGTGAATGCAACCTCGCTGGCTGATGCAAAGAAACAGGGTGCGGTCTTCGCCTATGGCAGCTTCATCACCGTGGCGCTGAATTTCCTTATCCTCGCCCTCATCATCTTCCTGATGGTCAAGGCGGTGAACAATCTGCGCCAGCGTCTGGAGCGCGAGAAACCGGCCGCCCCGGCCGCTCCGCCGCCAGCCGACGTCGCGCTGCTCACCGAAATTCGCGATCTCCTCGCCAGAAAATAGCGCCTGCGAGAACCTTTCTGGACCAAAACCCCGGTCGCTTGCGGCCGGGGTTTTCTGTTTTCGTCCGTCCTGAAACACGCTAGCAGTCGAGCAAACGAAAACGGATCCATCCATGACCCTGATCGATACTCTGCGCGCCGAAGCGCGGGCGGCGCCTGAAAGCGGCATTGTCGCCGTCATGAACCGTGGCCGCGGCCGCGACGGCATGATCCCGCTCTGGGCCGGCGAGGGCGACCTGCCGACGCCTGCCTTCATCACCGATGCCGCCGCCAAGGCACTCGCCGGCGGCGAGACCTTCTACACCTGGCAGCGGGGCATTCCTGAACTCAGGCAGGCGCTCGCCCGCTACTACACCAGGCATTTCGGCAAGACTTTCGCCAACGAAGAATTTATCGTCACCGGCTCCGGCATGCACGCTATCCAGTTGGCCATCGATGCGGTGGCCGGCAAGGGCGACGAACTCGTCTACCTGTCGCCGGCATGGCCGAACTTCGCCGCCGCCGCCGGGGTGGCCGGCGCCGTGCCCGTCGCGGTCACGCTCGACCAGTCGGGCAATGGCTGGTCCTGCGATGTCGACAAGATCGCAGCGGCGATCACGTCGCGAACCAAGGCGCTGTTCGTCAACACGCCGTCCAACCCGACCGGCTGGACCGCCGACAAGGAAACGCTGCAGGCGATCCTCGATCTCGCCCGCGAGAGGGGCCTGTGGATCATCGCCGACGAGATCTACGCGCTGTTTCATTACGGCCATGGCCGCGCGCCGTCCTTCATCGACATCATGGCTGATGAGGACCGCATCCTGTTCGTCAATTCCTTTTCCAAGAACTGGGCGATGACCGGCTGGCGCATCGGCTGGATCAAGATCCATCCCGCCTTGCAGCAGGTGTTCGAGAACCTGGTCCAGTATTCGACCTCCGGCGTTGCGCAGTTCATGCAGCGCGGCGCCGTCGTCGCGCTCGACGAGGGCGATGCCTTCATCGTCGAACAGGTAGAGCGGGCGAGGGCGGCGCGCGACTTGGTCTGCGGCATTCTCGCCGAAACCGGCAGGGCCCGGTTCACCGTACCGCAGGGCGCATTCTATCTGTTCTTCGCCGTCGACGGCATCACCGATTCCCGCGCTGCCGCCTTCGACATGGTCGACCGCGCCAATGTCGGCCTGGCTCCCGGCACCGCCTTCGGCCCCGGCGGTGAAGCCTTCCTCAGGCTGTGCTTCCACCGCCGTCTCGACCAGCTCGAGGAAGCCGCGCACCGGCTGGCGAAATGGATGAAGAGTGTGTGAGGTGTGTTGAGGTTCGCGCCAGGCATCGCAGCACTGAAAAATGAGGCGGCACCGATAGGCGGCTACCGCAATGATGCCCGTGGCGGCGGAGTTACCCGCCCGACTTTGGCACCAGCAACGGAATGACGCGGTCGCTCTTGGCGACCGACGGTCGGCCCGCCGAACCGTAGGAAATCCCCAACGCGTCCCATGTCTCGACCAGCGCGTCCTGCAGAGAGGCGATCAGCGCGTCCGAATGGAACGGTGTCGGCGTGATGCGCAGCCGCTCGGTGCCGCGCGGCACTGTCGGGTAGTTGATCGGCTGGATGTAGATGCCGTGCACACCGAGCAGGCGGTCGCTGGCCATCTTGCAGAGCTCGGGATCGCCGACCAGAAGCGGCACGATGTGGGTAGGCGACTCCATCACCGGCAGGCCGGCCGCGGCCAGCACTTGCTTGGTCCGTGTTGCCTGACGCAGCTGCGCATCGCGCTCGGCCTGCGAGCGCTTGAGATGGCGGATCGAGGTGGTTGCCGCGGCAGCGATCGCCGGCGGCAACGCCGTGGTGAAGATGAAGCCCGGCGCATAGGAGCGCACCGCGTCGATCACCGCAGTGTTGCCGGCGATGTAGCCGCCAAGCGTGCCGAACGCCTTGGCCAGTGTGCCCTCGATGATGTCGATGCGGTCGGCCAGCCCTTCGCGCTCGGTGATGCCGCCGCCGCGCGGCCCGTACATGCCGACGGCGTGGACCTCGTCGATGTAGGTCATGGCGTTGTAGCGCTCGGCGAGATCGACGATCTGCTTGATCGGCGCGATGTCGCCGTCCATCGAATAAACGCTCTCGAAGACGATCAGCTTGGCGCGCTCGCGGCCGGCCGTCTGCAGCAGGCTTTCGAGATGCGCGACGTCGTTATGGCGGAAAATCTTCTTCTCGGCGCCCGAGCGCCGCACGCCTTCGATCATCGAAGCGTGGTTGAGCTCGTCCGAGATGATCAGGCAATTGGGAAGCAGCTTTGCAATGGTCGAGATCGACGCCTCGTTGGAAACGAAGCCGGAGGTGAAAACCAGTGCGGCTTCCTTGTCGTGCAGGTCGGCCAGCTCCAGTTCGAGCTCGACCAGCGGGTTGCTGGTGCCGGAAATGTTGCGGGTGCCGCCAGCCCCCGACCCCATCTTGCCTGCCGCCTTCTGGAACGCGGCAATGACGTCCGGATGCTGGCCCATGCCGAGATAGTCGTTGGAGCACCAGACGGTAATTTCCTCGGCGCGGCCATTGGCGCGCCAGATGGCGCGCGGGAATTTCCCTACGATACGCTCAAGGTCGGCGAAGACGCGGTAGCGACGCTCTGCATGGAGCTGGTCGATCGCTTCCTCGAAAAACCGCTGATAGTTCATGTCGCCTTCCAGTTTTGCGCGGGATCATAGTCATTGGCCCATTCGTCGTCCACCTGGCCTTTTTGGTCAAAATGCCACGCCCCGAGCCTGTTCCTAACGACCACGGAACGTGGCCTATTCCCTTGATGTGGATCAATCTTGTTTCAGGACAATGCCACGCGCGGATGAGACCGGTTACCGCAGGTTCTAATGGCTTGGCGGCAGGTTCTCCAGTAAGGCGACGATTGAGACAGTGCCGATAAATCATGAATAGCGAGGATGCGGATGACGGTTTTGGTGACAGGCGGTGCCGGCTATATCGGTAGCCATATGGTCTGGGAATTGCTGGACACGGGTGACAGCGTCGTCGTCCTCGACCGGCTTTCGACCGGCTTTGAATGGGCGGTGGCTCCGGAAGCAAAGCTCGTCGTCGGCGACGTCGCCGACAGGGAACTGGTCGCCTCGATCATTCGCGACAATAAGGTCGACGCGATCATCCATTTCGCCGGCTCGATCGTGGTCCCCGAATCGGTCGCCGACCCGCTTGCCTATTACGAGAACAACACCTGCAAGACACGCACCTTGATCGAGACCGCGGTGCGCGAAGGCGTGCCCAATTTCATCTTTTCCTCGACCGCCGCCGTCTATGGCGGCGCGGGCCTGGAGCCGGTGCGCGAGGATGCCCGGCTTGCGCCGGAATCGCCGTACGGCCTGTCCAAGCTGATGAGCGAATGGATGCTGCGCGACGCGGCAATTGCCCATGGGTTGCGCTATACGGCGCTGCGCTATTTCAACGTCGCCGGCGCCGACCCGAAGGGCCGCACCGGCCAGTCGACGCCCGGTGCCACGCATTTGATCAAGGTCGCTTGCGAGACGGCGCTCGGCAAGCGCCCCTTCATGCAGGTGTTCGGCACCGACTATCCGACGCCGGACGGCACCTGCATGCGCGACTATATCCATGTCAGCGACCTGGCGGCGGCGCATCGGCTGGCGCTGCAGCGGCTGCGTGCCGGCGGATCGAGCCTGGTCGCCAATTGCGGCTACAGCCACGGCTATTCGGTGCTCGAGGTCATCGACAGCGTACGCCGCGTCTTCGGCCATGATTTCGAGGTACGGATGGGCGATCGCCGCGCCGGCGACGCCGCCGCGGTGGTCGCCAATTCGGAGCTGGCGCGCGGCGAACTCGGCTGGGTTCCGCAGCGCGACAACCTCGACCAGATCGTTGCCGATGCGCTTGCCTGGGAGCGCATCCTGACCAGCAAGAATTCGGCTCTGGGGTGATATGGCCTCTCCGCAAGGACTCGTTCAGCGCGCTGGGGGCGGAATGAAAATCCTGGTGCTTGGAGCCGGCGTCGTCGGCACGGCGGCGGCCTATTGTCTGGCCAGCGACGGCCATGAGGTGACGGTGATCGAGCGCCATCCGGCGGCGGCGCGCGGCACCAGCCGGTCGAATGCTGGCCTGGTGTCGCCTGGCGATGCCACCGCCTGGGCCTCGCCCGCCGCACTTAAAACGTTCCTGCGCGGCCTCTACAACCACGATCTCGGCATCAAGGTGCGGCTGCGCTTCGATCCGTATTTTTTCGCCTGGAGCCTGCGCTTCCTGCGCCAGTGCACGCATAAGCGCATGCGCGCCAACACCGACGTCAAGCTGCGTCTGGCGCTCTATTCGCGCGACTGCATCAACGCCATCTCGGCCGAAACCGGCATCCACTATGACGAGCGCAAGAAGGGGATTCTGTATTTCTTCCGCTCGCAGCAGAGCTTTGACACCGGCACCGACAATTACCGGTATCTCGGCGAACACGGCCTGCCGATCGAGATCGTCGGCCGCGACCGGCTGGTCGAGCTCGAGCCAGGCCTCGCCGGCGCCAAGGACAAGATTGCCGGCGGCGTCTATTCGCCGATCGACCAGACCGGAGACTCCAGCCGATTCACGCAGCGCCTCGCTGCCTATGCCGCCGAAAAACTCGGCGTCCAATTCCTCTACGGCACCACTGTCGAAGGCCTCGACATCGACGGCGATCAGGTGCGCGCGGTGATGACCTCGGCCGGCCCGATAACCGGCGACGCGGTGGTCATCTCGATGGGACCGGAGAGCGGTCTGCTCGGCCGCCGCTACGGCATCGACCTGCCCGTCTATCCCGTGAAGGGCTATACCGTGACTGTTCCGCTGGAAGATGAAAGCAAGGGGCCGATCATGGGTGGCGCCGACGAGGACCGGCTGATCGGCTATTCCAGGCTGGGAAATCGGCTGCGGATGTCCTCGACGGCGGAGTTCACCGGTTTCGACCGGGCGTTCAAGCCACGCGATTTCAGCTCGATCCTGAACACCGGCAAGGACCTGTTCCCGGGTGCCTTCGACGAGAGCAAGGCCGAGCTCTGGGCTGGACTTCGCCCGATGATGCCGAACTCCGTGCCGGTCATCGGACGGGCGCGGTACGAGAATCTCTACCTCGACACCGGCCACGGCCATCTCGGCTGGACCATGGCCTGCGGCTCGGGAAAGTTCCTTGCCGACATAGTTGCCGGCCGCAAGCCGGAGATCGATCCGCAAGGATTGGTCTACGCGGGCTAGAGTCTTTCACGTTTTGACGGAAGCGTATCCGGCGTTTGCGAAGTAGTTTTTGCATTCGCCGGGTTCGATCGTCGCAACGAGGTGGCCGATGTGGCGCCA
>NZ_JAMYLH010000013.1:0-170198 GCF_040317925.1 Mesorhizobium sp. M1348 | reverse complement strand
CGTTCGGGGGCCTACACGGTCTTGGGGCCCGGTTATGCAGGGGTGCGCCGGTTTGGGGGCCCCCCACAAACTGGGGGCGTGCCTAAACACCAGGGGCGCCGCTTTGCCCCGCGGCGCCCGAGCCGGAAAGTTGAGATCGTGGACCGGGATAGCCGTCAGCTCACGCCGGCAAAAGTGCCTTGCATGAGCAGGTCCGGCAGATAACTTGCCGGCTTACCGCCAACCGCCTGCCCACCGGTCAGGCCGCCTTGTATTTCAGGGCCGAAGAACGAGTACGGAAAGGGCGTGACCGGCCGGCTAACCTCATCGAGCCGTGCCCGAAGATCCTCGGGAATGTCGAAATCAAGCGCGCCGAGATTGTCCTTGAGCTGGTCAAGCCTGGTGGCGCCGACGATGACGGACGCAACGCCTGGCCTGTTTGCCGTCCAGTTCAGGGCGACCTGGGCCATGCTGCGGCCGAGCTGGCCGGCAACCGTCTCCAATTCGGCCACGATTTGCCAGTTGCGATCGGTGAATTTCTGGAAACCGGGATTGGTCGAACCACGCATTGTCTCCAGCCGGCCACCATCCTTGACGATTGTATCGAAACGGTATTTTCCGCTGAGCAGGCCGCTGGCCAATGGACTCCAGACCATGATTCCGGCGCCATAGCGCGTGCCGAACGGCACGAATTCGTGCTCGATGTTGCGCTCGGCCAGCGAATATTCGAGCTGAAGCGCCGAAACCGGTTCATAGCCGCGATGCTCTGCGACCGCCTGCGCCCGGCTTGCGTACCACGCCGGCACGTCGGACAGACCGACATGCCGGATCTTTCCGGCGCGCACCAGATCGTCCAGCGTCCGCATCACCTCCTCCGGTGGTGTCAGCCTGTCCCAGGTATGGAGGATGTAGAGGTCGATATAGTCGGTGCCTAGCCGCTTCAGCGAACCGTCTACCGCCCGCAGGATGTTCTTGCGGCCGTTGCCCCCGGCGTTCGGGTTGCCCGGTTCGGCGTTGTAGGTGAATTTGGTACTGATCACCGCCTTGTCGCGCAGCCCACGCTCGGCGATGAATTCGCCGAGCCAGGTTTCGGCCGTGCCACCGGTATAGAGATCGGCGGTGTCGAAGAAATTGCCACCGGCTTCGACATAGGCATCGATCAGCGCGCGCGCGGTTTCCTTCTCCGCACCCCAGCCCCATTCCGTGCCGAACGTCATGGTGCCGAGCGCCAGGCGGGTGACACGCAGTCCGCTGTTGCCGAGCGTGTAGTAGGACATGGTCATGGATTTTCTCCTAAAATTTGAAAAGCGGGATTGAGGTCTTGCCTGGGATACGCAGTCAGGCCTTGGCCAGCGCATCGACCACCACCTGGAACCGGCGCGGATCGAAATAATCGTGGTAGGCGCTGATCAGACCCCTCTTGAAGCGGAAAATCGCGATATTGTTGTTGGTGTACTCAGTGCCGCCGATCAGCACCGCGCGGTTCTTGTACTCAACGACGATCGCGTCCGAATCCGCTGCCGGATAGATGGCTGTCAGCTGCGAATCGAAGGATTCGAAATTACCGAAGAGGCCTCGGAAGGCCGCCAGGATCGCGGCCTTGCCATCGATGCTGTTTCCAAATCCTGCCGGCGGGTAGAAGACAAGGATACGGCCATCTTCAGCCCAAAGGTCGCCCCATGCCTCAATGTCCTTGCGGTGCATCAGATCAAAGAATTTACGCACGGTCTCGAGATTGCGGGTTCGTTCGGAATCGAGGTCGGTCATTAGACGTCTCCTTGGCTGCTCGGCGATTGCCGTGTGATGCAGCCAAAGATGCGCCCTCCTTTCCCCGCCGATAAGATTGCATTATCCGAATGGACTATGCGATATCATGCATGAATGGACCGCGATCTGCTTAGCCACCTACCTATAATCGTTGCCGTCGCGCGGCGTGGCGGCTTCGCGTCGGCGGCCGCCGAGCTCGGCATGAGCCCGTCAGCGGTCAGCCATGCGGTGCGGCTGGTAGAGGAGCGAATCGGCCAGCCGTTGTTTGCCCGCACCACGCGCAGCGTCTCGCTGACCGAGACTGGCACCGCGCTTGTCGCTGCGGCGGAGCCGGCGTTGGAAGACATTGCCGACCGGATCGAACGCATCCGCTCGGTCAAAGGCCGGGCAAGCGGACTGCTCAGGATCAACGCGCCGCGTTTGTCGCTGCCTCTGGCGCTGATGCCCATCCTAACGGCGATGGCGGAGCGTTACCCTGACGTGACGGTGGAGATCGTCACCGACGAACGTCTGAGCGATATCGTCGGCGAGGGTTTCGACGCCGGCATCCGGCTGGGCGAGATGATCGCCGAGGATATGGTGACGGTGCGACTGACTCAGCCGTTCCGGACGACCATTGTCGCCTCTCCGGCCTATGTCGGCCGCCACGGAAAGCCGCGAACAATTGCTGATCTCTCCACCCGCAACTGCATCGGATATCGGCTGTTACGATCACGTGCGCTCTATCGCTGGGATCTGTCAGACCAGGGCAAGGATATCAGCGTCGAGACACGCGGCAGCGTGGTCGTCAGCGATCCGCTGTCGGCAAGGGACATGGCGCTTGCCGGCATCGGCCTCGCCTATCTGTTCGAGCCGCTTGTCAAGCCCGACATCGAAGCAGGCCGGCTGGTCGAAGTCCTTGGCGAGGCATCGATCGAGGAACCGGGACTGTTCCTCTATTTCCCGCGCCGCGCCGCGATGGCCCCGAAGCTCCGCGCCTTCATCGACACCGCACAAGAAATCGGCCGGGCATCCTCGCGGACACCCGGCCGAAAAAGCCTTTCGAGCGGATAGTTTACTTCTTGACCGCTGCCGCGACTTCCGCCGCGAAATCGGTCTCTTCCTTCTCGATGCCCTCACCGAGCGCGAAGCGCAGATAGGCAGCGATTTTGGCTGGCGCGCCGATCTCGCTTTCGGCATCCTTCAGCGCCTTCTCGACGGTGATGTCGGGATTGAGCACGAAAGCCTGCTTGAGCAGCACGACCTCTTCGTAGAACTTGCGCAAACGGCCCTCGACCATCTTCTCGATGATCGCTTCCGGCTTGCCGGACTGGCGCGCCTGGTCGGCGAAGATCGCCTTCTCGCGCTCCACCGCGACCGGATCGAGCTCTTCGGTGGTCAAGGCCATCGGATTGGTGGCAGCGACATGCATGGCAACCTGGCGGGCGAAGGCGTTCGCGGCATGCGCGTTGCCCGTCGTCTCGATGGCCACCAGCACGCCGAGCTTGCCAAGGCCGTCGGCGACCGCATTGTGAACGTAGGTTGCGACAGCGCCGTGCTCGACGGTGAGCTTGGCCGAGCGGCGGAAGCCCAGATTCTCGCCGATGGTGCCGACGGCGTCCTTGATGGTCTCAGTGACCGACTTGCCCGAGCCCGGATAGGGAGCAGCGGCAACGGCCTCGGTCTTGCCGCCATGGGCGAGCGCAACCTTCGCGACATTGGCGACGATCTCCTGGAACGCAGCATTGCGCGCAACGAAATCCGTCTCGGAATTGACCTCGACGATCGCTGCCTCGCGGACGCCGGAATCGACACCGATCAGGCCTTCGGCAGCGGTACGGCCAGCCTTCTTGTCGGCCTTGGAAATGCCCTTCTTGCGCAGCCAGTCGATGGCTTCTTCCATGTTGCCGTTGGTCTCATTCAACGCCGCCTTGCAGTCCATCATGCCCGCGCCGGTCAAGTCGCGGAGTTCTTTGACCTGTGCAGCCGAAATGCTCATTGTCGCCTCTTTGTCTAAATGCACTGACGACGCACCATCGATTTTCGATGATGCGCCTGGTGCCGGTGGCGCTTACCGCGCCAACATATTGGAAAGATGAAGGCCGCAGCCGGCCTTCGCTACTATGCTTCCGGGGTCTGGGCAGCCGGGCTCTCGGCGGCCGGGGTCTGATCGAGCGCCGGCTCGACCGGAGCCTCGACCGATGCGCCGATATCGACACCGAGCGCGCCCTGCTGACGGGCGATGCCGTCGATAGCTGCCTTGGCGATCAGATCGCAATAGAGCTGGATGGCGCGGGCCGCGTCGTCGTTGCCGGGGATCGGGAAGTCGATCTTGTCCGGGTCGCAGTTGGAATCGATGATGGCAACGACCGGGATGCCGAGACGCTTGGCCTCGAGAATGGCGATCGCTTCCTTGTTGGTGTCGATCACGAACATCAAATCGGGCGTCGAACCCATATCCTTGATGCCGCCCAGCGCCTTGTCGAGCTTCTCACGCTCGCGATCGAGGTTGAGGCGCTCCTTCTTGGTCAGGCCCTGAGCCTCGCCGGCCAGCATTTCGTCGAGCTTGCGCAGGCGCTGGATGGAATTCGAGATCGTCTTCCAGTTGGTCAGCATGCCGCCGAGCCAGCGCGAGTTGACATAGTACTGGGCCGAACGCTGCGCGGCATCGGCGACGATGTCGGAGGCCTGGCGCTTGGTGCCGACGAACAGCACGCGGCCGCCCTTGGCAACAGTGTCGGAAACCTGCTTCAGCGCCTGGTGCAGCAAAGGCACCGTCTGCGAGAGGTCGATGATGTGGATGTTGTTGCGGGCGCCGTAGATATAGGGCGCCATTTTCGGGTTCCAGCGGTGGGTCTGGTGGCCGAAGTGAATGCCAGCTTCCAATAGCTGGCGCATGCTGAAATCAGGCAGAGCCATTTCTTATTTCCTTTCCGGTTAGCCTCCACGGACACAGGCATTTTTGGACTTTGTCCTCGAACGCCACCGGAGGTTTCAGCCGGATTTCTCCCGGGCAGACACCAAAGTCCGTGTGTGGAATGAGCGCGCATATAGAGGGGAAGCGCGACAAACGCAAGCGCTGTGGCGTCGTGCGGCTCAGCGTGCGGCGATCAGCGCACCGGTGTCATCGTCGCATCTTTCCCTTCGGCACCCGCACACGCCGGAAAACAGCGACGATCTCGTCGCGGCTGCATTCGATGGCGCCTAACCGCACCGCGCGGTCGCGCTCGAACCCGGTTATGTCATAATGTGGCGCCGATGTCTTCGGCGGCCCTTGGTAGGACGAGCGCTTGATGCCGAGCTGCCCGGCGAAGCGATGCAGCTCGTCGGTATCGTCTGCCAGCAGATGACACCAGCGGTGGCCGACCCATTTCCAGATCGCCGCATCGACATAGACCGCCATGAGGCTTGCCGCACTCCTTCATCTTGCGCCGACCAACACGCCGCTAACGATGATAGAAGGGATTGGCGTAGAAAATGAAGCCGCCGCCGGCCTCGAGTTGCGCCATGGTGTTGGTGATGGTCGCCTGCATGCGGTCGTGCAGTTCGGCGAGCGCCTCCTCGACGGAGCCTTGATAGGCGTGCAAGCCTAGCGGCTCCGGTACCCGGATATGGGCGCGGCGTGGGCCGGCCGGCTGCGGCACGAAACGGTTGATCGTATCGCGCAGTGTACCCTTGCAATAATCGTTGCGGATCCGCTTCAAATGTTCGGCGATCTCCTCCTGCGTGATGCGCGGATTGGCCGAAGCCCACGGCCCGACACGCTGCAGGCGCTGGATCGTATCTGCCAGCGTTCGGACCTGCTTTTGGCTTCCGGTGCCGTCCGTGTTTTCCCGCAGCCAGCGCCGCGACCGGCGCAAAAGCTCGGCATTGTCGAGCGTGCCGGCTTCGAGCGAAACAAGTTCGGCAAGGCGACGGCCGAGTTCGGTCAGCAGATCCTTCTGACGTGTGGCATATGAAGCCCGCTCATCAGGCCGCAGGCCATTTGCAGCCTCGTCGCGCGATACTAGCGTCGCGTAGATATGATGGACGCGCTCCGGCAGCGTATCGGCGGCACGGCGTTCGATCTTCAGGCTGTGCTCGACATAGGCGCATTCCTTTGCCAGCGCTGCCTCGACATTCCCCGTAAAAGCGAGCTTCCAGATCACGGGCGCGATCCAAACCTTGAAATCCGGATCCATCAGGCGGCCGCGCTTCAGCGCTTCGAACCCCATTTCGACCGCGCCTGGCAGCAGCGGGGCAACGATGTTGGCATGCCAGCCGACACCGCCTTCGGGATGCAGGAGCACGCCGTGCCCTTTCAGCGCCCAGGCCACCGAATGTTCCTTGGCCGCCGCGCTATTGCCCGGGATTTGCGCGATCAGATTGTTGGCCAGCCAGAATTTCTGCATCAGCCGGCCAAGCCCATTGACGACGCCATGCGTGGCCCAGGATGCCGCCAGCGGGCTTACCCGCGACACGACCTCCTTGTCGATCATCCAGTCGGTAAAGAATTCGGGATGGTTGGGTGTGATGAACGTCGCCTTGCCCGCACCGCAACAAGCCTTCAGCCTTTGCCGGTCATCCTCCGGAAAATCGATGTGGCGGACATTGGCGACGCCGCGCAAACCGGCCAGACGGTTGAATGGCAACAGGTCGCGAAGCCCCGGAATGCCGTGCAGCATGACAATCCGGTTGACGAATGTCATGGCCTTGATCAGCGTCGCATTGGGCCGCGGCGCCACAAAAACGTCGATCCTGCTCAACCTGCTCCCCCCACGGCGCTTACCGTCGTAAGACGTTGATAGGCAATTGCGGCATGCTCAAGTCGATGCGACATGCCCCGCAAGATCAAGCGCTACTATCCCGGATAGCGCCGGCGGCTTGTCGTTGGTTCGAGCCTATTTCGACGGGCAGGTCTTTGGCTGATCGAACAGCGACAGATTGACCAGTTTGCCCGTCATCGAGAACTCGCCATAGTCCATCACGAGATCGCGCGTGATGCCGTTCTCGTGCAGCTTGAAGCTGATCCGGTATTCCGGCACCTCCTCGCCGCCTTTGTCGGCATCGTCGAAATAGGCGATGTCGACCGGCCAGTATTTGTCGGTGGCGAGCTTGGCCAGCGCCGGCGCTTCCGGATCGGTGTTGTCGGCATCGGCTTGCTTGCCGACGACGACGGTGGTGGTCACCACCTTGTTGGCGTCCTCAGAGCCGTCGAACAGGTTGGTTTCGTAGAACCGCTCGCCCTTTTCCGCCTTGCCGATCATTTCGACCATTTGCTGGGTCGGGAACTGGGTCGGCGCGAGTTCCAGGCTGCTCTTTTCGGGCTTGTCGATATCGACCTTGAGACCATTGGCCTCCTTCGTTGCGGTACCCTTGACCTCCTTGTCGAGGTTCTGGTCGACAAAGGATTTGTTCACGAAGGAGAAGGTCTTGCCCTCGGCATCCTCGAAGGTGGTCATCTGCTGGTCGGTCAGCCTAGTGTTGTCGTTGGTTACGATCTGGGTCACCAAACGGAACTTTACCGTATAGCCCTCGCAAGGCGAGCCGTTGAACTCGTAGACCATGCGGCCGGTGATGCCAGTAATGCCGGAGCGATCGGAGGCCTTGTCGAGCGAAATGTCGTAAACAGCACGATGCGCCTGCAGCGCAGGCACCGCAAAAGCGGGAGCCGCCCAGGAAGCCGCTGTCAGGAGGACGGCGTTGAATGCGAGGCGCGTTGCGCGCATGGGGTGCTCCGATCATCGCGGCTAATGGCAGGCCGCATGGAAAGATGGTCCAGCTTAAAAAAAGTCGTGGCGGAAGCGAGGCAAAAATAGCAATTTCGGCCCGGCCTGCGCGGCGCCTTCAAGCAATAGGGAAATAGCATGAGCGAAACAATCGAAAAGCGGCTAAGCGAACTCGGCGTGACGCTGCCGGTCGCCGCCGCGCCCGCCGCCAATTACGTGCCATATTGCAGGACCGGCAATCTGCTGTTCACCGCCGGGCAGTTGCCGCTCAAGGAGGGCAAGCTCCAGGCGAGCGGACTGCTTGGCCGCGATGTCGACACCGCGACCGGCAAGGAAGCCGCAAAATACTGTGCGATCAACATATTGGCGCAGGCCCAGGCGGCACTTGGCGATCTCGAGAAAATCCGTCGCTTGGTGAAGATCACCGTCTTCGTCGCCTCGGCACCGGATTTTGTCGAACAGCATCTGGTTGCCAACGGCGCCTCGGATTTTCTCGTCGCCGTGCTCGGCGATTGCGGCAAGCACGCTCGCTCCGCCGTCGGGACCGCCTCCCTGCCGCTTAATGCCGCAGTGGAAATCGAAGCGATCTTCGAAGTCGAATGACCGGGACCGCGACCATGACCGATCTTTCCTGGCTGACTGCCCGGCCCGTCGCCCATCGCGGCCTCCACGACATGAACAAGACGCGCTGGGAGAACACGCTTTCCGCTTTCGCTGCGGCAGCCGAGCGCGGCTACGCGATCGAATGCGATGTGCACCTGTCATCCGACGGCGTCCCCGTCATCATCCACGATGGCGATCTGCGGCGGCTGACCGGCAAGGACGGCTTCGTTTGGCAGCGTACGGCTGCCGAGATCACGGCGCTGAAGGTCGGCGGCACCGCCGACCATTTGCCGACGCTGCAGCAGGCGCTTGATCTGGTCGACGGCCGTGTGCCGATGGTTGTCGAACTGAAAGGCGCTGCCGGGCACGACGAAGGCCTGGTCGAAAGCGTCGGCAAGATGCTCAAGCAATACAAGGGCAAGACCGCGATCATGTCGTTCGACCATTGGCTGATCCGCGAGTTCGCGAAATATGCACCCGGCATACCCGGCGGGTTGACCGCCTACGGCAACGACAACCACCTGATCGAGGCGCATTTCGCCATGCTGGCGCATGACATCGCCTTCACCTCCTACGCCGCCGGCGACCTGCCGAACCGGTTCGTCTCCTTCGTGCGAGAGACACTCGGCATGCCGGTGATCACCTGGACCGTGCATGACCAGCCTGCCGTCGATCTGACCTTCAAATATGCCGACCAGATGACGTTCGAAGGATTCGAGCCCGATCTTGTACGGCTTGCCTGAGCGGGCTTGTATGGGTCCGCAGCGAGCTTAAGTAAGCCTCATGGATCAAGGGGACGACTGCGAAAGACAAACGGCGAATGCGGAGCTGTCGATCCGCATCGCCGCGGGCATCGGCGCCTTCACCAGCGCTGAATGGGACAGCCTCGGCGGCACTACGCGCGGCGATGCAGAAAACGGCTACAACCCGCTTGTTTCATTCGCTTTTTTGAGCGCGCTGGAAGATTCCGGCTGCGCTGTTCGGCGCACCGGCTGGCAAGGCCATCACCTCCGGCTGGAAACCGCGCGAGGCAAGCTGCTCGGGGCGGTCGCCTGCTATCTGAAGTCGCACAGCCAGGGCGAATATGTATTCGACCATGGCTGGTCAGACGCATTCGAACGCGCCGGCGGGCGCTACTATCCGAAGCTGCAGTGCGCGGTGCCGTTCACGCCCGTCACCGGCCCTCGCCTGTTGGTCGGCAAGGGCGAGGACAGCCACACCGTCAAGGCCGGTCTTGCGGCCGGCCTGAAGGCGGTGACGGATAAACTCGGCGTGTCTTCCGCGCATGTTACTTTCGCGCCGGAGGACGACGTCCAGACATTGGCGGCGGCCGGCTTCCTGCATCGCACCGACCAGCAGTTTCACTTCTTCAACGAAGGCTTTTCGAGCTACGACGATTTTCTCGCGACGTTAGCCTCGCGCAAGCGCAAGGCAATGAAGAAAGAGCGGCGCGAGGCGCTCGCCGACGGCATCTCGATCGACTGGCTGACCGGCAAGGATCTGACCGAAAAGGCCTGGGACGACTTTTTCGCGTTCTACATGGATACCGGCAGCAGGAAATGGGGCCGGCCCTACCTCAACCGCGATTTCTTCTCGCTGATCGGCGAGCGCATGGCCGACGACATCCTGCTGATTATGGCCAAACGCAACGGGCGCTACATTGCCGGTGCCATCAACTTCATCGGTTCCGACGCGCTCTACGGCCGCAATTGGGGCTGCATCGAGGACCACCCATTCCTGCATTTCGAGGTCTGCTACCATCAGGCGATCGATTTCGCCATCTCGCGCAAGCTGAAGGTGGTTGAAGCCGGTGCGCAGGGCGAGCACAAGCTGGCGCGCGGCTACCGGCCCGTGACGATGCATTCGGCGCACTACATCGCCCATCCAGGTCTGCGCAATGCAGTGGCCGACTACCTCCATCGCGAGCGCCGCGAAGTCGAGCGGATGAGCGAATATCTGGAAGAGCACACCCCGTTCCGCAAGGACCTGGCGGAGTAGGGTAGCGAGACCCAATCGCTCAGCCGCGCGGGCCGGCATGGCCGATGTCGATCGATCGTCCTTGCCCGCCCGGAACAGCTTCGCTACACGAGACAGCGAGCCAAGAACCGGAGCGCGCGCCATGGCCGAAGCAACCTACGACAGCAGCAACATCTTCGCGAAAATCCTGCGCGGAGAAATCCCTTCGCACCGCGTCTACGAGGATGACGCGGTCATCGTCTTCATGGATGTGATGCCGCAAGGACAAGGTCACACGCTGGTGGTGCCGAAAGCGCCGTCGCGCAACCTGCTCGACGCGGATCCGGCGGTGCTTGGCCCGCTCTTCGTTCACGTCCAGAAAGTTGCGCGGGCCGTAAAGAAGGCCTTCGATGCCGATGGCGTCACGGTCTTGCAGTTCAACGAACCAGCTTCGGGCCAGACCGTCTTCCACCTCCATGTCCATGTCATTCCGCGCTTCGACGGCATTCCCTTGAAGCCGCACAGCGGACAGATGGAAAAGCCTGAAGTCCTGGCCGAGAACGCCGGCAAGATACGGATAGCGCTGGCAAGCTGAACCGGCGCAAACCGCTCCGGCGGGCGCCGGGTGCTTAACCGGAAGGTGTCATAAAAAAAGCCCCGTTTCCGGGGCTTTTTTTGCTGGCTTGTTCGTCAGTTCTTGCGCGGCAGTTGCGGCACAAGGCTGCGCTTGCCGCCATCCTTGCCCTTCGGCTCCGGCTTCTGCGCCACCGCCTTTTTCGCGGCGGGCTTCTTCGCCACCGCCTTCTTGGCTTTCGGCACGTCGTCCGGCTCTTCCTTCTTCGGCTTCACCGGCGCCTCGTCGGCGAGCGATTCGAGCTTCAGGCCGGTCTCGCCGGTTTCCTTCTTCTCGACGGTGACACGCACCGTGCCGCCCTTCTTGAGCTTGCCGAACAGCACCTCGTCCGCTAGCGGCTTCTTGATGTGCTCCTGGATGACACGGCCAAGCGGCCGGGCGCCCATGCGCTCGTCATAGCCCTTGTCGGCCAGCCATGCGATTGCATCCTGCGACAAGTCGAAGGTCACGCCACGCTCGGAAAGCTGCGCTTCCAGCTGCATGACGAACTTCTGCACCACCTGATGGATGACCGGCACCGGCAGCGAGCCGAACGGAATAATCGCATCGAGGCGGTTGCGGAACTCCGGCGTGAACAGCCGGTTGATCGCCTCGACATCGTCGCCTTCGCGCTTCGTCGAACCGAAACCGATCGCCGCGCGCTGCGCATCGGATGCACCCGCATTGGTGGTCATGATCAGGATGACGTTGCGGAAGTCTATCTGCTTGCCGTTGTGGTCGGTCAGCTTGCCGTGATCCATGACCTGCAACAGGATGTTGAACAGGTCCGGATGCGCCTTCTCGACTTCGTCCAGCAACAGCACGCAATGCGGATGCTGGTCGACGCCGTCGGTCAGAAGGCCGCCCTGGTCGAAGCCGACATAGCCGGGAGGCGCGCCGATCAGCCGCGAAACGGTGTGGCGTTCCATATATTCCGACATGTCGAAGCGGATCAGCTCCACGCCAAGCGAGGCGGCGAGCTGCTTGGCCACTTCCGTCTTGCCGACGCCGGTCGGGCCCGAGAACAGGTACGAGCCGATCGGCTTTTCCGGTTCGCGCAGGCCGGCCCGCGCCAGCTTGATGGCCGAGGTCAGTGCTGTGATTGCGGTGTCCTGGCCGTAAACGACGCGCTTCAACTCGATGTCGAGGCCTTGCAGCACCTTCTCGTCGTCGGCGGAAACCGTCTTCGGCGGGATGCGTGCCATGGTGGCGATCGTCGCTTCGATCTCCTTGATGCCGATGGTCTTCTTGCGTTTGGCTTCCGGCACCAGCATCTGCGAGGCGCCGGTCTCGTCGATCACGTCGATCGCCTTGTCCGGCAGCTTGCGGTCGTTGATGTAACGCGCCGAGAGCTCGACCGAAGCCTTGATCGCCTCGCTCGTGTAGCGGACCTTGTGGAACTCCTCGAAATAGGGCTTGAGGCCCTTCATGATCTCGATGGCGTCCTCGACGGTCGGCTCGTTGACGTCGATCTTCTGGAAGCGCCGCACCAGCGCGCGGTCCTTCTCGAAGAACTGGCGGAACTCCTTGTAGGTGGTCGAGCCGATGCAGCGGATGGCGCCTGACGACAATGCGGGTTTCAACAGGTTCGATGCATCCATGGCGCCGCCGGAGGTGGCCCCTGCCCCGATCACGGTGTGGATTTCATCGATGAACAGCACGGCGCCGGGATAGTCCTCGAGCTCCTTGACGACCTGCTTCAGCCGCTCCTCGAAATCGCCGCGATATCGGGTGCCGGCCAGCAGCGTGCCCATGTCGAGCGCGAAGATGGTGGCATTGTGCAGCACTTCGGGAACGTCGCCCTCGACGATGCGCTTGGCGAGGCCTTCGGCGATCGCCGTCTTGCCGACGCCGGGATCACCGACATAGAGCGGGTTGTTCTTGGAGCGGCGGCACAGCACCTGGATGGTCCGGTTGATCTCGCTCTCGCGACCGATCAATGGATCGATCTTGCCGGCCTTGGCCTTGTTGTTCAGGTTGACGCAATAAGCAGTCAGCGCGTCCTGCTGCTGCTTCTTCTTGCCGCCTTCCTCTTGCGGCTCGGCCCCGCCCTGGTTGCCTTGCTCGTCGTCGGCGCCGCGCGGCGTCCGCGTCTCGGAGGCGCCGGGGCGCTTGGCGATGCCATGCGAGATGTAGTTGACCGCGTCGTAGCGGGTCATCTGCTGTTCCTGCAGGAAGTAAGCGGCGTGGCTCTCGCGCTCAGCGAAGATGGCGACGAGCACGTTGGCGCCGGACACTTCCTCGCGGCCTGACGACTGCACATGGATCACCGCGCGCTGGATGACGCGCTGGAAACCGGCAGTCGGCTTGGAATCTTCATCGTAGCCGGTGACGAGGTTGTCGAGCTCGGTGTCGATATAGGTGAGGACCGTATGCTTCAACTCGTCGAGATCGACGTTGCAGGCACGCATGACGGCGGCCGCCTCGGTGTCGTCGATCAGGGCGAGCAGCAAATGTTCAAGGGTTGCATATTCATGGTGCCGCTCATTGGCGAGCGTCAGCGCTTGGTGAAGCGCCTTTTCCAGGCCTTGGGAGAAAGCCGGCATGTTACCTCACTTCTTCTCCATCACGCATTGCAGCGGATGCTGATTCTGTCGGGCGAAATCCATGACCTGAGACACTTTGGTCTCGGCCACCTCGAATGTATAGACCCCGCACTCGCCCACCCCATGATTGTGAACATGAAGCATTATGCGTGTGGCGGCTTCGCGGTCCTTCTGGAAAAAGCGCTCCAGCACGTGGACCACGAATTCCATGGGTGTGTAGTCGTCGTTAAGAATGAGGACCCGATACAGACTGGGCTTCTTGGTCTTGGTTTTTGTGCGCGTGATGACGGCCGTGCCGCGACCGGCCTCATTGCCGTTGCTGCCGTTCTGCATTCGCACCACGTAGCTCGTGGCAGTCAAACCTGTAGTCACGTAGTCCTGCCTCTTTCGAATCCTCATGCATCCTCGACATGTAGGTGTTCGATGGACGATTTTAAGCCCTTCTGTTTAGCTGACAATATGGCTAGGTGGCCAAACTTGACCGATTTTTCAAATCGTGAAGACCGCAGGCCCCGATTTCGAGCTGGCATGAAAAAACCCGGCCGCGCGTTTGCGACCGGGTCTGTCTTTGCGAGCCCAGGGTCGGCTCGGAACGTTCGTCGAATTTACTTCGCCTTGGCGACGATCGATTCGAACGGCTTGTAGGCTTCCTTGGCGAGTTCGGCATAGAGATCGCCAAGCTTGGTGGCCTCGGTGACGAAGCTCTCATAGGACTGCTTGGCATAGTCGGACTGGATCTCGATCGCCTTGTCCAGCGACTTGGCGGAAAAGAGCTTCTCGACAGCGGCGCTACCGGCTTCGAAGCTTTTCTTGGTGTACTCGCCCGCCTCGGCGGCGATAGCCTGCGCACCCTTGGACAGCGATGCAAAGCTCTTCAATCCGGTGTCGGCAAATTCCTTGCCGTATTTGCTGAAATCTTCATAGGTCTGGGTCATTTCACGCATTCCCTTGAACGGTTGCCTTTGGACGATGGACGCGCCTTGTCCGGGCCGCGTTGTGCAATGCGTGTAAATATATTGTGCAGTGCACAAAAAGTCAAGATTTCCGCGGCAATGCGCATCGTGAGCTGCCGGCAATCGCTAAGATTCGAATAAAGAGAAGCTCAATCCCGCAGAAAACGGTGAACGCGGCGGTTACCATAAACGGATTGGTAACGCTGCGCGCGTTAGCGTGGCCGGAGGTGAGGCAGGACCCTTTGCCGCCTCCAAGGCAACGGAAATTCAAAGGAACTATCAGTGCGTAAGGCGTTGTCGGGCTTCGTTTCCAAATCCGCGGGCTCCCTCCAAACGATCATGATCCTCGCTATGGCGATGAGCTTCGTCGTCGCGGACGCGGCTTCATCCATGGCGGCCAAGTCGGCGGCCATCGTCATCGATGCCAAGACCGGCAAGGTGCTTTATTCGTCGGACGCCGATGGCCGGCGCTATCCGGCGTCGCTTACCAAGATGATGACGCTCTATCTGACGTTCGAGGCATTGGCGAAGGGCAGGATCAGCGAGAATTCCCCGGTCGTGTTCTCGGCCAATGCCGCTGCCGAACCGCCGACGAAGCTCGGCGTCAAGCGGGGCGGCTCGGTCACGGTCGAGACCGCGATCCTGTCGATGGTGACCAAATCGGCAAACGATTCCGCAACGGCGCTTGGCGAGATGCTCGGCGGCAATGAAGCCAATTTCGCCCGCATGATGACCGCCAAGGCGCGGGCGCTGGGCATGAGGGGAACCGTTTTCCGCAACGCCAACGGCTTGCCTGATCCCGGCCAGTTCACGACCGCGCGCGACATGGCGATGCTCGGCATCGCCCTGAGAGAGCATTTTCCGCAATATTACGGCTATTTCTCGCAACGCTCCTTTCTTTATGGGCGGCAGCGTATCAACGGCCACAACCGTCTGCTCGGACGTATCAAGGGCGTCGACGGCATCAAGACCGGTTACACCCGCGCCTCCGGTTACAATCTGGTCTCCTCGGTCTCGGATGGCGATCGGCGCATCGTAGCGGTGGTCATGGGCGGCAGGTCCGGCGGCAGCCGCGACAGCCAGATGGCCGGGTTGATCAATGCCTACATGCCGAAGGCGTCGTCGCGCGGCGGCGGCGTGCTGATTGCCAAGGCTGGTGGCGGCAATCCGATTTCAGCCTTGGCCAAGGTGCTTCTACCGAAGCATGACGCGCCGACACCGGACAGTAAGCCGGACGACGATGCCGTTGCCTCCCTTGTCGAGGAAAATGCGCCCGTCGTTGAAGAAACCACTCCGGTCGTTCAGGCCAAGAGGGTCAAGACGACGGCTGTGTCGACGGTGGACGACGTGGCGACAGCCCGGGTCGCCGCAGCCTATGCCGAACCGGCGGCAGAGGTCGATCCGGTCAGCACGGCGTCAGTGCCATCCGGCTGGGCAATACAGGTCGCCTCTTCGCCAAATCAGGCCGAAGCGAAGGCTTTCCTCGACAAGGCGACGAAGCAGGCGCCCTCCGTTCTGGCCGATGCCTCCGGTTTCACCGTCGCCTTCGACAAGGACGGTGTCACCTACTACCGCGCCCGGTTCGGTGGTTTCGGTTCGAAGACCGCTGCCTGGAAGGCCTGCAACGCTTTGAAAAAGAAGAAGATCGAGTGCTACGCCGTCCAGCAGTAAGCGGCGCGCGAAACGATATCTTTCCCGAAAGTTCTGCGTCGAAGGAGACTAGTTGTGATTGGAGAGCAAGACGTCCTTGGCTTCATTGATCCGCGCCGCCAGGAAAGACGTGCCACCGATATCGGGGTGCAGGCGCTGCATCAGGCGGCGGTGCGCCTTGCGGACATCCGCCGCGGCAGCCCCCGCTTCAAGACCAAGGATCTTGTAGGCCTCCTCCTTAGTCATGGCGCCAGAACCTGGCGCAACACCCAGCCCTTCGCCACCATTCGCATCAGCGTCTTTGCGCCAGATGGGAAATCTGCCGTCAAGATACGTCTCTAGCAATTGGCGGCTCTCCGGATCGCCGGAGAGTTCGCGATAGAGTTGCTGCAATTCGGCAAGCCCCATCGAGCCAAGCATCTTGCCTTCATGGCGCCCAGCCAGCACGAGGCCTTCGAGGCCGCCGGTATCGTGATCGAGTTCCATCTCAAGCGCCGCTGTACGAACTGTCGAACGCTTGCCTGGTGCCAGTTTTGCTGCCGGCCGATTCATGCGCATGGAGCCGTACCAGGCGAGCGCAGCCGACAGGATCAAGCCGCCGATACCCTCGCGCCCGACCAGCAGCACGGCGACGCCAATCAGCCCGAGCAGCACAGGTCCAAGCGTCCTCATGCCGCCTGCAAGCTTGGCCGGATCGGCGCGCAGGAAGACAGTGACCGTGCCGAGAAACACCAGAAGCAATGCTACAAAAGCGATAATTGCGCCCATCAGTTTCCGCCGCCCCTCAGATGCTCGATCATCAGCCGGTCCTCCGGCCTGCCCCGGGCCTCCAGTGCTTTCAGGCCGCCGGTCGCAAACACGGCGACGGACGAAAGCAGGCCGGCCAAGGTTGCGGCAGCCCGCCGATCGAACCGGAACCAGGCCCCTTTCGACAGCCGCGCAATTTCCTTGAACGCCTTTTCCGCGGCGGCATCATGGCCCTCCTGAAAGACGAAGACAGGAACGCCGTGCAGACCGAGGCTGCCGGCCTTTTCGGCCAGATCATCTATGTTTTCTTCCATCGCGTCGCCGATATAGACCAGCGCGTTGACCTTGGCCGCCGCCGTCTGTTTCAGCGCATGGGCGAGCACCTTGCCGATTTGGGTATGGCCGCTGCGGCATTCGATCCGCGTCATCAACTGCTTCAGAGCTTCGGTATCGGGGACGAATGCGGAGGAGCGGCACTCGCCAAGGCCGCGAAAATAGACAAGTTGAACCTTGAACGCCCCGGTCTTGCCGACGGCGTCGAACATCTCGGCCTGCAGCGCACAGGCGAGATCCCAGGTCGGCTGGCGGCTCATCGTCGCGTCGAGGGACAGGATCAGCCTGCCTGAACCGGTGGCGGATGCAGCGAGCGTTCTTGCCTGACGGAGAAACGCGTCGATCTCGCCGGTGCTCGATTGAGACTCGACCGGCGCAGGATTTGCCTTTGCAGGCACGGGCTGCTTCTTGTCGCTCATGACATTCAAGATGTGGCGTTGTTCCCCGGCTTGCAAGCCCAGATGAGGCGACCTGGAGGACCGGTGATGATGGCAACTGCGGACAAGCGCTTCGCCTGGTGGTCTTGGCGTCGCGGTTCTCGGCGTCAGAGCAGGCCGAGATCGGCAAGCTCACGCCTGAGCTTCGGCGGCATCTCGATCAGCCCGGCTTTGCCCTTGCCGAGATCGGCCGGCGCGTCCGCCGGCTTCAGGTAGCGCCACCCCTGGAATGCACGGCGCGGTTGCCAGTCGGTGCGCACGACCTCGGGATCGAGGATCAGATGGCAACGGCCGATACCCTCGTCATCGGTAAAGGGCCGGATTTCGGTGATCAGCTGGCGGCATTGAACATTGCCCTTGATCACCCAGTAGAGCGAGCCGCCGTCGGTAATCTCGGCGCCGCGTGTCGGCACCATGCGGGTGGTGTGGTAGTGCTCGGCCGGTTCGCCGGCGCGGCGCCGCTCGTCGAGACGGAAGGCAATCCACTCTTCCAGATCCTCGACGCTGTCACAGCCGACGCAAAGCTTTATGAGATTGAGAGACATCGTTTAAGGTTTAGTCCAGCACGCGAACGCGTCAACGGCCTGATCGACTTCTCCACAGTGGTGGTCCAGGCCGCCAGATTGGCGCTCAGCACTCCACGACATTGACGGCCAATCCGCCAAGGCTGGTTTCCTTGTACTTTTCGTTCATGTCGAGGCCGGTCTGGCGCATCGTCTCGATCGCGGCATCGAGCGGCACGAAATGAACGCCATCGCCCTTGATGGCCAGCGAAGCGGCGGTCACCGCCTTGACGGCGCCAAGCGCGTTGCGCTCGATGCACGGCACCTGCACCAGGCCGCCGACCGGATCGCAGGTCATGCCGAGATGATGTTCCAGCGCGATTTCGGCGGCGTTCTCGACCTGCTCGGGTGTGCCGCCCATGACGGCGCACAGTCCCGCCGCAGCCATTGCCGAAGCCGAACCGACCTCGCCCTGGCAACCGACTTCCGCCCCCGAGATCGAAGCATTGGTTTTGATGATGCCGCCCACCGCCGCCGCCGTCAGCAGGAAATCGCGGATGCTGGGCTGGTCGGCTTCGGGATGGAAATGCAGCCAGTAGCGCAGCACCGCGGGCAGAGTGCCGGCCGCCCCATTCGTTGGCGCGGTGACGACACGGCCGCCGGCAGCGTTCTCCTCGTTGACCGCCATCGCATAGATCGACAGCCAGTCATTGGCGAGCAGCGGGTTGGGCCGGTTCTGCTGCCATTGCTCTTGCAGCTTGTCGTGCAGCATCCGGGCACGACGGCGCACCTTCAGTCCGCCCGGCATGATGCCGTCTTGCGACAGGCCGCGCTCGATGCACCCCTTCATGGCGCTCCAGATGCCGTCGAGACCGGCGTCGAGCTCCTCGCGCGACATCTGCGTCTCCTCGTTGACGCGCTTCATCTCGGCAATGGAAAGCCCGCTTCTCGCTGCCAGGGACAGCATTTCGACGGCATTCTTGAACGGATACGGAACCTTCTTGCCCTCTGTTGTCGCCGAGCCCCTTGCCTTCAGCCGCTGCAGTTCTTCCTCGGACACTACGAAGCCGCCGCCGATCGAATAGTAGACCCGCCTCAGCAGCAACCGGTCGCCGGCATCATAGGCAGAGAAGGCCATGCCATTGGCGTGACCCGGCAGCGGCGTCTTGCGATCCAGCACAAGATCCGTTCCCGGGTCGAAACGATAGGACGGATGGCCAGGCGGCGAAATCCGCTTCTCGGCGGCGATGCGAGCGACGATGCCGTCCGCCTGGTCGGGATCCACCATCTGCGGCGTCTGGCCGGCGAGGCCGAGCACCACGGCACGATCGGAGCCATGGCCGATGCCGGTGTAGGCGAGCGAGCCATGCAGGCTGGCCGCGATGCGGTCGACCTTGGCGCCGGCCGGGCGCGGCCAGTCGTCTCCCGCAATCTCATCGAGAAACCGCCGCGCAGCCGTCATCGGCCCCATCGTGTGCGAACTCGATGGGCCGATGCCGATCTTGAACAGGTCGAAAACCGAAAGGAACACGTGGGCGTTTTCTCCTGGGACCCTGTTGAGGTCTACATATAGGAACTGCCATGATGTTTTCCGCTGTTTTGAAGATCGCGGCGCTGCGCCTGCCGACCTTGTTTGCTCCGGCAGCGACATTCCAGCTTCGACCATCGAAGCGTCCCCTCGGCCTGTGGTAAAAGCAACGCATGAGCGATTCCTTTCATCTATCGATGGCCGACCTTGCGGCGCTGGGGTTCTTCCTTGCCGCGTGGGTGCTGCATACGCTCGCCGCCGACGGAATGCTGGTCAGCCGCATGTCGCTGACGAGGGCGATGAACGTGCAGCGTGAGGCCTGGATGCGGACCATGGCCGAACGCGAGATCCGCATCGTCGACACCGCCATCATGAGCGGCCTGCAACAGGGAACCGCCTTCTTTGCCTCCAGTTCGCTGATTGCCATCGGCGGCTGTTTTGCCCTGCTCGGCGCCTCCGATCAGGTTCTGACCGTGCTGAGCGACCTGCCGTTTGGCGCCACGTCCTCACGCGCGGCCTTCCAGACGAAGGTGTTCGGGCTGGTGCTGATCCTGGCCTTTTCCTTCTTCAAGTTCGGCTGGGCTTACCGGCTATTCAATTATTGCTCGATCCTGATCGGCGCCGTGCCGATTCCGCATGGCGAGGCGTCGCGCAATCCGGTCACCGAAACGGCAGTCTGGCGTGCCGCGCGCATGAACATGCTGGCCGGGAAGCATTTCAATTCGGGCCTGCGCGGCGTGTTCTTCTCGATTGGTTATCTCGGCTGGTTCGTCGATCCCACCGTTTTCGTGCTATCGACGCTGCTGCTACTGGCGGTACTGGTGCGCCGCCAATTTTTCTCGGCGGCGCGGCAGGCGGTGCTCGGTCAGCCGCCCGGCCCGGGAAAAGGCCGATCGATGCGGCCCGACAGCCAATAGGCGATGAGCCCTATCCATTCGCGGATCGCAACAGTGGTGACCTCCAGCCAGTCGCCGGGATAGGGGAACGTGGTGATGCCTTCCCTACCGGAGGTGCGATAGTCGACTGGCCACGGAACGGTCGAAAAGCCGGCTTTGTCGAACAGCGCCTTGGCGCGTGGCATGTGGAAGGCCGAGGTCACCAGCAACCAGGTCTCGCCCGGTTTCGGCGTCACCAGTTCCTTGGTAAAGACAGCATTCTCGTAGGTGTTGCGGGATTTGTTCTCGAGGATCAGCCGATCGGCCGCGACGCCGAAAGCGGCAAAAAGACGCGGCGCGGTATCTGCATCGCCTTCGCCGCCGCGGAACGTTTCGATGCTGCCACCGGAGATAACGACTTTCGCTATCGGAAACCGCCGCGCCAGCACGGCCGCCTCGACCATCCGGTCGCCGCTGGAGTTCATTTCATAGCCACCACGCACCAGATTGACGGCGCCATCCAGACTGCCGCCAAGCACCACGATACCGTCAACCTTTTCCGGCAGCGGCGGCCTGGGGAAGCGTTCCTCCAGCCGATTGAGCATCATGGGGCCGAGCGGGCTCCATGTCGAAACCGCCAGAATGAGGAAGGCAAGAGCGCTGCCGGCGGTCGCCAACCGTCGCCGACCGAACATCGCCGCGACCAGCCCCGCCAGCAGCAGGAAGATCGTGAGATTCAACGGCTGGACGAAGAACCAGAGAATCTTGGAGACATAGAAGAACATCCCTCACCCCCTCAGATGAGAAACGATCCTACCACCATTTTTCCGGCTGAAATGTGCCGGCCGCCTGTTCGATGACGTGGGCGGTCTGGAACAGCGTTTCCTCGTCGAAGGGCCGGCCGATTAGCTGCAGGCCGAGCGGCAGCCCCTTGGCGTCGAGCCCAGCCGGGACCGCTATGCCGGGCAGGCCGGCCATGTTCACCGTCACCGTAAAGATGTCGTTGAGATACATTTTGACCGGGTCGGCTGCCATGTCCTCGTCGGCGATGCCAAAGGCGGCGGACGGCGTTGCCGGCGTCAGAATGACGTCGACGCCTGCGGCAAACACATTTTCGAAGTCACGTTTGATCAGGGTTCGAACCTTCTGCGCCTGCAGATAGTAGGCATCGTAATAGCCGGCGGAAAGCACATAGGTGCCGATCATGATACGGCGCTTGACCTCGCGCCCGAAGCCGGCGGCGCGGGTCTTTTCATACATTTCGACAATGTCCTTGCCGGGCACGCGCAACCCATAGCGGACGCCGTCGTAACGGGCGAGGTTGGACGAAGCTTCGGCGGGCGCCACAATGTAATAGGCCGGCAGCGCGTATTTCGTGTGCGGCAGCGAGATATCGACGATCTCGGCGCCGGCATCCCTCAGCCAGGCAATGCCTTTCTGCCACAGCGCCTCGATCTCCGCGGGCATGCCGTCGACACGGTATTCCTTGGGGATGCCGACCTTCATGCCCCTGATCGGGCGGCCGATCGCCGCCTCGTAATCCGGCACCGGCAGGTCGACGGAGGTCGTGTCCTTCGGGTCGACCGAAGCCATCGACTTCAGCAGGATCGCGGCGTCGCGGACGTCGCGCGCGATCGGCCCGGCCTGGTCGAGCGACGAGGCGAAGGCGACGATGCCCCAGCGCGAGCAGCGGCCATAGGTCGGCTTGATGCCGACCGTGCCGGTGAGGGCAGCGGGCTGGCGGATCGAGCCGCCGGTATCGGTGGCGGTGGCGCCGGCGCACAGGAAAGCCGAGACGGCTGATGCCGAGCCACCGGACGAACCGCCCGGCACCAATTGGGCATTGTCCAACGTGCGCGCGGTCCTGGTGCCGCCGGCCGAAACGAAGCCGCCCTCGCCCTGATGCGTCGTCGGCATCACCACCGTGTCGAGGCGCGAACGCCGCCACGGGTTGATGACGGGCCCGTAATACGAGGTCTCGTTGGACGAGCCCATGGCGAACTCGTCCATGTTGAGCTTGCCGAGCATGACGGCGCCATCCGCCCACAGATTGGCGGTGACAGTCGATTCGTAGCGCGGCTTGAAGCCGTCTAGCACATGGCTGCAGGCCTGGGTGTGGACGCCTTCGGTGCCGAACAGATCCTTGATGCCGAGCGGGATACCCTCAAGCGGCCCGCCCTCGCCCTTGGCTAGTTTCGCGTCGGAGGACTTGGCCATGTCCCGCGCCTTGTCGTCGGTGACCACGACATAGGCGTTGAGCGCCGGATTGGCTCGCTCGATCGCCGATAGATAAGCCTCGGTGATTTCGGTGGCAGTGATCTCCCTGGAGCGCAATTTGGCGCGGGCCTGCGAAATCGTCAGCTGGGTCAGATCGCTCATCAGGCAAGGCTCTTTTCGTAAAACACCGACCACTCGGAATCGGGATAATTCAGCACCGGACGGCAGCGAGAAAAACCGGCGCGTTCGTAGACGGTCCAGGCGGCGGGATGACGGTCCCCCGTCTCCAGCACCAGACGCTTAAGCCCTTCTTGGCGCGCCAGCGCCTCGATTCGCTCGACAATCTTCGCGCCGATCTTGCGGCCGCGATGCGAAGGTCGCGTATACATGCGCTTGACCTCGCCGACGACAGTATCGTGGCGCTTCAGTGGGCCGCAACCGATGGCAAGACCGTTATCGCGGGCGATGAAGACGGTCGTGTCGCCGTCCGCCATCTGCTCGACCGTCAAATGGTAGCAATGCTCCGGCGGCGTCAGCTCCAGCAATGTGGCGTTGAGCTCCTCGACCAGCCCACGCACATCGTCCTGCAGCGGCGTCTCCGCGGCGATCTCGATTGCCATCGGCCAGCTACTCCACGACCTTCGGCACAAGGAAGAAATTCTCTTCGGTCGCCGGCGCGTTGGCGACGATGTCGGCTGCCTTGCCGCCGTCAGTGACGCCGTCCTGGCGCTTTTTCATTGCCATCGGCGTGACCGAGGTCATCGGCTCGACGCTGGAAACATCGACCTCGTTCAATTGCTCGACAAAGCCCAAAATGGCGTTCAATTCGCCGGTCATGCGCTCTGCATCCTCCTCGCTCACCGCAATACGGGCAAGATGCGCGACGCGCTTCACGGTTTTTATATCAACGGACATGTTTGTGCCTCGGGGAAAACCAGCGCTATAGCGGCGCGGCGCGTGCCGCGCAACATGCATCGTGCCGACAACTGCCCTATGGCATCGCGACGCCGTCGCAGAGGAAATAACTGCCGCCGTTGCCGCTCTGCTCGCCTTCGTCGGCGGCAGGCCGAACCGATACCAGGTCGATCTGCTTCGGGCTCATCTGTGTCAGTGAGAGAACATCGGGAAAGACGTAGCCCGGTTCCTGGCATATGGCGGTCACCGCCCAGCTTGGCGAGCGAGTCGCTTTGGTGATCTGCAGGAACTCACAGTTATATTCGATGCTTTCCAGGCCATTTGCAGACAGCACGATATTGCCGCCCTCGATCACCGTCTGCAGCGTATCCTTTTTGGCCTGCGCGCAGAGATCCTCCGATTGCAGATAGATGCCCTCGATGAAATCCTCCGCCGCCAGCGCCGGCGACGCGGCAACCAGCATGGAAATGCAAAGAGAATTTCTCAAGCGCATCGTATCGTTCCGGATCGGCTTTCTTTACAGCGTAATCGTCTTGCCGATCTTCGGCAACGCCACTTTCACGCCCGATCCGTCCAGCCCGGCCACGAATTTGTCGGCGGTCTGGTCGATCATCGGAAACGTGCCGAAGTGAGCGGGAACGACCGTCTCGAACTTGAAGAAACGCAGGCAGGCAAGGGCTGCCACCGCCCCACCCATGGTGAAGCGGTCGCCGATCGGCACGATGCCGATCTTCGGTTCATGCAACTCGTTGATCAGCGCCATGTCGGAAAAGATGTCGGTGTCGCCCATATGATAAAGCGTCTTGTCCTCGGGGAAGTGCAGGACGAGCCCGCCCGGATTGCCGAGATAGGTATTCTGGCCGCCCTCGCCCGGAAAGGACGATGAGTGCAGGGCCTGAACGAAGGTGGTGGTGAAGCCGCCGCAATCGACCGTACCACCGATATTGCCGGGATTGATCTGCTTGTCACCGACGCCCTTGCCGACCAGGTACATGCAAATCTCGAAATTGGCGACCAGCATCGCGCCGCTTTTCTTGAGCACTTCGATGGCGCCGCTGATGTGGTCGCTGTGGCCATGGGTAAGCAAGACATGCGTGATCCCTTCGGCCGGCCCTTCCCAGCCGCCCGTCCACGACGGGTTGCCGACTAGATAGGGGTCGATCAGGATTTTCGCGCCTTCGATTTCGATTCGGAATGCCGAATGTCCGTACCAGGTCAGTCTCATCAATGCTTTCCTCGATTTTTGTTTCGGTAGAGGATAGAACGCCGACGGCGAAATTAAAGTGCCACGCACGCTTTGCGCGTATAGGACGTGCGGCGTCGCGGTCAAAGGAAAAGCCGTTGGGCATCATCACCATCGAGGAGTTGCCGGCCCGGCTAGGCGGCGGCAAAACCCTGGCCGGTCTCGACCTCGGCGACAAGACGATCGGCGTGGCGGTTTCCGACCGCGGCTTGTCCTTCGCGCACCCGCGCCCTGTCATCATGCGCAGGAAATTCTCGCTCGATGCCGCAGTGCTGCTCGCTCTGCTACAGAAGGAAAATGCCGGCGCCGCGGTGATCGGCCTCCCCATCAACATGGACGGCTCGGAAGGCCCGCGCGCCCAAAAATCCCGCGCTTTCGTGCGCAATATGGCTGGATTGACCGATCTGCCGTTCGTCTTTTGGGACGAAAGGCTGTCGACGGTGGCGGTCGAGCGGACGCTGATCGAGATGGATTTTTCCCGCAAGAAGCGCGCCGGCAAGATCGATTCGGCGGCGGCCGCTTTTATCCTGCAGGGCGTTCTCGACCGCCTTCAGGCGCTCGGCGTCGATGCCTGGTCGAAATAGCGGTTGCGCATCGCCGTGATCCAGCCGCCAATTGCCTTGCGGCGGCGAAATGCCCAGAACGCCATCAGCAGCAGCCCGTCGAATACGCAAGCTTTCGCCACCATGCCCGGAATGAGCGCGGGATCAACGCCCAGCATCTGTCCATAGAGCTGGAAGACGAGATCGTGCAATTGGCGGCTCAGCATGACATAGCCGAAATTGATGTCGTTGAGCGACAGAAAGAACCAGCCCCAAAATAAGAGGAGCGGAGCCGCCCACAGCGCGAACAAGGTGCGCATTAGCGGTCATCCCTCGAATCCAGCCGGCCGGAAATGCGGGCAAGCGAGGAATTATGCGCCGCTGCCTTGGCCATGACATGGGCGGCCGCTCGGATTTCGCCGGTTCCTGGAACTGCCGCGGCAACGGCCGACCGCCGCTCGGCGAGCATCGCGACATAGGACGCCAGAAGTGCCGCCAATTGCACCGCGACAACCATGAACAGCCCATTAATGCCTTGCGCGGCGCCGCCGATGACTATCAGCGACAGCACGCCCAAGGCGGAGATGAAGGCGATCCGCACGACGCTGTCGGCGGGGTCCGGGTTGGTCGCGTCGCTGGTCAGTGCTTCAACAAAGGCCCAGCAGAACAGCACCGCGACGACAAGCAGTGCCACGGCGAGCGGCGCCACGACGACAGCGTTTTCGAGATCGGCAAATCGAGTGTTCTGGACGGGAACGCCGAGCACGCCAAGGGCCGTCGCGACGCCTCGATTTCCGTCGATGCAGATGAACGCCAGCAGGGCGAAAACGGCCGCCCAATGCAATGCCAGAAAAGAGCTCAGAATATGCCGCATGACGCTCCTGCTTCGCAGGGCAAAGCCGCTCAAGCTGAACAATCCTTGCCTTAACCATAACACTGGGCTTTGCCACCGGTCGCCGCAATGGAAACCATTCGTTAAGGTTAACGGCCATCCACAGGGGGCGCGAGAGCGGCAGCGAATTGGGCGACGGCACTTAGTTGATCGGCGGGTAGAGCGTATCGATGATCATGCGCGCATCATGGCGCGAATCGATCATGCCATAGGTATTGCGCCACTGGCCGGCGAGGCGCGTTTCGACGAAGGCGTCGGCGATCCGCCCTGCCCCCAGCCTGCGAAGCTCTGCCGCCGCCGCCGACAATGCCAATTGCTCGGTCAACAGCCGCGCCGAGCCCTCGTCGGTAGCCGCGACCTGCATTGCCGCCTTGAGCACGCCGACGGTGCCGCGTCCGCCTGCACCGAGATCGCGGTCGATGCCGGACAGCACGTCATCGAACAGGCCGGGTGCACGCCCCAGCACACGTAGCACGTCAAGCGCCATGACGTTGCCTGAACCTTCCCAGATCGCGTTGACCGGAGCTTCGCGATAGTAGCGGGCGAGCGGCCCCTCTTCGACATAGCCGTTGCCGCCGAGGCACTCCATTGCTTCATAGAGCAGCGGCGGCGCGATCTTGCAGACCCAGTATTTGACGACCGGCGTCATGGCGCGGGCGAAGGCCGCCTCGCCGCGGTCGCCGGCCGCCTCGTCGAAGGAGCGCGCCAGCCGGAACGACAGCGCGGTAGCGGCGGCAACGTCCAGCGCCATATCGGCCAGCACACGCTGCATCAGCGGCTGCTCGATCAGATTGGTTCCAAACACCTTGCGGTGGCGCGTGTGGTGGACAGCCTCGGCCAGTCCGGCCCGCATGATCGCCGACGAGGCGACGGCACAGTCGAGCCGCGTCAGGGTCACCATGTCCATGATCGTCTTCACGCCGGCGCCGGGCTCGCCGACCATCTCGCCGATGGCATTGACGAATTCCACCTCCGACGAGGCATTGGATCGATTGCCGAGCTTGTCCTTCAGCCGTTGAAAACGGAAGCCGTTGCCGGATCCGTCGCCGAGCAAGCGGGGCACGAGAAAGCACGACAGTCCCTCCGGCACCTGTCCGAGCACCAGGAAGGCATCCGACATCGGCGCCGACATGAACCATTTGTGGCCGGTCAGGCGATAAAACCCGCTGCCGGCGCGCTCGGCCCTGGTGACGTTGGCACGGACATCGGTGCCGCCTTGCTTCTCGGTCATGCCCATGCCGAGCGTCAGCCCGGCTTTTTCGACCGGAGGCTTTTGGCTTTGATCGTATTTCCGCGTCGTCACCCGAGGCGCCCATTCGCGAAACAGCTTCGGGCTGGCCATCAGCGCTGCCAGCGAAGCGCTGGTCATGGTGATCGGGCAGAGATGCCCGGTCTCGAGCTCAGCCGTGAGATAAAAGCGCGCGGCACGCACCTGGTGGCGACGGCCGATCTCGGCGTCGCCATTCTCCCAGACCGACGAATGCAGCCCGTTGGCAACAGAGCGGCGCATCAGCGCGTGATAGGCGGGATGGAACTCGACCTGGTCGATGCGCCGGCCCTGGCGATCATGGGTCCTGAGCTTCGGCGTCTCGACATTGGCAAGACGGGCCAGTTCCTGCGCCTCATGGGTCAGAACGAAACGACCAAGCCCGTCGAGGTCCTTGCGGACCGGATCGGAAAAGCGCTCGGCAAGCTGGATCAGCAACGGATCGCCCCGCCAGGCGTTGCCGCCGGCCAGCGGCGGCGGCTGGTTGGTCACGTCGTCAGTCACGCTTCGTCCTTATCACCTGAAGGCTGCGAATCCAAAGCCAAGGCGGTTTATAGCCTATGGCCAGCGGCGCGCGACGAAAATACCGGGGAGAACCAATCCAATCCCAAGCCGGTGCTTGCAGCCGCGAGGCCTCCCCCCTATAGCAGCGACTTGAGATGACCGACGCATCGTCCCTGCCACTTTATCCCCACCGCCATCTTCTGGGCATCCGCGATCTTTCCCCCGCCGATATCGAGCTACTGCTCGACCGGGCGGACCGGGCCGTTGCCATCTCGCGGCAGTCGGACAAGAAGACATCGACGCTGCGCGGCCGCACTCAGATCAATCTCTTCTACGAAGCCTCGACCCGGACGCAATCGTCGTTCGAGCTGGCCGGCAAACGGCTCGGCGCCGACGTCATGAACATGTCCGTAGCGAGCTCTTCGGTGAAAAAGGGCGAAACGCTGATCGATACGGCGATGACGCTGAACGCCATGCGTCCCGACATATTGATCATCCGCCATCAATCGGCCGGTGCGGCAGCACTTCTTGCCCAAAAAGTCGGCTGCTCGGTGGTCAATGCCGGCGACGGCGCCCATGAGCACCCTACCCAGGCGCTGCTCGACGCACTGACCATCCGCCGCGCCAAGGGTCCGCTGTCAAAGCTGATCGTGGCGATCTGCGGCGACATCCTGCATTCGCGCGTGGCGCGCTCCAACATCATCCTGCTCAACGCGCTTGGTACCCAGGTCAGGGTCGTCGCCCCTTCGACGCTTTTGCCCGCCGGCATCGAGAAGATGGGCGTCATCGTCACCCGCTCGATGGCCGAGGGTCTGAAGGACGCCGACGTGGTGATGATGCTGCGCCTGCAGCGCGAACGCATGGAAGGCGCTTTCGTACCGTCGGTGCGCGAATATTTCCACTATTTCGGCCTCGACGCCGAGAAGCTGAAAGCAGCCAAGGACGGCGCGCTGGTCATGCATCCAGGCCCGATGAACCGCGGCGTCGAGATCGCCTCCGAGATCGCCGACGGCCCGCAAAGCGTCATCCAGGAACAGGTTGAGATGGGCGTCGCCGTACGTATGGCGGTGATGGAAGCACTGCTCGATCCCCGTCGAAACCACGAGGGCCGCGGCGCATGAGCATAGCGGTCTTCAGCCGAGCCCGCATCGTCGACCCGTCGCGCGGCATTGATGAGGTCGGTACCGTCATGGTCGAAGGCCGCAAAATCGTTGCGGCCGGCAAGGCGGCCTTGAACCAGGGCGCGCCCGAAGGCGCCACGATCATCGACTGCGCCGGCAAGACTATCATCCCCGGATTGATCGATGCGCGTGTCTTCATCGGCGAACCGGGCGGCGAACACCGCGAGACCATTGCTTCGGCGAGCATCGCTGCGGCGGCCGGCGGCGTCACCTCAGTCGTCATGATGCCCGATACCGACCCGGTGATCGACAATGTCGCATTGGTCGAGTTCGTGCTGCGCACCGCCAAGGACACTGCAATCGTCAACATCTTTCCGGCGGCAGCGATCACCAAGGGGCTGGAAGGCCGCGAGATGACCGAATTCGGCCTGCTGCGCGAGGCCGGCGCGGTCGCCTTCACCGACGGCCGCCATTCTATTGCCAGCGCGCTGGTGATGCGCCGCGCGCTGACCTATGCGCGCGATTTCGGCGGCGTCATCGCGCATGAAACCCAGGACGCCGATCTCGCCTCGGCCGGCGTCATGAACGAAGGCCTTTACGCAAGCTGGCTTGGCCTTGCCGGCATTCCGCGCGAAGCCGAATCGATTCCCCTGGACCGCGATCTCGCGTTGGCTCGGCTGACCGGCGGCGCCTATCACGCTGCCAAGATTTCGACGGCTATGGCGGCAAACGCGGTAGCACGCGCGAAAGCCGATGGCGCCAACGTCACATCAGGCGTGTCGATCCACAATTTGTCGCTCAACGAGAACGATGTCGGCGAGTACCGCACCTTCTTCCGGCTGACGCCGCCGCTGCGCGCTGAAGAAGATCGGCTGGCGATGATCGAAGCGATCAAGGACGGCACCATCGACCTCATCGTCTCCTCCCACGACCCGCAAGACGTCGACACCAAGCGCCTGCCCTTTGCCGATGCCGCGGCCGGCGCCATCGGGCTGGAAACGCTGCTGGGCGCAGCGCTGCGGCTCTATCACAATGGCGACGCGACGCTGCTCCGGCTGGTCGAGACACTGTCGACCGCGCCGGCAAGATTGTTCGGCCTGCCCGGCGGCACGCTGAAACCGGGGGCATTGGCCGATCTTGCGCTCGTCGATCTGGACGAGCCATGGGTCGTCAGCGAGAGCGGCATCCGCTCGCGCTCGAAAAACACCTGTTTCGAAGGCGCGCGGCTGCAAGGCAAGGTCTTGCAAACGATGGTGGCGGGCCGCACAGTGTTTTCGGCGTAGGACGGAGCGGCCGTCACGTCTTCAAATCCGCTCGGCCAAGGAAAGTTCGGGGGAACAATGGTTTACAGTCCCGTCTTGGCATTGGTGTTCGGCTATCTTCTCGGCTCGATCCCGTTTGGCCTGCTGATCACCCGTGCCGCCGGCCTCGGCGACGTGCGCAACATCGGCTCCGGCAACATCGGCGCCACCAATGTGCTGCGCACCGGCAACAAGGGCTTGGCCGCGGCCACGCTGCTGCTCGATGCGCTGAAGGGCACCGCGGCGGTGTTGATCGCAGGCCGCTTTGCGCCCGAGCTCGGACTTTGGGCCGGCTTCGGCGCGTTTTTAGGCCATCTCTTTCCGGTCTGGCTCGGCTTCAAGGGCGGCAAGGGTGTCGCCACGTACCTTGGCGTGCTGATCGCCCTTGCCTGGCAGGTGGCGCTGATCTTCGCCGTCGTCTGGCTGGCGGTGGCCTTCCTGTTCCGCTTCTCCTCGCTTGCGGCACTGACGGCAGCGGTCGTCGTGCCCGTGGCCCTGTATCTCCTGAGCACGCCGCAGATTGCCGGGCTTTTCGCGGCGATGAGCCTCATCGTCATCGTAAAGCACCGCGCCAACATTGCGCGGCTGCTTGCCGGCACCGAGGGTAAGATCGGGGCCAAGGAGTGAGCGAGCCCAATTCCGGGCCGCGCCTCAGCGACCGGCAGCGGCTGAGTTGGCTTCGTCTGATCCGTACGCCGAATGTCGGCCCGGCTTCCTTTCGCGACCTGATCAACCGGTTCGGTTCGGCCGAAGCAGCGTTATCGATGCTGCCGGAGCTGATGATTTCGGGTGGCGCCAAAAAAATCGCCCGCATTCCGTCCATTGCCGAGGCCGAGGCGGAGCTGGAGGCAGCCAGGCGTGCGGGCGCCCGCTTTGTCGGCATCGGCGAGGCGGACTATCCGCCGCTGATGAAGAGCATGGATCATCCGCCGCCGCTGCTCGCGGTCAGGGGCAACAGTGCGGTGTTCCGCTTGCCAGCGGTCGCCATCGTCGGCGCTCGCAACGCATCGCTGGCCGGCATCAAGATGGCGCGGATGCTGGCGGCGGATCTCGGCCGCGACGGCTATGGCATTGTCTCCGGCCTGGCGCGCGGCGTTGATACGGCCGCGCACCAGGGCAGCCTTTCGACCGGGACGATCGGCGTGCTCGCCGGCGGCCTCGATTTGCCCTACCCGCCCGAAAATGCCGGCCTGTGCGACGAGATCGCCGAGCGTGGCGGCGCCATCATTTCCGAAATGCCGTTTGGCTGGCAGCCGCGCGCACAGGATTTTCCCCGCCGCAACCGGCTCGTCGCCGGTGCTGCATTGGGATTGGTGGTGGTCGAGGCGGCGCAGCGCTCCGGCTCGCTGATCAGCGCCCGCCTCGCCGGCGAGATGGGCCGGCTGGTTTTCGCCGTTCCCGGTTCGCCGCTCGATCCGCGCGCCGCCGGCACCAATGGCCTGCTCAAGGACGGCGCCACCCTTGTCACCGAGGCCGCCGATATCACCAGCGCGATCGCGCCGCTGGTCGGCGCCTGGACGCCAAGGACATCGCCGCTCGAAGAGCCGCCCGACTTTTCGGCAACGCCGCCGCCGCGCGAGGACGACCGCGACCGCGTCGTCGAGGCGCTCGGCCCGACGCCGGTAGCAGTCGACGAGATCATCCGCCACACCGGCCTGCATCCCGCTCAAGTGTTCATGGTGCTGTTGGAGCTCGACCTCGCCGGACGGCTCGAACGCCATGCCGGCGGCAACGTCTCACTGATCTGACCGAGAGCTTGCGCATGTCCCGGCAAGCAATTCCGACGTGACCCCG
Organism: Mesorhizobium sp. M1348; assembly: GCF_040317925.1. Classification (NCBI taxonomy): domain Bacteria; kingdom Pseudomonadati; phylum Pseudomonadota; class Alphaproteobacteria; order Hyphomicrobiales; family Phyllobacteriaceae; genus Mesorhizobium; species Mesorhizobium sp. M1348. The sequence goes on along the minus strand of NZ_JAMYLH010000013.1, from coordinate 138,225 downwards.
ATGGCCGATCCGAGCAATAAACCAAAGCAGACGCTGTTCACTCGTACGACGGCCCTCGTCTGGTCAGTGCTGAGCGTCATGCTGGCGCTGCAATGGTCCGCCGATCTCGGCATGCTGGGTTTTCCTGACGGCTACATAACGCCCTTCGCAAGAGCGACCAGCACGCTTCTGGGCATTCTGACGGCAGCCTGCATGGCCCAGGGTCTCTACTTTTTCCTGGCCGGCATGTTCGACAGCAAGGTAAGCGCCGTCGGTCTTTGCCTGCAAATCCTTGCCGCAGCGGTTCTCACCGTGGTGCCAGTGCTTATCGTGAAGGATTGTCCGCATTCACAGCTGTGCAGCAGAGCCTATGAGGCGCTCACCGGCACGATGATGGACGATGGCGCGGGTGGCTAAGGCCACCGCATGCGTTCGGCACGAGGTTGTCACCCATGTCTTAGGTGCAAACTGTTACCCATGTTTCCGGCCGTACAATTTTATTGATGGTGAGCGCGATGGGATTCGAACCCATGACCTACTGATTAAAAGTCAGTTGCTCTACCGGCTGAGCTACGCGCTCCCGCGGGCTCAGAAAGGCCGCCCTCGAAATTGCGCGGAACATAGGGAGAGTGCCTCTGCCGGTCAACCGGAAAAAGACGGCTCCCAAACCGGACTTTCCTGCCGTGTCATGCATGCCGTGCGGTGCGCTTCGGCGTTGACGGAACTGCCTCCCTCTCGCGCAAGGCCGAAGCTCGCGCTTTGCGGGACAAGCACAAGCAGCGAATCGGGAGAACCTTTGCAGATCAGCAACTTGGGATTTTTAGCGGAACAATTTGCGCAGCCTGCCCGTTTTTCCGCGACAAGGGACACGCGTTTCAAGGAGAAGATCATGAATAGGATCATGTCGGGCCTGCTGGCTACCACCCTTTCGATCTCATTCGCTGCCGCGGAGATCGTGCCAGTCAACGCTCAGCCCAGCTATGCGCCCCCTGCCCAGGGGCTCACCTCGAATGTCCAGACCGTCCAGTACGAGCCGTGGCGGAGGCACCGGAGTTTCAACCGCGATTTCTCGCGGCGCAGTTTTGCGCGTGAGGACGGCATGTATTGGCGTGGCCATCGCGGCTATCGCGAATATCGTCGCGGCTATCGCCGTCACGGTGACTACTGGTTCCCGCTGGCCGCCTTCGCCACAGGAGCGCTGATTACGGGCGCCATCGTCAACAGCCAGAATCGTGTCTATCGTGGCGATGCCCACGTGCAGTGGTGCTATGACCGTTATCGGAGCTATCGCGCTTCTGACAACACTTACCAGCCCAACTACGGTCCGCGCCGGCAGTGCCGGTCGCCTTACTGAGTCCTAGCTTAGAGGCTGCAAGCCCGCGCCCGAAACGGCGCGGGTTATTGCTGGGCGAGGAAGCACTGATATTTCCGCCATAGTCACTGCGTCTCGAACGTTCGGCAGGCAGACATCAAGATCAGTTTGCCCGGCTGATGCTCTTGATGGTCGGATAGAGGCTTGCCCCTTCGCCACGAGGAGAACGATAGACCCCACGGGCGTTGCAAATTCGAGCCATTACGGCCGCCAGTTCCCACCCAAGCACGGTCAGGTCATTATCATCTGTCACAAAAAGCTGAGTCAGTTCATCAATGCCGTTCTTCTCCCCGAAGGATCGAACTCGCTGGGCATCGGTAACTACGTCGCCAGGCAGGTTGAATTTCCCCAGGCCCAAAGCCAATTGCCACCTTTGCCGCTTGTGGAGCCTGCAACCTGGATTTCGGCGACGACCTTGACGACACCTTGATCTGAGAAAAGAAGCTTTCCAGTCTTTAGGGCGTAATCATAACGAGGCCAACTGCCGACGCCGAAATCATCTTGCAAGCCTCTATTCTTAGCGCTCAGTTGCTCGATGGCTTCTTGGCGCCAAGCAGGATACCAATCTGGGTGTTTCATGGACCCTCACCCTGCCTGACCCGCTCTCGGAGTCGCCACACACATCCGAGCAACCACCAGCCCCGCCTGATTAAACAAGGTTGGGAATTCGGCGGCCACTTGCTTATTGCATGCTTAGCGTCCTGCGCACAGCGTGGCGCCAACCTGCCAGCTTGGCGGCACGTGTCGAAGCATCCATGTCTGGGTTGAAGCGGCGCTCGAGCGCCCAACTCCTAGCGAATTCCCGGGCCCTCGGCCAGACACCGGCCTTCGAGCCGGCCAGCCATGCCGCACCAAGCGCGGTCGTCTCGAGAATTGTCGGCCGGTCGACCGGCGCATCGAGAATGTCGGCCAGCCGCTGCATAGTCCAGTCCGACGCCACCATGCCGCCATCGACCCTGAGCACAGTCTTGGCCGAGGCGCCCTTCCAGTCCTTGCGCATGGCGTCAAGCAGATCGCGCGTTTGGAACGCTACGGATTCCAGTGCCGCGCGGGCAAATTCCGCCGGCCCCGAATTGCGGGTCAGCCCGAAGATGGCACCGCGCGCCTCGGCATCCCAGTGCGGTGCGCCGAGCCCGACGAAAGCCGGCACCAGATAGACGTTCTGCGTCGGATCGGCTTCCGCCGCCAATTTGCCGCTCTGCTCGGCCTTGCCGATCACCTTGATGCCGTCGCGCAGCCATTGCACGGCGGCGCCGGCGATAAAGATCGAGCCCTCCAGCGCATAGGTGGTCTTGCCGTTCAGCCTATAGGCGATGGTGGTCAAAAGCCGGTTCTTCGAACGCACCAGATCGCTGCCGGTGTTGAGCAGCGCGAAGCAACCGGTGCCGTAGGTCGATTTCATCATGCCCGGCTCGAAACAGGCCTGGCCGATCGCCGCCGCATGCTGGTCGCCGGCCACACCGAGAATTCTGATCTCTGCGCCAAACAGGCTTTTGTCGGTGATTCCAAAATCATCGGCACAATCTTTCACCTGCGGCAGCATTCTTGCAGGTATGCCGAGAATGGCCAGCAGCTCGTCGTCCCAGGCGTTTTGTTCGATGTTGTAGACCAGTGTGCGCGAGGCATTGGTGGCGTCAGTGGCGTGGACCTTGCCGCCAGTCAGGCGCCAAATCAGAAAACTGTCGATGGTGCCGGCCAGCAGTTCGCCTTTCTCGGCGCGTTTTCTGGCGCCCTTCACTTTGTCCAGCATCCAGGCGATCTTGGTGCCGGAGAAATAGGGATCGAGCAGCAGGCCGGTCTTATTCGTGAATTTCTTCTCCAGCCCTAGCTTCTTCAGTTTCTGGCATAGCGGCGCGGTACGACGATCCTGCCAGACAATCGCATTGTGGATCGGCTTGCCGGTCTCCTTGTCCCAGATGACGACCGTTTCGCGCTGGTTGGTGATGCCGATCGCGGCGACTTCCGCTGCGTTGCGGCCGGCTGTCTTCAGCGCGGCCTTCACCGTTTCCACGACGCTTGCCCATATCTCCTCGGGATCGTGCTCGACCCAGCCGGAGGCCGGATAATATTGGGTGAATTCCTTTTGCCCGCTGCCGACGACCTTCATCTTGTCGTCGAACAGGATCGCCCGGCTCGATGTCGTTCCCTGGTCGATTGCAAGGATGTATCCGGTCATTCTCTCTCCCGTCGAAGCGAATTCAAAGGTGCTACGGTGTCTCGACGCCAGATGGCGCCGAGCCGTTCACGCAAACAGGGGAGACGGCAACATGCCGCCTCCCCTGAGCATGGCGATGCGGGCGCGGACGCCCGCATCAAACGGTCCTATTGCTGCCAGCTCTTCACCAGCTCGTCGTAGTTGATGGTGACCGGCTTTTCCTTCTCGTTCTCGATCTTGAGCTGAGGAGCGAGATTGCCCTTCTTGACCGCGTCCGCATTCCAGTAGGCGAGGTCATGCTCTTCGGCCATCTTCGGGCCAATATCGCCCTGGACGCCCGACTTTTCGATGCGGCTCATCACCTTTTCCTGCTCGGCGCAGAGCGAGTCCATCGCTTCCTGCGCGCTCTTGGCGCCCGACGAAGCATCGCCGATCGCCTGCCACCAGAGCTGTGCCAGCTTCGGATAGTCCGGCACGTTGGTGCCGGTCGGCGACCACTGGACGCGCGCCGGCGAGCGGTAGAATTCGATCAAGCCGCCGAGCTTTGGCGCACGTTCGGTGAAGCTCTTGTCGTGGATCGTGCTCTCGCGGATGAAGGTCAGGCCGACATGGCTCTTCTTCACGTCGACCGTCTTCGAGGTGACGAACTGCGCGTAGAGCCAGGCGGCCTTGGCGCGGTCGGTCGGCGTCGACTTCATCAGCGTCCAGGAACCGACGTCCTGATAGCCGAGCTTCATGCCGTCCTTCCAGTAGACGCCATGCGGCGACGGCGCCATGCGCCACTTCGGCGTGCCGTCGTCGTTCAGCACGGCCTTGGCGCTGGCGTCGACCATGCTGGCGGTGAAGGCGGTGTACCAGAAGATCTGCTGGGCAACCGCGCCCTGCGCCGGAACTGGCCCCGATTCGGAGAAGGTCATGCCTTGGGCTTCCGCCGGTGCATAGGCCTTCAGCCAATCGAGATACTTCTGGATGGAGTAGACGGAAGCCGGACCATTGGTGTCGCCGCCGCGCGCCGTGCAGGAACCGACCGGACGCGAATTCTCGTCGACCTTGATGCCCCATTCGTCGACGGGCAGACCGTTCGGAATGCCCTTGTCGCCATTGCCGGCCATCGACAGCCAGGCGTCGGTGAACCGCCAGCCGAGCGACGGGTCCTTCTTGCCATAGTCCATATGGCCGTAGACCTTCTTGCCGTCGATCTCACGCCCGGTGAAGAACGCTGCAATGTCCTCATAGGCCGACCAATTCACCGGCACGCCGAGGTCGTAGCCGTATTTGGCCTTGAAGTCCGCCTTGTTCTTCTCGTCGTTGAACCAGTCGTAACGGAACCAGTAGAGGTTCGCGAACTGCTGGTCGGGAAGCTGGTAGAGTTTCTTGTCGGGCGCGGTGGTGAACGAGGTGCCGATGAAATCCTTCAGGTCGAGATTCGGGTTGGTGACATCCTTGCCGTCGCCTGCCATCCAGTCGGTCAGGTTGCGCACCTGCTGGTAGCGCCAGTGCGTGCCGATCAGATCGGAATCGTTGACCCAGCCGTCATAGAGGTTCTGGCCGGTCTGCATCTGGGTCTGGATCTTCTCGACAACGTCGCCTTCCTGGGTGACGTCGTGCGTAACCTTGATGCCGGTGATGGCTGTAAAGGCCGGCGCCAGCACCTGCGATTCATACTGATGCGTGGCGATGGTTTCGGAAACCACCTTGATATCCATGCCGGCGAAAGGTTTCGCGGCATCGATGAACCATTGCATTTCGGCTTCCTGGCCGGCGCGGTCGAGCGTCGAGAGGTCGCCGATTTCCTTGTCCAGGAAGGCCTTGGCCTCGTCCATTCCGGCATAGGCGTTGCTTGCCCCGAGCAACAGGACAAGCGCAGTTGTTGATGTCAAGAATTGCCGTCGCATGTATTTCCTCCACTGTTAAAGTTCAAAGTGCGATCTGGATCGGCGGCCGGCACGCCGCCGTTCCAACAGTTTCCCCCTCTATACGTAGCGGAACACGCCAACGGCGTAGACCACGGAGAGAGCGAGAGCCCACCACAGATTGGGTCCGACTAGACCCAGCCAAGCGAGATGGATAAAGGCACTGCCAAGCAGCGACAGGAACAAGCGGTCGCCGCGCGTCGTTTCGAAGCGCAGCACGCCGACGCGCGGATTGCCGCCCGGCGAGACGTATTCCCACACCGCCATGCCGCAAAGCAGCAGAAAGATGGTTCCAAAGAAGGCCGCGGTCGGCCACGTCCAGGCCATCCACGAAAAATCGAGGTTGGACGAGAGGTTAAATCCCCACAGGCGGATATTTGCCGGATCGCTGAAACCTACGGTTATTGCCACGAAATCGATTTGAAGTGCCACCCAGGCCACAACGATCAGGGCGAGAAACAGCACGGCCCACCACCATGGGCTTCTGTCGACCTGCTCCATCATACCCTCCCCAGGGCAAAGCCCTTGGCGATGTAGTTGCGCACAAACCAGATGACGAGCGCGCCCGGGATCAGCGTCAGCACGCCGGCTGCGGCGAGCAGCCCCCAATCCATGCCGGCGGCCGAAACGGTGCGGGTCATGGTCGCGGCGATCGGCTTGGCGTCCGTGGTCGTCAGCGTGCGGGCGATCAGCAGCTCGACCCACGAGAACATGAAGCAGAAGAAGCACGCCACGCCGATGCCGCTCGCAATCAGCGGCATGAAGATCTTTATGAAGAAGCGCGGGAACGAATAGCCGTCGATATAGGCGGTCTCATCGATCTCCTTCGGCACGCCCGACATGAAGCCTTCGAGGATCCACACCGCCAGCGGCACGTTGAACAGGCAATGCGCCAGAGCCACTGCGATATGGGTGTCGATAAGGCCGAAGGCCGAATAAAGCTGGAAGAATGGCAGCGCGAACACCGCCGGCGGCGCCATGCGGTTGGTCAGCAGCCAGAAGAACAGATGTTTGTCGCCGAGGAAGCGATAGCGCGAAAAGGCGTAGGCAGCAGGCAGTGCTGCGGCCACCGAAATCACCATGTTCATAACCACATAGGTGATCGAGTTGATGTAGCCCGAATACCAGGACGCGTCGGTGAAGATGGTGCGGTAATTCGCTAATGTCGGTGCGTGCGGGTAGAGCGTCAGCGACGAGACGATCTCGCCATTGGTCTTGAAGCTCATATTGATGAGCCAGTAGATCGGCAAAAGCAGAACGATGATGTAGAGCGTCGGCACGATCCACCACCAACGCGACTCCTCGCCGCGACGGCGCATGAGCCGTGCGATCTCGTCCTGCCGCAGCGTGCTGGCCAATCCTTGCGAAGCTGTCGTCTCGCTCACTCTGTCGGCTCTTTCGTCAGCGCGGCTCATCTCAGCGCTCCGCGTCGTAATTGGTCATCACGGTGTAGAACACCCATGACAACAACAGGACGATAAGGAAGTAGACCAGCGACATCGCCGCCGCCGGGCCGAGGTCGAACTGGCCGAGCGCCGTCTTGACGAGATCGATCGAAAGAAAGGTCGTCGAGTTGCCGGGTCCGCCGCCGGTCACCACGAACGGTTCCGTGTAGATCATGAAGCTATCCATAAAGCGCAGCAGCACGGCAATCAGCAGCACGCGGTTCATCTTCGGCAACTGGATGTAACGGAACACCGCCCAGCGCGAGGCACCGTCGATCTTGGCCGCCTGATAAAAGGCATCCGGGATCGAGACCAGGCCGGCATAGCAGAGCAGAACGACGAGGCTGGTCCAATGCCAGACGTCCATGATGATGACCGTGACCCAGGCGTCATAAGGGTCTTGCACATAATTATAGTCGATGCCGAGCGCGTTGACGTAATAGCCGAGCAGGCCAATGTCGTTGCGCCCGAACACCTGCCAGATGGTGCCGACGACGTTCCATGGGATCAGCAGCGGCAACGCCATCAAAACAAGGCAAACCGGCACGCCCCAACCCTTCTTCGGCATATTGAGCGCAATGAAGATGCCGAGCGGCACTTCGATCGCCAGGATGATGAAGGAGAAGACAAGGTTGCGGATCATCGCCTGCCAGAAGCGGCTGGAGGAAAGCAGTTCCTCGAACCACTCGGTGCCGGCCCAGAAGAAGACGTTGTTGCCGAAAGTGTCCTGCACCGAATAATTGACAACCGTCATCAGCGGTATGACCGCCGAGAACGCCACCAGCAGCAGCACCGGCAGCACCAGGAACCAGGCTCTGTTGTTCCAGGTCTTTTCCACTTCAGGCTCCCATCTCGACGCGCCAGGAATCGGCATAGATGTTGATGCCGGCAGGGTCGAACCGCACCTTCGGATCAGCCGGAACCGTCTCGTCCTCGCCGATGACGGCGGCGATCTCGCGCCCTTCGAGATTGGCACGGACCACCTTGTGGCGGCCGACGTCCTCGACCTTGCTGATCCGGACGGCCATGCCCTGGCTGCCCAGGCGCACATATTCGGGACGGATGCCGAGCTCGATGGCGCCGCCGCCCGCCTTGGGCACGCCCGGCAGTTCGATCTGCTGCGAGCCCAGCTTCGCGGTCTTGCCGTCGATCGCCACCGTCATGACATTCATGCCGGGCGAGCCGATGAAATAGCCGACAAAGGTGTGGCGCGGGCGCTCGAACAGCTCCGCCGGTGTGCCGATCTGCACGATTTCGCCGTCATACATGACGACCACCCTGTCGGCGAAGGTCAACGCCTCGGTCTGGTCGTGCGTGACATAAACCATGGTGTAGCCGAAGCGGCGGTGAAGCTGCTTCAACTGCGAGCGCAGCACCCATTTCATATGCGGGTCGATGACGGTCAAAGGCTCGTCGAACAGGATGGCATTGACGTCGGAGCGCACCAGCCCGCGCCCGAGCGAGATCTTCTGCTTCTGGTCGGCGGTCAGTCCGCGCGCCTTTCGTTTGGCCATATCGGCCAGCCCGGTCATCTCCAGCGTCTCGCGCACCTTGCGGTCGACGTCGGCCTCCGGCACGCCGCGATTGCGCAGCGGGAACGCCAGATTGTCGTAGACGGTCATCGTGTCGTAGATCACCGGGAACTGGAAGACCTGGGCAATGTTGCGCTCTTGGGTCGACAGATTTGTCACGTCCCTTCCGTTGAACAGCAACTGGCCGTGCGAGGGATGCAGCAATCCCGAAATGATGTTGAGCAGCGTAGTCTTGCCGCAGCCGGACGGGCCGAGCAGCGCATAGGCGCCGCCATCCTCGAACGTGTGGTGCACTTCCTTCAGCGCGAAATCGGCATCCGTGCGCGGGTTCTGCAGATAGGAGTGGCGGATATGATTGACGTCGATGCGCGCCATCGCTTCCTCCTAAGCCGCCAGCTTCGGCGCGGCCACGGCGCGGCCGTGCTCGTCGAAGACCATGATGTGGCGCGGGTCGATGAACACCTCGACTTCCTCATCCGGCTCGAAGTCGCGAATGCCGTGGGTCAGCATGACCCAGCGCGCATCGGCGAAATCGAGATGGATGAAGCTTTCCGATCCCGTGATCTCGGTGATCGTCACCTTTGCGCGCACCGGCACTGCGGCGGCGTTGGGCCGATCGAGGGAAAGATGATGGGGCTGGAAGCCGATCGTATAGATCGCATCGGCAATGCCGAAGAGCTCGGCCGGCACCGGCAATTTCACGCCGCCCTCGAGCAGGAAATCCAGGCCCTTCTTGGCAAGCACGATGGTGTTGAGCGGCGGATCGGCGAAGGTTCTCGCCGTCACCAGATCGACCGGCTTGCGGAACACTTCGATGGTCGGCCCGAACTGGGTGATGCTGCCTTCGGAAAGCGTCGCCGTGTTGCCGCCGAGCAGCAAGGCCTCGTGCGGCTCGGTCGTGGCATAAACGAAGATTGTGCCGGCGGCCGCGAAGACCTTCGGCAGTTCCGCGCGTAATTCTTCGCGCAGCTTGTAGTCTAGGTTGGCGAGCGGCTCGTCGAGCAGCACGAGGCTGGCATTCTTGACGATGGCGCGGGCCAGCGCGGTGCGCTGCTGCTGGCCGCCCGACAGACTGAGAGGCGTGCGGTCGAGATAGGGCGTGAGTTTGAGAAGGGCGGCGGCATTGCGCACCTCCCTGTCGATCGTTGCCTCATCCGTGCCGGCCACCCGCAGCGGTGAGGCGATGTTTTCGTAGACCGTCATCGCCGGATAATTGATGAATTGCTGGTAGACCATGGCGACGTTGCGCTTTTGCACCGGCATGCCGGTGACATCCTTGCCATCGAACCAGACCGAGCCGGAGGTCGGCACGTCGAGGCCCGCCATCAGCCGCATCAGGCTGGTCTTGCCGGAGAGCGTCGGCCCGAGCAGGACGTTGAGCGAGCCGTGCTGAAGCGTCAGCGAGACGTCGCGGATATGTTCCGCCGCACCCACCGTCTTCGTCACGTTTCTCAGTTCAAGCATGATGCCTCCTCCCAGGCTTTCTGCATCAGTCGGCCGTCCCTATTCGGCAGCCGCTACGTGCTGCCGGCTTATTCCGCGCATGAACTCGTCGAGCACTGCCGCCTGCTCACGGCTGAGACGCAGGCCGCGCTTGGTCCGGCGCCACAATACATCCTCGGCAGTCATCGCCCATTCGTTTTCGACGAGGTAGCGCACCTCGGCCTCGTAGAGATCGGCGCCGAAGTTGCGGCCAAGATCGGCGTTCGACTTGGCGAGGCCCAGCAGCTTCCTTGCGCGGGTGCCATAGAGCCGGGTCAACCGGCGGGCCAGCCGCGCGTCGAGGAACGGGTACGCCGTTTTCAGTTTCGCTACCTCGCCATCGAAGCCGGTGACGGGAAAGTCACCGCCGGGCAGCGGCGTGTTTGCTGTCCATGGCTTGCCTCGCTTGCCGAGAAAACCCTCGATCTTCTCGAGCATTGATTCCGACAATCGGCGGTAGGTGGTGATCTTGCCGCCAAAGGCGTTGACGATCGGGGCGGCACCCTCGCCTCCATCGGCCTTCAGCACATAGTCGCGCGTGGCTTCCTGCGCCTTTGAGGCGCCATCATCGTAGAGCGGGCGCACCGCGGAATAGGTCCAGACGATATCCGACGGCTTGACCGGCTGCGCGAAATATTCGCTTGCCGCAGCGCAGAGATAGTCGATCTCGGCATCACTGATCCTGACGTCGTGCGGATCGCCGGGATAGTCCCGGTCGGTGGTGCCGATGAGCGTGAACTCGTCTTCGTAGGGGATGGCGAAAATGATGCGCCCGTCCTTGTTCTGAAAGAAATAGGCGCGTGGGTCGTCGAATTTCTTGCCAACGACGATGTGGCTGCCTTGCACGAGGCGGACATTGTGCACGTCGTTCAGGCCGACGGTGGCCGAAAGAACCTGGTCGACCCACGGGCCCGCGGCATTGACCAGCAACCGCGCCTTGACCTCCTCGGTATCGCCGGTCCGCACGTTTTCAAGCCTGACCGTCCAGAGATCGCCTTCACGTCGGGCGCTGACGACCCTTGTTCGGGTTCGAATGGTTGCGCCGCGCTCGGCAGCGTCACGGGCGTTCAACACAACCAGCCGGGCATCGTTGACCCAACCGTCGGAATATTCGAACGCCTTTCGAAACAACGGCTTCAGCGGCTTGCCGGCCGGATCCTTGGCCATGTCCAGCGTTTTCGTCGGCGGCAGCAATTTGCGCCCGCCAATATGGTCGTAGAGGAAAAGCCCGAGCCGGATAAGCCAGGCCGGACGCAGCCCCTTGGCGTATGGCAGCACGAAGCGCATCGGCCAGATGATATGCGGCGCGTTCCTCCACAGGACCTCGCGTTCCATCAGCGCTTCGCGCACCAGGCGGAATTCGTAGAATTCGAGATAGCGCAAGCCGCCATGGATCAGTTTGGTCGAACCCGAAGAAGTTCCGCTGGCCAGATCGTTCATCTCGGCAAGAAAGACCGAAAAGCCACGTCCAACGGCATCGCGGGCGATGCCGCAGCCATTGATGCCGCCACCGATGACGAAAATGTCATGGATCGGTGATGCGCGCAAAGAAATCCTCCCTCGATTTCGCATTGCAGCATTTTTGAGTTTTGCGAAACCGTGACGGGATTATTTCGAAATGATAACGAATGTCAAACGAAATATGATCGGCGGCAGATGCCGCAGCGGCATCTCTAGGAGAGCGACGTTTCGATCAGCTGAACCTCTGCCTCTTCACAGATCTTGCGCACCGACGGGATGTCGCAACGATCGGTGATGAAGGTGTTGACCTGCGACAGATGGCCGATGCGGACGGGCGCGGTGCGCTCGAATTTGGTCTGGTCCGACACCAGGATCACATGCCGGGCGTTGGCGATGATCGCCTGAGCCACCTTCACCTCACGAAAATCGAAGTCGAGCAGTGCGCCGTCATGGTCGATGGCCGAGGCGCCGATCACCGCAAAATCGACCTTGAACTGCCTGATGAAATCGACCGCTGCCTCGCCGACCACGCCGCCGTCGGAACCGCGCACGACACCGCCGGCGATCACCACCTCGATCGAAGGATATATGCGCATCCTATTGGCAACATTGATGTTATTGGTGATGACCATCAGGCCGCTGTGATCGAGCAGCGACTTGCTGACAGCTTCCGTCGTGGTCCCGATATTGATGAACAGAGATGCGTTGTCGGGGATCAGCCGGGCTGCTGCGCGGCCGATCGCCTCCTTCTCCTCGGCGGCGATCTTGCGCCGAGCCTCATATTCCATGTTCTCGATGCCGGACGGGAACAATGCCCCGCCATGAATGCGGGACAAAAGTCGCTGGTCGCAGAGATCGTTGAGATCCTTGCGGATCGTCTGCGGCGTCACGTTGAAATGCGTCGCCAACTCCTCGACCAGTACGCGGCCATGATCTTTGGCCATCTGGATGATTTCGGAATGACGCGGCGACAGATACATCTAGCAACCTCTCATTTTCGTTTTTCTCGTCTATAGCTGAAAACGAAAGCCATGAACAGGTATGAGCCGGCTAATGAAAATCGGGCGACTGCAGAGAGAAAAGCTCCGGCGCAATCTCGACGAGGCTATCAACTTAGGCCCCGCGCGATGTCAGTGATGACCTCGAAAGCAGTATCGACGTCCGCCGCAGTCGTTTCGAACTGCCCGACCTGAAAGCGGATCGCCACCTGCCCGTCCACCCGGGTCTGCGTCAGGTAAATGCGGCCGTCATTGTTGATCGCGTTGACCAGCCGCAAATTGTGCTCGTCAAGGTCGATTCCCGCAGCCGCGAGATGGCGGAATGAGAACAGCGACAGCATCGGTTCCGTGACGATTTCGAAATCCGGTTCCCGAGCCAGCCAGGCGGCGAGGCCCTCGCTCCAGGCGACATGGTTGCGGATCATGGTCCGCAGATTTTCCAAGCCATGCGCACGCAGCAGGAACCAAAGTTTCAGCGCGCGGAACCTTCGGCCGAGCGGCACCGACCATTCGGAGTAGTTGATGACCCCGTCGCGGCCATGTGTCTTGAGGAATTCGGGCTTGATCGCCAGCGTGCGCACGAGGTCTTCCGGCTGGCGGATGAATTGCATCGAGCAATCGAACTGTGCGCCCAGCCATTTGTGCGGATTGAAGACGATCGAATCCGCATGTTCGGCGGCGGCCCAGAAATGCCGGAACTCGGGGCAGATCATGGCGGAGCCGGCCCATGCGGCATCGACATGCAGGTAGAGCCCGTGCCGCTTCGCCACCGCGGCAACAGCCGCGACATCGTCGGTGCCGCCGGTACTGGTGCCGCCGACGCTGGCGATAATGCCGGCCGGCAGCATGCCGTTTTCGCGGTCGGCGACGATCGCCGCTTCCAGAGCCGCCGTCTGCATAGCGCGGAAGCGTCCCGCGACCGGAATGCGCACGAGGTTCGCCTCCCCGATGCCCGACACCCAGATCGCCCGGTCGATGGAAGTATGGACTTGGTCGGAAGAATAGACCCGCACGACCGGCTGGCCTTGCAGGCCGCTCTTGTTGCCTTGCCAGTCGAGCGCGCGCTCGCGCATGGTCAGCACGGCGGCAAGCGTCGCTGATGAAGCCGAATCCTGCATGACGCCGGAGAATCCCGCCGGCAGACCAAGCGCCTGCCGCATCCAGTCGACGACCCGCATCTCGAGCTCGGTCGCTGCCGGCGAGGTCTGCCAGAGCATGCATTGCGCGGCCATCGCGGAAACCAGATACTCGGCCACGACGGAGGCCGGTGCCGCGTTAGCCGGGAAATAGGCAAAGAAACGCGGATGCTGCCAGTGCGTCATGCCCGGCAGGATCTTTTGTTCGAAATCAGCGAAGATTGCCTGCATCGTTTCGCCGTCTTCCGGCGGCGCGGCGTCGATGCTTTTGAAGATTTCGCCCGGCTCGACAAGCGGCCGCACCGGTCTTTCGCGAAGGCTGTTTCTGTAGTCGGCGCCCCATTCAGCCGCTCGCAGCGACCATTCGCGGAATTCGTTGCTATTCATCTTCGCCTCCGTAGCGCCCCATCGAGCCGCGATCAAAGAGCACGAAAGACGAAGGTTTTCATTCAGGAAAATCAGGCAAGCTGGCAAAGGCGGTCTTCAGCGCGTTCGACCAGCTATCCGAGATCGTGCGATAATATTGATCGTCCTGATTTATTCGCTTTTTGAGGCCGACCTTGAAAGTGTCCTTTTCATAGAACAGCAGGTCGAGCGGCAGGCCGACCGACAGGTTCGACTTCAGCGTCGAGTCGAACGACACCAGCAGCAACTTCACCGTCTCGGCGAAACTCATCGTCCTTTCATAAGCGCGGATGATGATCGGCTTGCCGTATTTGGTCTCACCGATCTGGAAGAACGGCGTGTCGTCGGTCGATTCGATGAAATTGCCCTCCGGATAGATCATGAACAGGCGCGGGGCGCTGCCCTTGATCTGACCGCCGAGGATGAAGGAGGCGTTGAAGTAGGAATCCGCCTTTTCGCCCGCCGGCGACGAACTGGCGATGACCTCCTTGACGGTGTCTCCGACCAACCGGACTGTCTGGTACATGGAGGGCGTTTCGAGCAGCGTGGCACGGCGCTCCGCCACTGCCTTGGTGCGTTCGTCGAGCAGGCTGACTACGGCCTGCGTCGTCGCCAGATTGCCGGCCGACATCAAAACGATGACGCGCTCGCCCGGCTCTTCCCAGACATGCATCTTCCTGAAGGTCGAGATCGAATCCATACCGGCATTGGTGCGCGTGTCCGACATGAACACGAGCCCGTGATTGATTTTCAGGCCGACGCAATAGGTCATCGAATCTCTTTGGCAACAATCTTGCCGGGGATTACTGCTCCACGGTGACGGTGACCGCAAGCTGTTCTTCCGCCTGTCCCAGCCGAATTCCCGATACCGGGGTTGCGTCGCGATAATCGCGGCCAGTCGCTACCTTTACATAGCGTTCGTCGGGAGAAATGCCGTTGGCGACATCGAAGGCGACCCAGCCGAGGCCCGAGACATGCGCCTCGGCCCAGGCGTGGCTTGCTGCCTGCTCGATCGCTGTATCCATCATCAGATAGCCGCTGACGTAGCGCGCCGGGAAATCCATGGCGCGCGCCGCGGCAACGAAGATGTGGCTGTGGTCCTGGCAAACGCCGGTCTTGAGCGCCAGGGCCTCTTCGGCCGGCGTCGTCGCGTTGGTGGTGTCTGGCGTATAAGCGACACGCTCGCCGATCACCGCCATCAACCGGTGCAGCCTTTCGATGTCGGTACCCTTGCCGACCGAGGCAGCAAGTTCGCGAATGCCGCTGCCGATCGTCGTCAGCGGCGTTTCATGGCCGAACAGCCAGAGCGGCGCGAAACCTTGGTGCGGCCCGCAGACGCCGGCGGTGTCGCGCGTCACCACTTCGCCGGCTGCTTCGACGGTGATGAAGTCGCGCTCGCCCTCGACGCTCAACAGCCTGGTATCATTGCCGAAATGGTCGGTGAAGCGCACTTCCTCGCGTGCGCCTTCGATCTTCAGCGCCCAGGACAGTACCGTCTGGGTGCGCCCGTTCACCGGGAGCAGCCGCAAACGCTGCAACAGATAATGCACCGGCGCATCGTAGCGGTATTCGGTCCGGTGGGTGATCTTCAGCCGCATCGCACTCGTCCCTGGAGCATGAGCTTTTCCGAAAACCGGTCTCCGCTTTTTGGGGTCATGCTCAATAGAACCTGTAATCCTGCGCGATCTCGTCGCCGAGCCTGGTGTTGTCGCGGATGAAATTGGCCAGGAATTCATGCAGGCCGGCGTCGAAAATATCCTTGATCGAGCCGGCCGTCAGCATGGCCTGGGTCTTGGCAGCCGTCGCATGACAGGCGTGGCGCTCCCCATAGTCGTCACCCAGGAATTTGAGATGCTCCGTCAGGAAGCGGTAGCAAAAGGTCAGCGAGCGCGGCATGCGGACGTTGAGGATCAGATAATCGGCGATGTTGCTCGGCTTGTAGTCGGCGTCATAAACCCAGCGATAGGAACGGTGCGCCGACACCGAGCGCAGGATCGATTCCCACTGGTAGTTGTCGAGCGTCGAGCCGACCCAGGAGATCGACGGCAGCAGCACGTAGTATTTCACATCCAGGATGCGCGCGGTGTTGTCGGCGCGTTCGACATAAGTGCCGAGCTGCGAAAAATCGAAAATCTCGTTGCGCAGCATCGTGCCGTAGAACGAGCCGCGGATCAGCGCCGTCTCGCGTTTGATCGCGTCGAGCGCGTTGGGCAGGTCGCGCTCGTCGATCGGCTTGGCCAGCATCCGCTTCAGCGACATCCAGGCTTCGTTGATGCTTTCCCAGGTTTCACGCGTCAGTGCGGTACGCACCATGCGGGCATTGTTACGGGCCGTTTCGATAGACGACATCGTGCTCGACGGGTTCGACGTATCGCGCAGCAGATAGTCGGCGACATTGGCGGCGGTGTAGTCGGAATATTTCTGCGTGAAGGCGGCGTCCGAACCGGCGCTGAGCAGCACCGAATTCCACTCCTCCGAAGCGTTCTGAGTACGAGTTAGCGCCATGCGCAAGCCGGCGTCCACCAGCCGCGCCATGTTTTCCGCCCGCTCGATATAGCGGTTCATCCAGTAGAGCCCGTTGGCGGTGCGGCCGAGAAGCATGTCAGGCGGTCCTGCGGTGAATAGTGAATGGTGAATAGCGAATGGTGACTGTCCAGATTCCAGGGCACGATGCCGCGTGCTTCACTTCAGGGCATTTCACCAACATCAACGACACATATCCTTATCTATTCACTATTCACTATTCACTATTCACTCTCTAATCATCCAACACCCACGTATCCTTCGTGCCGCCGCCTTGCGAGGAATTGACGACCAGAGAGCCTTCCTTGAGCGCTACTCGGGTCAGCCCGCCGGGCACGATCTGAATACGGTCGGAAACCAGCACATAGGGGCGCAGATCGACATGGCGCGGCGCCAGTCCCTTGTCCGTCAGGATCGGACAGGTCGACAGCGCCAGCGTCGGCTGGGCAATGTAGTTCGACGGTTTTGCTGCGAGCTTTTTGGAAAACTCTTCGCATTCCTTCTTGGTCGCCGCCGGACCGACCAGCATGCCGTAACCGCCGGACCCGTGGACTTCCTTGATCACCAGTTCGTCGATGTGCTCCAGCACATATTTCAGGCTGTCCGGCTCCGAGCAGCGCCAGGTCGGGATGTTGCCAAGCATCGCCTTGCGGCCGGTGTAGAATTCGACGATTTCGGGCATGTACGAATAGATCGCCTTGTCGTCGGCGATGCCGGTTCCCGGCGCATTGGCGATGGTGATATTGCCGGCGCGGTAGACGTCCATAATGCCCGGCACGCCAAGTGCCGAGTCGGGGCGGAAGGTCAGCGGATCGAGGAACGAGTCGTCGACACGCCGGTAGAGCACATCGATCTGCTTGTAGCCCTCGGTAGTGCGCATCGCGACATGACCATCGACGACGCGCAGATCCTGTCCTTCAACAAGCTGCACGCCCATCTGGTCGGCAAGGAAGGCATGTTCGAAATAGGCTGAGTTGAAGCTGCCCGGCGTCAGCACGGCAATGGTCGGCGTGCCCTTGGTGCTTTGCGGCCGCACCGCCGCCAGCGACTGGCGCAAGAGCTGCGGATAATTCTCCACCGGCCGCACCTTGATCTGCTGGAACAACTCGGGAAAGAGCTGCATCATCGTCTCGCGGTTCTCCAGCATGTAGGAGACGCCGGACGGCGTGCGCGCATTGTCCTCCAGCACGTAGAACTCGTTCTCGCTGATGCGTACGATGTCGACGCCGATGATGTGGGTATAGACGCCGGCCGGCGGCCGAACCCCGATCATCTCGGGCAGGAACGCCTCGTTCTTGGCGATCAACTCCTTCGGCACCCGGCCGGCGCGCAAGATCTCCTGGCGATGGTAGATGTCGTCGAGAAAGGCGTTCAGCGCCTGGACGCGCTGCTCGATGCCTTGCGTCAGCCGTCGCCATTCATTGCCCGAAATGATGCGCGGAACGATGTCAAAGGGTATCAGCCGCTCCGATGCTTCCTGCTCGCCGTAGACGGCGAAAGTGATGCCGGTCTTGCGAAAGACGCGTTCGGCGTCCTGCATCTTCTCGGTAAGCCTGGCCGGGTCCTGTTCCTTCAGCCAGCGATCGTAAGCCGAATACGGTTTTCTCAGCCCGGAAACTTCCGGAAGCATTTCGTCGAACGCTGCCAATCGCATACTCCCCTGTGACGCCATTTCACTGGCCTCGCTGGAGAAAATCAAGCGCAATCGGTGATTTGGCGGGCGCCGGCTATCAGTATATCGCTCTTGCCTAAAATTAAGGCAGCACCAATAGGGCCTTGATCAGGCTTTGCCTGGTGTCCGGGCAATGCCGAACGAGGTCAAAAGGCGCGAAAGGTGACGACCGTGAACGTGTCCTTTATGCCCGGGAGAATCTGCACTTTCTCGTTGACGAAATGGCCGATGTCTTCCTCGTCGTCGACATAGAATTTAGCGAGCAGGTCGTAGTTTCCGGCTGTCGAGTAGATTTCCGAAGCGATCTCGGCATCGGCCAAAGCGCTGGCAACGTCATAGGCCTTGCCCAGATCGCACTTTATCTGCACGAAAAATGCCTTCATTGCCTGGTCCTGCCCAAGATCGCACGCTCTAGGTATAATCGAGCGGCCCTTGTGGCAGACTGACGCCCGCCTTTCAAGCATCGGCCATCGCTCAGGCAATTCTCGCCTCGGCGACGCTTTCTCGGTCTGGACACGGACTGCCGCGCCGAATGTTTGCGCTCGGCTGAAACCCTGAAGCACGGCAAAGCGTATGGTATCATGTACCTTCGGACAGCGATTTCTCAGGGACAACGGAGACAGGCCATGCGCCGCGCGTTTTTCGCATTCGCAGTCATTCCACTCATTTTCGCATCCCCGGCGTTCGCCGGCGACGCCGAAGTCACAGCGGCGCAGACGGTCATCGATGGTCAATTGAAGGCCTTCATCGCCAATGATGGAGCGACGGCCTACAGCTTTGCCGCACCGAATGTGAAACGCATCTTTCCGACCGTCGATACCTTCATGAACATGGTGACCAACGGCTATCCGCCGGTGCGCCAACCGCAGACCTACTCCTTCGGCAAGGTTCGCGAGACGAGCCCGACCTCGATCGTCCAGCAGGTGCTGATCGTCGGCCCGGATGGCAAGGACTACGAGGCGGTCTACACGCTCGAATTACAGCCTGACGGCAGCTTTCGGATCACCGGCTGCAGCCTGCGCGCGTCCACGTCGCTCAGCACCTGAGGGGCGCTTGAGGAGGGGCAAAGCTGCCTCAATCCTGTCGCCGGTAGAGCGTCCAGCTCAGGCCTGAAAACCCCCAATGTCTCGACGCGTCGGCCCGTTCATAGGCCAGAGCGCATGCGGCCGCCGGTTCGACATGTTCGGCTTGTTTGTCCACGTCCCCCTCGAGGATCAGCCAGGCGGGCCGTTCGGTGCACAACCTGTCGTCTGGAACCAGCAATGCCCGACGATCCATTCGCGCCGCAAAATAGTCGACGACCATGGCGGTGCGGAAATCACTGTTGCTGGCATAGGTGGCAGCGCCACTTCTGGTCATCTCGTCGACCATAGCAGCGTACGAGCCGCGTCCGTACTGATAGAACTGGAGCAGCGACGAAATGCTTCCACTCACCACGATCGCCAGCGCCCCCATCGCAAGTAGCCTGGCAGTCCCGCGCGCATCCAGGCCGCGGCCAATCATCTCGCCGGCCCAGAGCAGCAGCAATGTTCCGCTGATGATGAAATAGCGCGGGAACTCGAGGTTGGGCAGATGTGCCGCCGCCATGAGCAAAGGCAGTCCGATAATCCCGATGGCATAAAGGCTGGCCCGGCGACCGCGCCAGACACCGGCGGAGAGGCCGACAAGACCACAGGCGGCAACGATATAGGGCCCGTCGCCGAACCAAGGTGGCAGCCCGAACAGAGAGCGGATCATCCCGCCATAGCCCTGCGCGAAGGCGGCAATCGAGAACGGCGAAACACCACCGACACTGAAGCCGAACAGCCTGCCGCCGACAAACACGCAGACAGCCAGCGGCAGCACGGCAAGCAGGGCCGGCAGGAAGATCGACGCCAGGTCCGCAACGACACGGCCGGCCCGCGCCGTACGCTGCCAGGCGAGCCACGCGGTCCAGGTTGCGAGGACTGCCACCATTCCGATCATGGTGAGGTGGCATAGGAACCCGAAAAGGATCGCCGCTGCCAAGGCCATTCCAGACCACCGTTTATTGTCGAGTCGGCGCTCTAGAAAAACCACCGAAAGCAGCGTGAACAGCACAAGGCCGGCGTAGCCGCGCGCCTCCGAGCCGTAATGGACCATTGGATAGCTCACGGCAAACAACAGGCTTGTGGCAATCATCGCCTGTCGTCCGCGCGATGCGGCGCTCGCTGCCGCCGCACCGATCGTGGCAACACCTAATGCTATCGACAGGCCTCGCTGGATCAGCGGCGAAGCGTCGGGGCCGATGAGATAGAGATAGACCGAGTTGAGGAAATGATTGTTGTCGTGATTGACGCGCCAGAATATCTGACCGATCGAGGTCAGCGGCTCGATCAGCGCAAAGCTCCAGATCTCGTCCAGCCAAAGGTCGCCGCGCGCGCCAAGCAAGCGCAAGACCAGACCGGTCACGGCGATCACCAGAGCGGCAAGCAACGACCCCGCCGTCCATTGCTGGACCGCCACGGAAGACGAAGGCGAAGCGATGCCATTCGTCCGCACCGTCGTGCCAGGAACTGAAACTTGCCCCGAAACGAACAGGTTCTTGATCCTCGCCCAACGTTGTCCGGCAATGCTTATTAGGCAGACGTTTCAAAACAGTTCATGGCAGGTGCAGCTCCTCGCTGGAGCCGGATTCCTGGCGAGCATGCCTACCGGACGGCGAGGTCACCGTTTGCCCATTGCTGCGTGATGATCTCGGCTTGTTCGGCGAACCTGCCAGCCTCGATCGCTTCACGAATGTCGCGCATCAGCTGCTGGTAATAGGACAGATTGTTCCAGGTCAGGAGCATCGCCCCAAGCGCCTCTTGCGAGCGCACCAGATGGTGCAAATAGGCCCGCGAATAGTCGCGTGCGGCCGGGCAGTCGCTTTCCTCATCGAGCGGGCGCGGATCGTCGGCATGGCGGGCGTTGCGCAGATTGACCTTGCCGCGCCGTGTGTAGGCAAGGCCATGGCGCCCTGCCCGCGTCGGCATCACGCAGTCGAACATGTCGATGCCGCGCGCCACCGACTTCAAGATATCGTCCGGCGTGCCGACACCCATCAGGTAGCGCGGCCGGTCAGCCGGCAGCTCCGGGCAAGTGATGTCGAGCATCTCCAGCATCACCGCTTGCGGCTCGCCGACAGCCAGCCCGCCGATCGCATAGCCCTTCAGCTCCATTGCCTTCAGCGCCTGCGCCGAGCGCAGCCGCAGATCCGGCACGTCGCCGCCTTGCACAATGCCGAACATCGCCTTGCCGGGCTGCTCGCCGAATGCCGCCTTGCAGCGCTCGGCCCAGCGCAGCGACAGTTCCATGGCGCGCTCGATCTCTTTTTCCTTGGCCGGCAGCGCCGTGCACTCGTCGAGCTGCATCTGGATGTCTGAATCGAGCAGCCCCTGGATCTCGATGGAACGCTCCGGCGACATCTCGTAGGCGCCGCCGTCGATATGCGAACGGAAGGTCACGCCATTCTCGGTCAGTTTCCGCAGCTTCGACAGCGACATCACTTGGAAGCCGCCGCTGTCGGTGAGGATCGGATACGGCCAGCAGGCGAATTCATGCAAGCCGCCGAGCCGAGCCACGCGCTCGGCGCCGGGTCTCAGCATCAGGTGATAGGTATTGCCAAGGATGATGTCCGAGCCGACGCCGCGCACCTGATCCATATACATGGCCTTCACCGTGCCGCCGGTGCCGACCGGCATGAAGGCAGGCGTGCGGATTTCGCCGCGCGGCATGGTGATTACACCACGCCGCGCCCTGCCGTCGGTCGCCAGCACCGTGAAGGTGAATGCGTTAGTCATTGAATTCCCTAGCCATCGAACTCCTTGTCGAATACCGGCGCGTCCGGAGCCTGCTTATCGAGCGACTGGCGGTAGCGGATGCAGCCGCGCATGAATTTCGGCCACGGCGGCACGGCAATCGCCGGCTCGGTCTTTTCGGGCAAAAGCGACCACAGGTCGGGATGATGCCAGCACAGATCGTGGCCGGTGGCGTCGCGGTGTTGGCGGATGCCGGCGCGCAGTTTCCTGACCTCGGCGATCAAGGCTTCGCGGTCGAAGGTTTCAAGGTCATCGTCCATCGGTATCCTTCCTGAACAGAAGACTTGCGTCTCCATAGGAATAAAACCTGTAGCGGTTCTCGATCGCATGCGCATAGGCCGCGCGCATCGTCTGCAAACCGCAGAAGGCCGAAACCAGCATGAACAGCGTCGAACGCGGCAGATGGAAATTGGTCATCAGCATGTCTGCGGTCTTGAAGCGATAGCCGGGCGTGATGAAGATGTCGGTCGGGCCTGACCATGCTGCCAGCCTGCCGTCCTCGCCAGCCGCGCTCTCCAACAAGCGCAGCGATGTCGTGCCGACAGCGATAATGCGCCCTCCTTTTGCCTTCGCCGCATTCAGCGCCTCGGCGGTTTCCGGGCTGACCGAACCGGTTTCGGCGTGCATCTTGTGGTCGGCGGTGTCGTCCGCCTTCACCGGCAAAAACGTGCCGGCGCCGACATGCAGCGTGACGAAACGGCGCTCTATGCCCTCGGCGTCGAGCGTCGCAAACAGCTCCGGCGTGAAATGCAGCCCTGCCGTCGGCGCGGCCACGGCGCCCTCCTCCCTGGCATAGATGGTCTGGTAGTCGCTCCGGTCACGTTCGTCGTCGTCGCGCCTGGAGGCGATGTAGGGCGGCAGCGGGATATGCCCGACGGCGTGCAGCGCCTCGTCGAGGAACGGACCTGACAGGTCGAAGCCGAGCAGCACCTCGCCACCTTCCCCCTTCTCGATCACGGTCGCGTCGAGCTGGCCGAGAAAGCAGGAATTGGCATCATGACCGAAATGGATGCGATCGCCGGCGGCGACGCGCTTGCCGGGCCGCATGAAGGCGAGCCACCGGTCGGGCGCCGTCCGCATATGCAGCGTGGCTTCGACCTGCGTCGCCGCCTCGCCGCGCCGCCTGATGCCCTTCAGTTGTGCCGGAATAACCTTGGTGTCGTTGAAGGCCAGCACATCACCGGCCTTGAGCAGGGACGGCAGGTCGCGCACCGTCCGGTCCTCGAACCCCTCACCCGGCCTGACCACCAGCATCCTGGCGCTGTCGCGCGGTTCGGCTGGGCGAAGCGCGATGCGCTCTTCCGGCAGATCGAAGTCGAAAAGATCGACGCGCAAGAAATCCCCGCCTCAAGGTTCCGGGCAGGTCACCGCCCAGGCGCCGACACCGTCTATGCTCAATGTGCCGCCCATCGCGAAACTGGACTGCTCGCTGGCTTTGACCAGCCGCAATCTGGCGACGATCGAGCTGAGGCCCTCATCAGTGAGATCGATCAGCATACGCTCGTCGTCTTCGAATGCCTGTCCGACGATCACTTTCGTTGAACCCGGCTGGCCGTCCGTGGTCCATGTCTTGCCGCCGGCATCCAGCCACACGCGCGCCACCGCAATGACGGCCGTGTGTCCCATCAAAACGTCGATCGATGCCGCGCCGCCGTCGGCGCTGCAAACGATCGATTCCGTCGCCAGCGCCGGCGTGGCCGCCGCGACGAGCACAAATGCGATGGCCGCGACAGCCCGGCCGGTCATTTCACGTCGGCCGCTACCTTGAGCGACACGATCTTGTCGGGATCCTGCACCGGTTCGCCGCGCTTGATCTTGTCGACATTGTCCATGCCTTCGATGACCTGGCCCCATACCGTGTACTGGCGGTTGAGGAAGGCGGCATCGTCGAAGCAGATGAAGAACTGCGAATTGGCCGAGTTCGGGTTCTGCGAGCGCGCCATCGAGCAGGTGCCGCGGCCGTGGTTGGCGTTGGAGAACTCGGCCTTCAAGTCGGGCTTGTCGGAACCGCCCGTACCGGCGCGGGTCGGTGCGAAAGACGGCTTGTTGGAGTTGCCGAACTTGACGTCGCCGGTCTGCGCCATGAAGCCGTCGATGACGCGGTGGAAGACCACACCGTCATAGGCGCCTTCGCGCGCCAGCTCCTTGATGCGGCCGACATGGCCGGGCGCCAGGTCTGGAAACAATTCGATGACGACCTTGCCCTTGGTCGTGTCCATGATGAGCGCGTTCTCGCGGTCCTTGATCTCGGCCATGTCAGAAATATCCTTTTGAAACTTGGGTTTATTTGCCGTCGGCGGCGATGCGCACCTTGATCATGCGATCGGGGTCGGTCACCGTCCCGTTCTGCGCCTCTTCGCCTTTCTTGATGTGGTCCACCAGCTCCATGCCGCTGACCACATTGCCAACGATGGTGTACTGGCCATCGAGCGGCGGTGCCGGCGCGAACATGATGAAGAATTGCGAATTGGCGGAATTCGGATCGTCGGAGCGGGCCATGCCGACCACGCCGCGCTGGTAGTGCTCGGTGCTGGAGAATTCGGCCGGCAGGTCAGGAAGATCGGAGCCGCCGGTGCCGACCGCGTCGGCATTGAAGCCGCTCTTCATGTTGCCGAACTTGACGTCGCCGGTCTGTGCCATGAAGCCGTCGATGACGCGGTGGAAGGCGACGTTGTCGTAGGCGCCCTGGCGCACCAGCTTTTTGATCTGCGCGACATGCTTCGGCGCAAGGTCGGGCCTCAGCGCGATGGTCACGTCGCCGTCCTTCAGCGTTACGATCATGGTGTTTTCCGGATCGGCGGCAAACGCCGACACGGATGCGGTCACAAGACCGGCAAGCACGGCAAGCAAGAAGGCAAGCTTTTTCAGCTGCATGGGATCTTTCTCCGAATATCTTCGTTCATGCAAGTCGTTACCCAAAGCCGGGTTCCACTTTTGGGCGACATGCATTTATTTCGCGAATTTGGCGGTGAGCGCGCCGGCCACGGCCGCCGGCACGAAGGGGCGGATGTCGCCTCCCATCGAAGCTATCTGGCGCACAAGTGTGGCGGTAATGGTGCGCACCGAGGGGCTGGCGGGCAGGAAAACCGTCTGCAGCTCCGGTGCCATGGTCTCGTTCATGCCGGCCATCTGCATCTCATAGTCGAGATCGGTGCCGTCGCGCAGGCCGCGGATCATGATCGAGGCGCCATGCTTCCTGGCTGCGTCGATGACCAGCCCGTCGAAGTCGACTACTTTGATACGCGCACCGTCGCTGCCGAATTCCGCCTTCGCGGCCGTTTCGATAAGATCGACCCGTTCCTCGAAGGAAAACAGCGGCTTCTTGCCGGGATGGATGCCGATCGCCGCATAGATGGTATCCGCCACGGCCAGCGACGCCTTCAGCACGTCGAGATGGCCGTTGGTCAGCGGGTCGAAAGAGCCGGCATAAAGGGCGATGCGTTCGGTCATGGCAGGTGCTTCTAGCGAGCCTCTCCCCTAAAGGCAAATCCGATCGGCAGGCCCGCCCCATGAACCTTTTGGCCTACGTGAACGACAGATGAATGTGCCGCTCACAACGGCTTCACGCAGTGTTCACTAAGTTTGCAGCTGCAGAAGATGAAACCAAACACCCATCTAATCGTTGTTAGGCGCAGGAGAACACGCACATGCTGATCTACATGCTCGCCACCGCAATGACCGTCGCCATGCTGATCGCTACCGTATTCGGGTTGCATCAGGAAGCACAGCGCGTCCGCGCCAAGGCCAATACCAAGCGGTTCGAAGGCTTCGGCAACCGCAAGCCTTATCGCCACTTCTAGATTGCCGGGGTTTCTTCACAACGCCGGCCCATAGGGCTGCGCCGCCGTGGCAAACTCACTCGACGGTAGTGTCAGGCTCCCCACCTTCGGCATCGGTAACAGCGCCACCTTCAACCTCGACACTCTCTTCGATCTCCTCGTCCGCTTGCGGCTCTGAAATCCGCTCCACCGAAACGACCTTCTCGTCCTCTGCGGTATTGAAGATGGTAACGCCCTTGGTGGCGCGGCTGGCGAAACGAATACCGTTGACCGGGACGCGGATAACGGTGCCGCCATCCGAAACCAGCATGATCTGATCGTCATTGCCGACCGGGAAGGTCGCCACCAGGCGGCCGATTTCGGCCGTTTTCGACACGTCGGTGGCACGAATACCCTTGCCGCCACGGCCGGTCAGACGGAAATCGTAGGACGACGAACGCTTGCCGTAGCCATATTCCGTCACCGTCAGCACGAACTGCTCATGTGCCTTGAGGAATTCGTAGCGCTCGTCGGAAAGCTCCGCCTCTTCGCCGACCTCCTCATTGGTGAGCTGGATTTCCTCCTCCTCGCCGGCCGCGATGTCGGCGGCAAGCCGGCGTTCGGCCACCACCCGCTTGAGGTAGGCGGCACGCTCCGCCGGCGGTGCATCGACATGCTCGATCACCGCCATCGAGATCACCCTGTCGCCATCGGCCATTGCAATGCCACGCACGCCGACCGAATTGCGGCTCTGGAAGACGCGTACGTCGCTGACCGGAAAGCGGATGCACTGGCCGGAACTTGCCGTCAAAAGCACGTCCTCATTGTCGGTGCAGGTCTCGACGCCGAGGATCTCGTCGCCTTCCTCGTCCAGCTTCATGGCAATCTTGCCGTTGCGGTTGACCTGGACGAAGTCCGAAAGCTTGTTGCGGCGCACGGTGCCGCGCGTGGTGGCAAACATCACGTCGAGCTCGCCCCAGCTGGTCTCATCCTCCGGCAGCGGCATGATGGTGGTGATGCGCTCGCCCTGTTCGAGCGGCAGCATATTGATCAGCGCCTTGCCGCGCGATTGCGGGTTGCCGATCGGCAGGCGCCAGACCTTTTCCTTGTAGACGATGCCGCGCGAGGAGAAGAACAGCACCGGCGTGTGCGTGTTCGCGACGAACAGCCGGGTGACGAAATCCTCTTCCTTGGTCGACATGCCGGAGCGGCCCTTGCCGCCGCGGCGCTGCGCCCGGTAGAGTGACAGCGGCACGCGCTTGATATAGCCGGAATGGCTCACCGTGACGACCATGTCCTCGCGCTGGATCAGATCCTCGTCTTCCATGTCCGCCCCGCCCTCGGCGAGCTCGGTGCGGCGCGGCGTGCCGAATTCGTCACGCACGGCGATGAGCTCGTCCTTGACGATCTGCTGGATGCGGGCGCGGGACGACAGGATATCGAGATAATCCTTGATCTCGTCGCCGATCGTGTTCAGTTCGTCGGCGATCTCGTCGCGGCCGAGCGCGGTCAGGCGCTGCAGGCGCAGTTCGAGGATGGCGCGCGCCTGTTCCTCGGAGAGATTGTAGGTGCCGTCCTCGTTGATGCGATGGCGCGGGTCGTCGATCAAAAGAATCAGCGATTCCACGTCGCCCGAAGGCCAGCGCCGCTCCATCAACTGCTCGCGTGCCGTCTGCGGGTCCGGAGCGCTGCGGATCAGCTTGATGACTTCATCGATGTTGGCAACGGCGATGGCAAGGCCGACCAGCACATGGGCGCGGTCGCGCGCCTTCCGCAGCAGGAATTTCGTGCGCCGGCTGATCACCTCTTCACGGAAGGCGACGAACGCCTTCAGCATGTCGGTCAGCGTCAGCAATTCCGGCTTGCCGCCGTTCAGCGCCACCATGTTGGCGCCGAAGGACGTCTGCAGCGGGGTGAAGCGGTAGAGCTGGTTGAGGATGACATCGGCGACCGCGTCGCGCTTCAGTTCGATGACGACGCGGTAGCCCTGGCGGTCGCTCTCGTCGCGAATGTCGGAAATGCCTTCGATGCGCTTGTCGCGCACCAGCTCGGCCATCTTCTCGATCATAGACGCCTTGTTCACCTGATAGGGAACTTCGGTGATGACGATCGATTCACGGTCGTTGCCGCGCGCCTCGACGTTGACGCGGCCGCGCATGACGATGGAGCCGCGGCCGGTCGAATAGGCGCTGTAGATGCCGGAGCGGCCGAGCACGATGCCGCCGGTCGGGAAATCCGGCCCCGGAATAATCTCCATCAGTGCCGGCAGATCGATCGCCGGATTGTCGATGAGGGCAATGGCGCCGTTGCAAACCTCGCCCAGATTGTGCGGCGGGATGTTGGTGGCCATGCCGACGGCGATACCGCCGGAGCCGTTGACCAACAGGTTCGGAAAGCGCGCCGGCAGGACTTTCGGTTCGCTGCCCGACGCATCGTAAGTGTCCTGGAAATCGACGGTGTCCTTGTCGATGTCTTCCAGCAACTCATGCGCGACCTTGGTCAGCCGCGATTCCGTGTAGCGCATCGCCGCCGGCGGATCGCCGTCGATCGAGCCGAAATTGCCCTGCCCGTCGATCAGCGGCACGCGCAGCGACCAGTCCTGCGCCATGCGCACCAAAGCGTCGTAGATCGAGGCGTCGCCATGCGGATGGTATTTACCCATCACGTCGGCGACCGGGCGTGCCGATTTCACATATTTGCGGTTCCAGTGATAGCCGCTCTCATAGGCGGCGTAGAGGATGCGGCGATGCACCGGCTTGAGGCCATCGCGCACGTCCGGCAGCGCGCGGCTGACGATCACGCTCATGGCGTAATCGAGATAGGAGCGCTGCATCTCCTCGATGATGGATATCGGCTCGATGCCGGTGGGGCCGCCGTCGGCGCCGCGCGGTGTCTTTTGGTCGGTCAAATCGGATCACAATCTAATCAGGAATCACTTGGTGCTTATATAGGAAGCCGGCCCGAAACTCCAACAATCGCGGCAGTTTTCCAGTGTGGTTTTTAGCGGCAAATTCAAAAGGATACACCAATTGCGACGATATGGCAGTGGCTCGCTTTCACGAGCGTCGCCGGCGGGCGCGATAAGTACCCGGTGCCTCGCCCATCAGCCGCCGGAAACGGCGATTGAAGGTCGACAGATCGTTGAATCCTGCTGCAAAGGCGATCGCCGAAATCGTCTGATCCGACGTCCGCAGCCGCACGGAAGCCCTGTGCAGCCGCGCTCTCAGCAGAAACTGGTAGGGCGTCATGCCGGCGACGTGCCGGAAGGTGCGCAGGAAATGATAGGGGCTGGTGGCGGTCTCGTCGGCGAGTTCGGCAAGCGAGATCGGCCGGTCGGCATCGACTTCGATGCGCCGCACCGCTTCGGCGACGCGCTTCTGGTCACGGCGGCTCGGCGCGCTCTGTCCTTCCGTAGCGCTGCAAGCCGCTGTCACCGCCGCACCGGCAATGCGCAGGGCGAGTTCCTCGAACGCGCCGGTGTCGGCCATCTCGCGCGCCGCCTCCGCTTCGGCGAGCAGCGGCACCAGCGCCGGCAAGGGCGGCAGGCGCGGCGTGCGGAAATCGAGCTGCTTCGCGCCCGGCACGTCGGCGACGATCCGCTCCATATAGGCCGGTCCGAAATGGAAGGAGAGGCAACGGTCGCCGGCGCCATGCTCATGGCCGCATTCGTAGCATGTGCCGGGATTGCCGAGCAGGAGCGCTCCCGGCGCCAGCATCGCCGTGCCCTGGCGCGCACGATAGCGGAAGGTGCCGCTGGTTACGGCGGCGACGCAGAAATCCCGATGCTCCTCCTCGAATGGCCTGTCGGCGGCGCTGGCGGTGCAGATGACATCCGACACCTGCCAGCCTCGGCCCGACGCCAGCCTATGCGCGCTCGTCGCCATCGCCGAAATATAGCAATTTTTCCCAAGCGCAGAACCCCTGTCGACCTCTACGCTTGCCGGTCTACTGACAAGATGAGAGCGAAGCCATGTCCAATTTCTTTGCCAAGGCCCTGCACAGCGATGGACCCGTACCGGCCCTTGCCGAGAAACTAAACCTTTACGGCCGCTTCGTCGGCGCCTGGACGTTCGACGCCACGCGCCATCTCGAGGACGGCCAGGTGCTGACCGGGCGCGGCGAGGTGCATTTCGGCTGGGTGCTCGAAGGCCGGGCCATCCAGGACGTATGGATCCTGCCCGCCCGTGACGCCGGCGCCTCGCCGTCGCTCGGCAAATGGACCTTTTATGGCACGACGTTGCGCGTCTACGACCCCGGCGTCGACGCCTGGCACATCTTCTGGAGCGATCCGCGCAGCCAGTACTACAGCCGCCAGCTCGGCCGTGCCGAGGGCGACACCATCATCCAGCAAGGCGCAGACGGCACCGGATCTGCTGTGCGCTGGAGCTTTTCGCGCATCACCGAAAATTCGTTCCGCTGGCTGGGCGAACGCTCACAGGACGACGGCGCCACCTGGCGTCTCGAAGTCGAGTTTCTGGCGCGGCGCGCCGCGAGCCCCTGATCCGCACGGTTTCCACTGGCTCCGCTTTGCTCTACCAATCCCGTTATCCGGCATTGCCGGCGGGGAGGGTCAGCATGCCGAGCTTCGACAGCCTGTTCAACGCCTTCGTCACCATACTGGTGACGATCGATCCGCCCGGCCTGGCGCCGCTCTTCCTTGCCGTGACCCGCGGCATGAACCGCAAGGAGCGCAACCAGGTCTCCGTGCGCGCTTCGATCATCGCTTTCCTGGTGATGGCGTTGTTCGCAATCGCTGGCGCGTCGATCCTGTCAGTCTTCGGCATCACCCTGCCGGCCTTTCGCGTCGCCGGCGGCTTTCTGCTGTTCTTCATCGCCTTCGAAATGGTGTTCGAGCGCCGGCAGGACCGCAAGGAGAAGATCGGCGACGTCGCCATCACCAGGGATATGATCCACAACATCGCCGCCTTTCCGCTGGCGATCCCGCTTATTGCCGGTCCCGGCGCAATTTCGGCGACCGTCCTGCTCTCAAGCTCGTTTCAGGGTTTTGGCGCGCAGACAGCACTTGTCGGCATCATCGCCATCTGCCTTGTCATCACTTACCTGGTGTTCGTGCTGTCAGAGCGCATCGACCGTATCCTCGGCCAAACCGGCCGTTCGATCCTGACACGGCTGCTCGGCGTCATCCTGGCGGCGCTCGCCGTACAGTTCGTGGCCGACGGCATCAAGGCGCTGATGGCGACGTAGGAACTGCCCTACTTCGCTGTCGTTTCAATGACTTCGAAGTCGTGGGTGATCTCGGCGGTCTTGGCCATCATTGCCGAGGCCGAGCAGTATTTCTCGATCGAAAGCCCGATCGCCCGCTTCACCTTGTCGTGTGACAGCGCCCGGCCCTTGACGACAAAATGCATGTGGATGCGGGTGAACACCTTGGGATCGGCTTCTGCACGGTCGGCATCGAGTTCGACCACACAATCGTCAACCGCCTCGCGCCCCTTTTCGAGGATATGGACCACGTCATAGGCCGAGCAGCCGCCGGTACCGATCAGCACCAGTTCCATTGGGCTCGGCCCCGGCGTCTTGCCCTCCGGCCCGAACGCAGTGCCTAGCACCAGCTTGTGCCCACTGGCGGACTCGCCAACGAAGGTGCGCTCCTCGACCCATTTGACCCTTGCTTTCACTTGATACGTCCTTTCACCGCTCAAACGCACAACGTCCCGAAAATCCAAGACAGATTTTCGGGACGCCATTTCGTGGCCAAGGTGCTGGCGCTTTTCGCCGCAAGGGCAGTCCGCCCCGAGAAATCAGAACGGGATTTCGTCGTCCAGCTCGCGCGACGAACCACCGCCGCCGCCCTTGTTGGCGCCACCGCGATTGAAACTTTCGCCCGGGCCGGACTGGCCGAAATCGGAACCGCGGCTCGCACCACCACCGGCATAGTTGCCGACCTGGCCGCCGCCCTCGCCCCGCGCATCGAGCATCTGCAGCTCGCCGCGGAATTTCTGCAACACGACTTCGGTCGTATAGCGGTCATTGCCGGTCTGGTCCTGCCATTTGCGCGTCTGCAGCTGGCCCTCGACATAGACCTTCATGCCCTTCTTCAGATACTGCTCGGCCACCTTGGCGATCTGGTCGTTGAAGATCACGACATTGTGCCACTCGGTCTTTTCCTTGCGCTCTCCGGATGTCTTGTCGCGCCAGCTTTCCGACGTCGCGATGCGAATGTTGACAACCGGGTCACCCGAATTCAGGCGGCGGATTTCAGGGTCCGCCCCGAGGTTGCCCACCAGAATGACCTTGTTGACGCTACCCGCCATGATACTTCTCCGCGCTCATCCGAAACCAGATTTCTGTCGCTGCACCTTACAGGCTACGGATAATCCCTGCCTGCCGTCGCTGCCTTTTCCCACAACGTTTTTGTTCTCTTTTCGTTCTATAGTACAGGCCCTGCACTGTCAATAGTTGTCAGTAAGAATTAGTGTCTTGACGTCGAATTTCCACAGGCCATGGGATCGAGGCGAACGCATGAAGATGGTTGCGCATGACGATCAGCCGCAAGAAGAATGGCGGGCGGGAGTAAAGACCCGAATGCATGTCTCGGCCCGCAACGGCGCAACTCAACTTTGCATATTCGAACAATGGGTCGAACCAGCGGCTGGCGCCCCGACACATTGGCACCCGGTCGAGGAAGTGCTTACCGTCATCGCCGGCAGAGCCGAGATGTGGATCGACGAAGAGCATGTCGTCTTGACTGCCGGACAGTCGCTTGTTGTTGCCGCGCGCAGGCAACATGGCTTCCGAAACGTCGGCTCCGAAATGCTTCATATCCATGCCGTGCTCGCGTCACCAGTTTTCGAGGCGACGTTCAACGGATCCCCCGACATGGTGAGACGCTGGCTTTCAGCGAGTTTGTAAAACCTCGCCTGTCTTAAAAAACACCTCCTGTCTTAAAAAAACACGGCTTGCCAAACCGATAAGTATTGACTTATGCTTTCGGCATGATCGAAGCAGAGATTTTTCGGGCACTGGCCGATCCAACGCGTCGCGCCGTCTATGAGCGGCTCGCCGACGGCGAGATGACGGTGTCTGAACTGCGCACTGGCATGCCGGTATCGCAGCCGGCGGTATCGCAACATCTCGCAGTGCTGCGCGGCGCCGGCCTCGTGGTCGAGCGCCGGGCCGGTCGCAACGCCTATTACCGCGCCGATCCGAAGGGGCTTGCGCCACTGCTCGGCTGGATCGAACGCTACCGCGCGTTCTGGCCAGAGCGCATCGAAAGGCTCAAGACGGTTTTGAAGGACATGGACCAATGACCAGCCGAGGCAAAGAACGCGCGGAAATGGCGGCAGACAAGATCGAGTTCGAGTGCGAGCTGCCCGAGCCGCCGGAAAAGGTGTGGCGGGCGCTTACGGTGCCGGACCTGCTCGCGGCCTGGATGATGCCAAACGACATCAAGCCCGAAATCGGCAACCGCTTTGCCTTTAGAGCGCCGAATGCGCCGATCGAGTGCGAAATCCTCGACGCCGATCCCGGACGGCTGCTGCGCTATTCCTGGCGGGAGCGGCCGGCGCCCGGCGGTACGCAGGTGCCGCCCGGCAGCCCCGTGGACCGCCCAATGAACGACAGCCCAGTGGACAGCATCGTCACCTTTACGCTTGACCGCACCGTTTCCGGCGGCACGCATCTGCGCATCGTCCATGATGGTTTTGCTGGGGCAGCGATGCCGGAGATCGCGATGGCAGGCGCCGGTTGCCGGCTTTCCTTTGAAGCGCACACTCCCAGGCACAAGCAGATCGCCGCAAACACCCCGCGCCTCTTCCTGCGCGCGGCCTGAACGACAACAGTCAACGGAGACAAACGATGAGCGGCCTTGCCAATCTGGTGCCGATGGTGATCGATCAGTCGAGCCGCGGTGAACGCGCCTTCGACATATTTTCGCGGCTGCTGCGCGAGCGCATCGTCTTCATCAACGGGCCGATCGATGACGGCACGTCGGCGCTGGTCTGCGCCCAGCTTCTGTCGCTGGAATCCGACAATCCCGACAAGGAGGTCTCGCTCTACATCAACTCGCCGGGCGGCGTGGTGACCAGCGGTTTCGCCATCTATGATACGATGCAGTATATCAGTTGCCCGGTCTCCACCGTTTGTATGGGTTTCGCCGCCTCGATGGCCTCGTTCCTTTTGATGGCCGGCACGCCAGGGCGGCGTATCGCGCTACCCAACACCAGCATCGTGCTGCATCAGCCTCTCGGCGGTTTCCAGGGCCAAGCCTCCGACATCCAGCGCCATGCCGAGGGCATCCTTCGCACCAAGCGGCGCATGACCGATCTTTACGCCCACCATTGCGGCCGCACCTACGAAGAAGTGGA
This sequence comes from Mesorhizobium sp. M1348, assembly GCF_040317925.1. Taxonomy (NCBI): domain Bacteria; kingdom Pseudomonadati; phylum Pseudomonadota; class Alphaproteobacteria; order Hyphomicrobiales; family Phyllobacteriaceae; genus Mesorhizobium; species Mesorhizobium sp. M1348. The sequence goes on along the minus strand of NZ_JAMYLH010000013.1, from coordinate 104,249 downwards.
ACGCACGCTCGACCGCGACTTTTTCATGACCGCACAGGAGGCCAAGGATTGGGGCCTCGTCGACCATGTTTTCGACACTCGCAAGCAGGCCGCGTGAAGCACCTTCGAACGGAACTGAGCGATATGAGGGCTGGCAACTCTCAGCGCCGCCGGTCTGGCTTCGGCGCTATCGCCGCACTATAGTCAGGTGATGACCGCCATTCGTTCATCCAGCCTATGCCTTGCCATTGCCGCCATTGTGGGCACGAACATGCTGGTGGGCATGGCACTTGCCCAAGATAATTCGACGTCTTCGCAAAAGGGCGCCCTGCCCGGTGTGACGAGTGACTATCGCATCGCCGAGCCAACTCCGCAGCCCGAGCCCGACGACGCGGTTCCAAGCAGCGGCAACGGCACGTTCAAGATCGGCGATACCGATGTTCGGATTTCCGGCAGCATCACCATCGATGTCGCTACCGGCGGGATCAGGCCCTCCAGCCGCTAAGTTCGCCTGGTGTGAACCACAAATATTGCGCTTCAAACGAACAGCCCCGCCATTGCTTTTGCAACTGACGGGGCTTCTTGGATCTAAAATCCAAATTGCCGGGAGTGTACTGCCGGCTTTTTATTTCGGATGCTTCGCGGCGTTCAGCCGACGATCCGACTAGCAGTCTCTGATTGTTGTGGGGATCGGCAGATCAACGTTGGCAGGTAGCGCTAAACGCCTGACCTGGCTACTTATACCTGCCGCGGCTCCAGCGACACGTGGAGCCTCAAGGAACTATCCGGTGGAGTCATGCCTCTGCTCTCCTTCTGTTCGTTGCGACTGTCGTCGTCGAAGCGCTCATCGCATAACCCGCGGCGTCTCGCAGGCTAGCCCCAGGCCGCGAGGCCATCGAAAGACGGCCAGCTTCGTTGACGTTTGGAGTCTGCCCCCGTGACGCATGGACGTCAACCTTGAATAGCCGATTACCGAAAAATGTGATCGCGAGACGCTTTGTGAAGCCGGCTGTACGGGCAGCTTTTGTCAGGAGCGTGTTCGGCCTTTGTTCTTTCCGCTTGCCCGTTCGCGCGAAAGGCGGTTAAACGCTTTGGTCGAGAGTTGTGGCGTCTCTCGAAAAGGCGGCGAAATTACCTACATAGGGGATGGTCGGGAAAACCCGCCCATCCCACGAATTCCAGATTCTGAGGCGGCGACCGGCGATGGCCGACCATAAATATCTCTCCATTCGCGGGGCACGCGAACACAATCTGAAGAATGTCGATCTCGACCTGCCGCGTGACAGCCTGATCGTCATGACCGGCCTGTCGGGGTCGGGCAAGTCGTCGCTTGCCTTCGACACCATCTACGCCGAGGGCCAGCGCCGCTATGTCGAGAGCCTTTCGGCCTATGCGCGGCAATTCCTCGAAATGATGCAGAAGCCGGACGTCGACCAGATCGACGGCCTGTCGCCAGCCATCTCCATCGAGCAGAAGACCACCTCGAAGAACCCACGCTCGACGGTCGGCACCGTCACCGAGATCTACGATTATATGCGGCTTTTGTTCGCCCGCGTCGGTGTACCCTATTCACCGGCCACTGGCCTGCCGATCGAGAGCCAGACGGTTTCGCAGATGGTCGACCGGGTGCTTGCAGTCGAGGAAGGCACCCGGCTGTTCATCCTGGCGCCGATGGTGCGCGGCCGCAAAGGCGAGTACCGCAAGGAACTGCTGGAGCTGCAGAAGAAAGGTTTTCAGCGCGTCAAGGTCGATGGCGTCTTCTACGAGATCGCCGACGTGCCGGCGCTGGACAAGAAGTACAAGCATGACATCGACGTTGTCGTCGACCGCATCGTCGTGCGCGGCGATCTGGCGACGCGGCTCGCCGATTCCATCGAGACCGCGCTGAAGCTGGCCGACGGACTGGCGGTAGCGGAATTTGCCGACAAGCCGCTCGACGCCAGCCAGACCGGCGAGGATTCGGTCAACAAGTCGAAGAACGAGACGCATGAACGCATGCTGTTCTCGGAAAAGTTCGCCTGCCCGGTGTCCGGTTTCACCATTCCCGAGATCGAGCCTAGGCTGTTCTCCTTCAACAATCCGTTCGGCGCCTGCCCAACCTGCGACGGGCTCGGCAGCCAGCGCGCCATCGATGCCAGCCTGGTCGTGCCCGACGAGAATGTTTCGCTGCGCGCTGGCGCCGTCAGCCCGTGGGCGAAGTCGACCTCGCCCTATTATGCGCAAACGCTGGAAGCGCTGGGCGTTGCCTATGGCTTCAAGCTCGGCGACAAGTTCAAGGATTTGAGCGAGGAGGCAAGGCAAGCCGTCCTGCACGGCACCGGCGAGCGCGAAATCACCTTCCACTACGATGACGGCCTGCGCTCCTACAAGACGACGAAAACCTTCGAGGGCGTCATCCCCAATCTCGAGCGCCGCTGGAAGGAAACCGAATCCGCTTGGATGCGCGAGGAGATCGAGCGCTTCATGTCGGCCACGCCCTGCCCGGCCTGCCGCGGCTATCGGCTGAAGCCCGAGGCGCTCGCGGTCAAGATCGCCGGCAAGCACATTGGCGAGGTCACCGAGCTGTCGATTCGCAAGGCCGACCAGTGGTTCACCGACCTGCCTGCTTCGCTCAATGACAAGCAGAACGAGATCGCGGTGCGCGTGCTCAAGGAAATCCGCGAGCGGCTGCGCTTCCTCAACGATGTCGGGCTCGACTACCTGACGCTGTCGCGCAACTCCGGCACGCTGTCGGGCGGCGAGAGCCAGCGCATCAGGCTCGCCTCGCAGATCGGCTCCGGCCTGACCGGCGTGCTTTACGTGCTGGACGAGCCGTCGATCGGTCTGCACCAGCGCGACAACGCCCGCCTGCTCGACACGCTGAAGCATCTGCGCGACATCGGCAACACGGTCATCGTCGTCGAGCACGACGAGGACGCCATCCTGCATGCCGATTACGTTGTCGATATCGGCCCGGCCGCCGGCATTCATGGCGGCCACATCATCGCCCAGGGCACGCCGCAGCAGATCATGGCGACGCCCGCTTCGATCACCGGTAAATATCTGTCGGGCGAGCTCGAAGTGGCGACGCCAGCCGTTCGGCGCGATGCCAAGAAGAACCGCCGGCTGAAGGTCGTCGGCGCGCGCGGCAACAATCTAAAGAACGTCACCGCCGAAATCCCGCTCGGCACGTTTACCGCCGTCACCGGCGTGTCCGGCGGCGGCAAGTCGACCTTCCTGATTGAGACCCTGTTCAAGGCGGCGTCGCGCCGCATCATGGGCTCGCGTGAACATCCGGCCGATCACGACCGGATCGAGGGGTTGGAATTCCTCGACAAGGTCATCGACATCGACCAGTCGCCGATCGGGCGCACCCCGCGCTCCAACCCCGCCACCTATACCGGCGCCTTCACGCCGATCCGGGACTGGTTCGCTGGCTTGCCGGAGGCCAAGGCGCGCGGCTACCAGCCGGGCCGCTTCTCGTTCAACGTCAAGGGCGGCCGCTGCGAGGCCTGCCAGGGCGACGGCGTCATCAAGATCGAGATGCATTTCCTGCCCGACGTCTATGTCACCTGCGATGTCTGCCACGGCAAGCGCTATAACCGCGAGACGCTGGACGTGCTGTTCAAGGGCAAGTCCATCGCCGACGTGCTCGACATGACGGTCGAAGAAGGCGTCGATTTCTTCGCCGCCGTGCCCGGCGTGCGCGACAAGCTGGAGACGCTGAAACGGGTCGGCCTCGGCTACATCCATGTTGGCCAGCAGGCGACGACTTTGTCGGGCGGCGAGGCGCAGCGCATCAAGCTTGCCAAGGAACTGTCGCGCAAGGCGACCGGCAAGACGCTCTACATTCTCGATGAGCCGACCACCGGCCTGCATTTCCACGACGTCGCCAAGCTGCTTGAAGTGCTGCACGAGCTGGTCGACCAGGGCAACACGGTCGTCGTCATCGAGCACAATCTAGAGGTGATCAAGACCGCTGACTGGGTGCTCGATCTTGGCCCCGAAGGTGGTGACGGCGGCGGCGAGTTAGTGGCGTCTGGCACGCCTGAGGACATCGTTCGCGAAAAACGCAGCTATACCGGGCAGTTCCTGAGGGAATTGCTCGAGCGGCGCCCCGGAGGCAAGCGCGAAGCGGCGGAGTGATGGCAAAGAACGGTCTCATCACGGTCCAAAGCCGCTTCGGCGTGACCGAAACGATCGATCGCCTGGTCGAGACTGTGGAACGTGCAGGATTGCTGGTCTTCGCCCGCATCGATCACGCCGCCGGTGCGCGCAGTGTCGAAGCATCACTGCGTCCAACCGAACTCCTGATTTTCGGCAATCCGAAAGGTGGTACGCCACTGATGCAGGACCGGCAGCTTGCCGGCATCGATCTGCCGGTCAAGGCACTGGCCTGGGAGGACGAACAAGGCAAGGTCTGGCTCTCCTACAATGACGCGCACTGGATGGCTGATCGCCACGACTTGGGCGACGCCAGTCGCAATGCCGTCGCTGCGATCGCGGCCGGCATGGACAAGGTGATTGCGGCCGCTGCCGGCGCGGGCCAGTTTTGATCATGAGAGCCGCTCGTCCCGGTGATCTCCCCACGGTGATCTCGCTCACCACCGACGCATACGCGCCCTACACTGCCCTGTTCGGAGCGCCGCCGATCCCCGTCACCGAGGACTATGCGCCGCGCATCCACCGCGGCGAAGTCTGGCTTTCGGAGCAAGATGGACAGACGGCTGGCCTGATCGTTCTCGAACGACATGCGGACCATACAATGATCTTCAGCGTCGCCGTTGCGCCCGCCTTTCAGGGCAAGGGTTTCGGCATCGGGCTGCTCGACTGGGCCGAGCAACAGACGCGCCTGTGGAGCTTGCCTGAAATCCGACTCTACACCAATTCCAGAATGGAACGGAACGTTTCGTTGTATAAGGCCTACGGCTTTCGCGAAACGGGTCGCCGGCCCAATCCATATCGGCCAGGATGGACGGTCGTCGACATGGCGAAAGCCGTCGAGACGACCGCCATCGCGTGATCCTTTTCTGCAAACCGGGAGGACTACCATGACTCAATCAGGAACAATCCGCGCCGGCATGGGCGGCTGGACCTTCGAGCCGTGGGACACGTCCTTCTACCCGGACAAGTTGTCGAAGGCCAAGCAGCTGAATCATGCCAGCCGGCAGGTGCCGACTATCGAGGTCAACGGCACCTATTATTCGAGCTTCAAGGAACCGACCTTCGTCAAATGGGCGAACGAGGCGCCGGATGGTTTCGTCTATTCGCTGAAGGGCAACCGCTTCGTCACCAACCGCCGCGTGCTCGGCGAGGCCGGCGAATCGATCATGCGCTTCCTCGGGTCGGGCGTCGCGGCACTTGGCGACAAGCTTGGGCCGATCCTGTGGCAGTTCGCGCCGACCAAGAAATTCGACCCGGACGACTTCGAGGCCTTCCTCAAGCTGTTGCCGGAAAAGCAGGACGGCGTTGCGCTGCGCCACGCGGTCGAGGTGCGCAACGACAGCTTCGTCGCGCCGGAGTTCGCCGCCTTGGCGCGAAAGCACAAGGCCGCCATCGTCTATGCCGACCACGCCAAATATCCGGGGATTGCCGACGTCACCGGCGATTTCATCTATGCGCGGCTGCAGACCGGCAGCGACCACAATCCCGATTGCTACACGCCAAAGGCGCTCGACGAATGGGCGGCGCGCGCAAAAACCTGGGCGGAAGGCAAGGTGCCGGCCGACCTGCCGCGGGCCGATCCTTCAACCGAGGCGCCGGTCAAGCCACGTGACGTGTTCGTCTACTTCATCACCGAGGGCAAGGTCCGCGCTCCATTCGGCGCCATCGCGCTGATGAAGCGGGTCGCAGGCTGACGCCCCCGCTGTCGGTGGTCTGCCTGGCCGGGTCCTCAACTACCGGCTATGCGGCGCGCTCGTCCGAACGCCGATCAACCCTGACGATCTCGTTGAAAGCATCGAGATCGACATAGAAGACCTTTGTGATCTCCGCGATGAGTTCGTCGTGGTCATACCCCTGCGATTTCAGAATGTTGATGGCTGTTAGGATGTCGACGCGCTCCGTGAGTCGTCGTTTCTGGTAGTCCTCGACATAGCGCTCCATCGACTGGCTCTAGCTCCCAAGCACCCGAAATGTTGGACGACAACAGATCGCTGGAAGGGAGCGGCTTGCGCGCAAGCATGCCGACGCGGCCCGCGCCTTCCCCTGATCTGCCAATTTGAAACTGGTACGGAAAGCGGCCGACTCACCAAGGCCAAGCAAAATCTAACACGCAATCTTCGGCGCGCCAGAGTTGCAAAGTAATAGAATCAATAAGAATTCAGACGGTCAGGAACTTCCGCACGTCCGCCCGGTCGAGATCCTCGGCGGGGCCGGTATGGACGATCTGGCCGCGGTCCATGATATTGACCTCGTCGGCCAATTCCCGGCAGAAATCGAGATATTGTTCGACCAAAAGCACGGCAATGCCTGCCTGGTCGCGCAGATAGCGGATGGCGCGGCCGATATCCTTGATGATCGACGGCTGGATGCCTTCCGTCGGTTCGTCGAGCACCAGCAGTTTCGGCCGCATCACCAGCGCCCTGCCGATGGCAAGCTGCTGTTGCTGGCCGCCGGACAGATCGCCGCCGCGGCGCGCGAGCATCTGCTTCAGCACCGGAAACAACTCGAAGACGTGACCGGGAATGTTGCGATCGGAGCGCTTCAGCGGCGCAAAACCCGATTCGAGGTTTTCCCGCACCGTAAGCAGCGGAAATATCTCCCTGCCCTGCGGCACGAATGCGATGCCCGACCGGGCGCGATCATACGCCGCGCTCCGGTCGAGCGCCTTCCCCTCGAAGGCAACACTTCCGCTCGTCAGCCGATGATGGCCGACGATCGATCTCATCAAACTGGTCTTGCCGACGCCGTTGCGGCCGAGCACGCAGGTGATCTTGCCGGCGCCGGCTGTCAGCGAGACACCGCGCAGCGCCTGGGCAGCGCCGTAATGCAACGTGGCATTGGAGACTTCGAGCATGGTCAGTGCTTTCTCCAACGCCTGAAGAACGAAAGGTCGAAATGATGGAACGGAACGCGCCAGACCATGTTCATCTCCCCAGGTAGACTTCGACGACGCGCTCGTCGGCCGAAACGAAATCGAGCGAACCTTCGGAAAGGACCGAGCCTTCGTGCAGGCAGGTGACCTTGACGCCGAGCTCGCGCACGAAATGCATGTCGTGCTCGACGACGATGACCGAATGGTCGCGCGCGATATCCCTAAGCAGCCGCGCGGTCTCTTCGGTCTCGGCGTCGGTCATGCCGGCGACCGGTTCGTCGACCAGCAGAAGCTTCGGATCCTGCGCCAGAAGCATGCCGATCTCGAGCCATTGCTTTTGGCCATGGCTCAAATTGGCGGCGAGCTCGTCACGCTTGTCGCCGAGCCGGATGATGCCGAGAATGTCGTCGATCTGCCGCACGTCCGCGGCCGAGCGACGATGGAACAGTGCCGGGAAGATCGAGCGCGGGCCTTTCAGCGCCAGCATCAGATTGTCCTCGATCGTGTGGCTTTCGAAGACGGTCGGCTTCTGGAATTTACGGCCGATGCCCATCATGGCGATTTCGGCCTCGTCGTGTTTGGTCAGGTCGACCTCGCCGTCAAAGAAGACCTCGCCCGCGTCGGGCCGCGTCTTGCCGGTGACGATGTCCATCATCGTCGTCTTGCCGGCGCCGTTGGGGCCGATGATCGCCCGCATCTCACCCTTATCGAGCACCAGCGACAGGTTGTTGATGGCGCGAAAACCATCGAAGGAAACCGACACGCCGTCGAGATAGAGGATGGTGTTGCTCTTCGACATCAGGCCATCACTCCGCTGGCTGCGGTTCGGCGCCGGAGGCCGACCAGTCGCCCGGCCTTCTCGCCGCCGAGCGATCGATTTTCGGCGGCACCGGCGCGTCGGGATCGATGCCGGCTTCCTCGGCGGCCGAGGCTGCCCGCATCGCCTTTGCGTTGCCGCGCCAGGAATCCCACATGCCGATGATGCCCTTGGGCAGGAACAGCGTGACGGCGACAAACAGTCCGCCCAGCGCAAACAGCCAGAATTCCGGCAGCACGCCGGTGAACCAAGATTTACCGGCATTGACCAGAAGCGCGCCGATGATCGGCCCGACGATGGTGCCGCGCCCGCCGACGGCCGCCCACACCACCACCTCGATCGAATTGGACGGCTCGAATTCGCCGGGGTTGATGATACCGACCTGCGGCACGTAAAGCGCACCGGCGATGCCGGCCATCACCGCCGACACGGTGAAGGCGAACAGTTTGACGTTCTCCGCCCGCCAGCCGAGGAAGCGTGTGCGGCTCTCGGCATCGCGCACTGCCATCAAAAGCTTGCCGTATTTGGAACCGACGATTGCCCAGGTGACGAAGACGGCAAACGCCAGCATGACGGCGCTGGCCGCGAACAGCGCCGAGCGTGTCATGTCGGCCTGCACGTTGAAGCCTAAAATGTCCTTGAAATCAGTCAGGCCGTTATTGCCGCCGAAACCCATGTCGTTGCGGAAAAACGCAAGCAGCAGCGCATAGGTCATCGCCTGGGTGATGATCGACAGATAGACACCGGTGACGCGGCTGCGGAAGGCGAACCAGCCGAAGACGAAGGCGAGCAGGCCGGGTACCGCAAGCACCATGACCGCCGCGAACCAGAAATGGTCGAAACCATACCAGAACCACGGCAATGCCTTGTAGTTAAGGAATACCATGAAATCCGGCAGCAGCGGATTGCCGTAGACGCCGCGCGAGCCGATCTGGCGCATCAGATACATGCCCATCGCATAGCCGCCGAGCGCGAAGAAAGCGCCATGGCCGAGCGAGAGGATGCCGCAATAGCCCCAGACGAGATCGAGCGCCAAGGCGAGCAGTGCGTAGCACAGGTATTTGCCGGTGAGCGCGACGATATAGGACGGCACGTAAAACGCACTTGTCGGCGAGACCGCAAGATTGAGCAGCGGCACGACGATGGCAACCGCCAGCAGGATGAAGATGGTGATGGCGACGCGGCGGTCGGCGCCGGCAGCAAAGAAGCGTCCCGTGATCATGCTTCCACCGACCTGCCCTTGAGCGCGAACAGCCCGCGCGGGCGTTTCTGGATGAACAGGATGATCAGCACCAGGACGACGATCTTGCCGAGCACCGCTCCAGCGTAAGGTTCGAGGAACTTGTTGACTATGCCGAGCGAGAAAGCGCCGACCAGCGTGCCCCAGAGATTGCCGACACCGCCGAAGACGACGACCATGAAGCTGTCGATGATGTAGCCACGACCGAGATTGGGCGAGACGTTGTCGATCTGGCTGAGCGCGACACCGGCTATGCCGGCAATGCCGGAGCCGAGTGCAAACGTCAGGGCGTCGACCCATGGCGTCCTGATGCCCATCGAGGCGGCCATGCGGCGATTGGCGGTGACGGCACGCATCTGCAGCCCCCAAGGCGTACGTTTCATCACGTAGAGCAGCACCGCGAACACCCCGAGCGCGAATACCAGGATCCAGAGCCGGTTCCAGGTCACGGCAAGCTGGCCGATATTGAACGAGCCGGACATCCATGACGGGTTGCCGACCTCCTGGTTGGTCGGCCCGAAGATGGTGCGTACGGCCTGCTGCAGGATCAGCGAGACCCCCCATGTCGCCAGCAGCGTCTCCAGCGGCCGGCCGTAGAGGAAGCGGATCAGCCCGCGCTCGATGACAAGGCCGACGAGCGCCGCCACCAGGAAGGCCAGCGGCAAGGCGATAACCAGCGACCAATCGAACAGGCCGGGAAAGGAATTGCGGATCACCTCCTGCACGACGAAGGTCGTGTAGGCGCCGAGCATGACCATCTCGCCATGCGCCATGTTGATGACGCCCATGACGCCGAAGGTGATGGCCAGGCCAATCGCCGCCAGCAGCAGCACCGATCCGAGCGATATGCCGTACCAGATATTCTGGCCGGCATCCCAAAGCGCCAGCGTCGAATTGATGTTGGATATCGCCGCCGTCGCCGCGTCCTTCACCGCACCTTCGGAATTGGCCTCCACCGACGTGAGCAGCGACACCGCATCGCGGTCGCCGCGCGCACCGATCAGCGCGATCGCCGCCAATTTGTCGGCCTCCGGCCTGTCTGAAACGAGAACCGACGCGGCGCGTGCCTGTTCGAGCAGCGCCTTGACGCTTGCCACGCCCTCATTGGCGATCGCAGTGTCGAGCGGCTCGATGTTCGCCGCGTCCGGCGTCTTGAACATGGTGTCGGCGGCGGCAATGCGCACGGCCGGGTCCTTGGAGCCAAGTGTCAGCGTGCCCAATGCATCGCGAATGACGCGGCGCAGCGTATTGTTGACCTTGATCTTGGTGATGTCGGCCTTGGCAACTTCGCCCGATCTTTCGCCGGTGAGCGCATCGAGCAGCTCGATGCCGCCGCCGCTCTCCTTGCCGACAAAGACCAGTGAATCGGCCTTGCGGACGTAAAGGCTGCCCTCCGCAAGCGCGGCAAGCGGCCGTTCGACGGCTGGATCGCCGGATGCCGCAAGCTCGCGCACGACGGCTTCTATCGCCGGAAAATTGGCGGCGGTGGCGAATTTGGCGATGACGGCGCGCAGATCTGCTTCGCTGGCGTTCGACGGCAGCAGCGTCCCCAGGAGGAGCAGCAGCATCAGGCCAATCGCGCGGATCAGGATCATTGGTTTCTGGTGGCTGTTGAAGGTTGAATGTCGCCTCCGGGCAGGCTGGAGGAGGAGCCTGCCCGGAGGGCTTGCGGGTCTGGGAGGACAGACCGGGAGGATCAGTTGGTTCCCTTGCCGCCGCATTTGCCGGTGGCAACGTTGAAGTTGCCGCAGGACAGAGGCGCGCGCCAATCGGAGATCAGGTCCTTGGAGTCAGGCAGGTAGTCGGACCACTCGTCGCCCATCACCAGGCCCGGCGTCTGCGACACGGTCTCGAACTGGCCGTCGGCCTGGATCTCGCCGATCAGCACCGGCTTGGTGATATGATGGTTCGGCATCATGGTCGAATAACCGCCGGTCAGGTTCGGCACCGAGACGCCAACCATGGCGTCGATGACCTTGTCCGGATCGGTGGTGCCGGCCTTCTCGACCGCCTTCACCCACATGTTGAAGCCGATATAGTGGGCTTCCATCGGATCGTTGGTGGTGCGCTTGTCGTTCTTGATGAACTTGTGCCAGTCGGCGATGAACTTCTCGTTCTCGGGCGTATCGACGCTTTCGAAATAGTTCCAGGCGGCGAGATGGCCGACCAGCGGCGCGGTGTCGAGACCGGCAAGCTCTTCCTCACCGACAGAGAAGGCCATGACCGGGATGTCCTCGGCCTTGATGCCCTGGTTACCGAGCTCCTTGTAGAACGGCACGTTGGCGTCGCCGTTGACGGTCGAGACGACGGCGGTCTTCTTGCCGGCCGAGCCGAACTTCTTGATCGCCGAGACTTCGGTCTGCCAGTCGGAGAAACCGAACGGCGTGTAGTTGACCATGATGTCTTCGGCAGCAACGCCCTTCGCCTTCAGATAGGCCTCGAGGATCTTGTTGGTGGTGCGCGGGTAGACGTAGTCGGTGCCTTCAAGCACCCAGCGCTTCACCGAACCGCCGTCCTCGCTCATCAGATAATCGACTGCCGGAATGGCCTGCTGGTTCGGCGCCGCGCCGGTGTAGAACACGTTGCGCTCGCTTTCCTCGCCCTCATACTGGACCGGGTAGAACAGGATGTTGTCGAGTTCGCTGAACACCGGCAGTACCGACTTGCGCGACACCGAGGTCCAGCAGCCGAACACCGCCGCGACCTTGTCCTTCGAGATCAGCTCGCGCGCCTTTTCGGCGAACAGCGGCCAGTTCGAAGCCGGATCGACGACCACCGCCTCGAGCTTCTTGCCGAGCAGGCCACCCTTGGCATTCTGCTCTTCGATGAGCATCAGCATGGCGTCCTTCAACGTCGTCTCAGAGATCGCCATGGTTCCCGACAGCGAATGGAGGATGCCGACCTTGATGGTGTCGTCGGCCGCCTTGGCGGGAACGCTCGTCAGCAGGCCGGCGGTGACCACGCCGGCCGAAAACATTTTTGCTAATGTCGAGAAACTACCCCTCATACTTTTTAACTCCCAAGCTGGTTAACTGCATCGGAACAGACCATGCAACGGCTGTGCCAATCACGGGAGCAAGGTCGGAGGATTTGAGATTTCCCAGCTCTGTCAGTCGGTTAATGTATTAGCCGCAGGAGATGAACCTCGCCTGCCATGTTCGAAACGAGAAAGGATCACCCATATCAGCCTAAGTTTTACTCACATATAGGCCAATGCCCTAATTTTGAGCAGCATCATATGAGCGCTGGCGAGGATTGCAGCGCCGGAGCGAAATGAGGCAAGTTCGAACCCTTAACGGGGGACTCTATGGCCTTCAGAGCTTCTTGCATTTTCACCGCCATGCTTCTGCTGGCGACGACGACCGTAGCGCGCGCCGGCTTCAGCGACGGCAAGCTGCCGGACGGCTCCTATCATTGCGAAGTCTACCTGCTCGGCATGTTCCTCAGCCTCGGCGACATCACCATCAAGGGAAACGTCTATAGCGGTCCGGTGAGCTTCGGCATCGCGCCGCAGAGCTACAATTACCAGATGGATGCAGACGGCGTGATCACCTGGCTGGGTCCGCTGGGCGGCTACACCAGTGGCGGCAACTCGATCTCGCTTACGCAGGCGACGCTGGAAAGCGGAACCACCCCGTCCTTCGACATCATCATGAAGCAGCCAGACGGCGCCTTTACCGCCTCGACCTGCACAAAGCGTTGAAAAAAGCGCGGAACCTGGCGAGGTTCCGTACTCCGAAGTAGAAAGCCGCCTAGCTCTCCGCCGCCAGGTCGAGCGCCAGCCGGGTCATATCGGTGAAAAGGCCCTGGCGTTCGGAATAGTCGGTCTGCTCGCCGGTTACCACATTGTCGACGACGGTCAGGATCGACAGCGACCGGGCGCCGAAATCGGCCGCAATGCGGTAAAGTGCGCTGGTTTCCATATCCACGGCGAGCGCGCCCTGTGCCTGTGCTTCGGCAAAGCGTTCGCGCCCCAGCGGATGATAGAAAATATCGCTGCAGATGGTCAGCCCGGCCCGATGGTCGATGCCGAGTTCCGCAGCCCGGGCCAACGCCTGGGCCAACAATGCCGGATCGGGGCCGGCATCGGCACGATAGAGCCCAAAAACCTGGCCGCTCTCCGCATTTTCGCCGCGCACCGATTGCGCGATCACCAGGCCGCGCAGCGCGATCTCGGTGGTCAGGCCACCGCAGGTACCAGTGCGGATCAACGTTTTCGCACCATAGAAGTCCAGCAGCTCATGCACATAGACCAGGAACGAAGCGACGCCGATGCCGGTGGATTGGATGCTGACAGGCTTGCCGCGAAACAACCCGGTAAAGCCGAGCGCGCCGCGGCGGCGGTTGACGCAGCGCGGCGCTTCCAGAAAAGTCTGCGCCATCCATTCAGCGCGCTGCGGATCGCCCGGCAGCAGCACCGCGCTTGCGTAGTCGCCCTTGCTTGCCTCGTTGTGCGGCGTCACGGCATGCTTTCCAAAACCCGTCGCCCGTTTCGCCTGCAATCATGGCAGTCTCACGACATTGCGCAAGCGGAGCATTGGAAGGGTCAGGATTCCAGCATGTCCTTTACGATCGTGGCCAATTGCTTGAGCGAAAACGGCTTCGGCAGGAAGCCGAAATGCGCGTCGGCCGGCAAGTTCTTGGCGAACGCGTCTTCGGCATAGCCGGACACGAAGATGAACTTGATGTCGGGCTGCCGTTTGCGCAATTCGCCAAGCAGCGTCGGACCGTCCATTTCCGGCATCACCACGTCCGACACCACGATGTCGACCTTGCCGCCGAGCGCTTCGTAGACTTCAAGCGCCTCGACGCCCGAGGACGCCTCGTGGACGGTGTAGCCGCGCGACTTCAGCGCCCGCATGCCGCCCATGCGCACGGCGTCCTCGTCCTCGACCAGCAGCACCGTGGCCGAGCCCGACAGATCCTTGGCTGAGTCGGCGATCTTGGCAGGGGCGGCCGGCACTTCTCCAGCCTCGCCCGCCTTCCTTGCCTCCGCAATGTGCCGCGGCAGGAAGATGCGGAACACGGATCCCTTGCCGACTTCGGAATCGCAGAAGATGAAGCCGCCTGTCTGCTTGATGATGCCATAGACCATGGACAGGCCGAGGCCAGTTCCCTTGCCAACCTCCTTTGTCGTGAAGAAGGGCTCGAAGATCTTTTTCAGCACATCAGGCGCGATGCCGCTGCCGCTGTCCTCGACCTCGACCAGCACATAGTCGGCCGGAGTAAGTTCGCGGTAGGAAAAGGTCTTGCACTCTCCGGCGCTGACGTTGCGGGTGCGTACGGTGAGGTCGCCGCCGGCCGGCATCGCATCGCGCGCATTGACCGCCAGATTGACCACCACTTGCTCGAACTGCCCGATATCGACCCTGACCGGCCACAGGTCGCGGCCATGGTCGATCTTGAGCTTGATGTCGTTGCCGACCAGCCGGGCAAGCAGCATCCTGAGATCGGCGAGCACGTCGGTCAGGTTGAGCACCTCCGGCCGCAGGGTCTGCTTGCGCGAGAAGGCCAGCAACTGCCGCACCAACGAGGCCGCCCGGTTGGCATTCTGCTTGATGTTCATGATGTCCGGGAACGACGGATCGGACGGCCGGTGGTTGGTCAACAGCAGGTCCGAGGCCATGATGATGGCGGTCAGCACATTGTTGAAATCATGCGCGATGCCGCCGGCGAGCTGGCCGACCGCCTGCATCTTCTGGCTCTGCGCCATCTGGCCCTCGAGGGCTTTTTGCTCGGTGGTCTCGACGGCATAGACGATGGCCGATTCCTCGGCGCCTTCGCCGCCGGTACCGTCTGCGACCGCGTTGACGTAGAAGCGTATGTGGCGCTCCTCATTGCCGGGCAGCACCGTATCGATCGGCTCGATGTCAGCCTGTTGCTGGCGTGCCTTTTCGAACGCCGCGGCGAAAGCCGGCCGGTCGCGCTCGTGGATCACCGTATCCAGCCGCACACGCCGATCGACCGCGTCGCGGTCGACGACCGAGGAAAACAGCGACAGAAACGGCGCATTGGTGCGCAGGATGCGGCCGGCGTGGTCGACGCCGGCTATCGCCATCGGCGTCGAGTTGAAGAACCGCGTGAAGCGTATTTCCGAGGCGCGGAGGTCAGCCGAAGCGTCCTCGCCTTGCGTCCGGTTGAGCACGATGGTGCGAGTCGGGCCGTTGAGGCCCTCTCGACTGGCCGAGACACGATGCATGAAGCGCACCGGCAGCGCCTCGCCGGTCATCGTCGTCAGATCGAGATCGATAACAGCATTGCGCGTGGTACCCGCATCGGCCTTGACCGAACGGACCAGCGCCATGCCGTCGCCGGCGACGATCTCCGGCAGCGTGATGGCGCCGGGGGTGAAGCTGGCCAGGTCGATGCCCAGCCACTCCGCGAGGGTCGCGTTGATATAGGTGACGCGGCCTTCCTGGTCGGCGGAAAAGAAACCGGCCGGCGCATGGTCGAGGTGATCGATGGCCTTTTGCAGGTCGAGAAAGAACCGCTCCTGCTCGGCCCGTTCCCGCGAGATATCGGCAAGCTGCCAGGCAAGCATCGGCAGCCGCTGGCCGGGAACGCTGAAGGCGCGGGCCCGGACGCGGTACCAGCGCGCGCCCGGTTCGGCGCCTAGCCGAATGGACTGCGCGAGCCGAAACTCGCCGTCGCCGGGCTGGCCGTCGCGCAGGCCTGACGCCAGCCGGTATATGGTCACCGAGGCCTCGGGAACGTCTGAAAGCAAACCTTCGACCGTCTTGAGGTCGGCGGCCGACTCGGCACCCGTCATATCAGCATAAGTCCGGTTGGCGTAGATGATACGGCCTTTGGTGTCGGTGACCAGGAGACCTTGCGACATCGAATCGACGAAAGCTTTCGACAGTTCGTCGCTTGTCGAGCGCGGCGTGATATGGACGAAGCCGATCGCAGTGGCGAATAGAAAGCCGACACCGATCATCGCCAGCACGCCAAGCATGCCGAGCAGGAATGGATCGCCAAGTCGCTCACGGAAAAGGCCGAAGACGATCGCTGCCCCAGTCAGGACGACGATGAAGACGATCAGCCGGGTGACCGCACCCGGTCGCGTGTTCTGGTCGACGATAGGTACCGGATAGAAATCGCCGCGCGCTTCCTTGGCCATGTGCCCCCTGCTCGTGAATTCCGGTGTCGGTTGAATCATATTCTCAGGGTCGGGAAAAGGCCCGGCTGCAGATGTCCGCTAAAAATGACGCCGTTCGGCTCCCGGCGTTTCAAGCTGTTCACGAAGCGTGAAAGGCAACTTGCGGTGGCCTGCCGCAACAGTCTAGTGTCGCCACTCTTCGAAAGCTGATTTTGGGGGAACCAATGCTGCAATGGCTGGATGGCGAGGCGGGTCCTGGTTATGCCGCAGCAATCCTATGGACGTTTGCAGTACTTGTCCTTCTGCTCATCATTCTTCTTATCATCAGGCTTGTCCGCAGCCTGACATTCGGAACATTCGTCGCCGGCGGCAGGAACCGCAAGACGCGGCTGGCTGTCATGGATGCCACAGCGGTCGACAGTCACCGGCGGCTAGTGCTGGTGCGTCGCGACGACATCGAGCACCTGCTCTTGATCGGTGGTCCGACCGATGTCGTCGTCGAGCGCGACATCAGGCTCTCGGCGCTGCGGCGCCCGGCATTGACCGGAGACAACAGCCACCAGCCGGCAGCAAGGTCGGCTTCGACCACAGCCGCGCCGGCGAGGCAAGCGCCGCCGCAGCCGGCAAGCGTGGCCGCAACCCCTGTCCTAGCCCGCCAGACAGCGACAATGCCAGCAACAATGCCGGCACCGGCGCCGAAACCGGCATCGAACGTCACACCGTTGCCAAGTTATGGATCCGTCAACGCCAATGCCTCGCGACATGCGCCGCCGCCGGCAAAACAGGACTCCCCGGCAAGATACGAGCCGCCGGCACAGCATGAGTCGATCGACGATGCGCTGATGAAGGAGCTGGAGGTTTCCCTCGACGAGCCACGCTTCAGCCAAACGCCGAGCAAGCCGGTGGCGAAGGCATCGCCCTCTCTCGACGACGAGATGACGAAGCTCCTCGGCGAGTTGTCCAATCAGAAAAGATAGGCCGATAGCGAACGGCCAATGAAAATGGCCGGAAAACCGGCCATTTTGAACGCTTTACCGATGCCGCTGCTTTTCCCGCCGACTCAGTCGTCGCGGTAGACCTTCTCGCGCCGCTCATGGCGCTCCTGCGCCTCGATCGACAACGTGGCGATCGGGCGCGCGTCGAGCCGCTTCAGCGCGATCGGCTCGCCCGTCTCCTCGCAATAACCGTAAGTGCCTTCGTCAAGGCGCTGGAGGGCGGAATCGATCTTCGAGATGAGTTTTCGCTGGCGATCGCGGGCGCGAAGTTCGATGGCGCGGTCGGTTTCCGAGGAGGCGCGATCGGCGAGGTCGGGGTGGTTAGCGTTTTCCTGCTGCAGGATTTCGAGAGTTTCGCGCGCTTCGCGCAAGATGTCGTTCTTCCAGGTGACGAGCTTCATGCGAAAGTAGGATTTCTGCCGCTCGTTCATGAACGGCTCGTCTTCGGAGGGTACGTAATCGGCGGTAACGATGTCGTTCATTCGACTCACCCAACAAGCCCCAAATTTGGCGCCTATATATTCGCGGACCGAAAACTGCACAAGATCAATCGACGACAGTGTCACGCAATTGTTAGTCCCGGACAAACCAGCATCTGCGATGCCCTTTTGCGAAGAATACGACCGAATCCGTACATGATTCGCTATGCTTGAGGGGCGCTTGCCATTGCGCACGGAGCTCTTCTGATGGCAAATCCTGCGGCGTGTTGACGGGTTCGGTGCCCGGCACAACGGGGATCCGGTGACCAGACTTTACCTGCTGAGGCATGCGAAGGCCGGCTGGGCGCTGCCTGGCGTGGCTGACTTCGACCGCCCGCTCGACGCATCCGGCTTCGCCGACGCCGAAGCGATGGGCGTGCTGATGCGTTCCCGCAAATACGTACCGGGCCTCACCCTTTGCTCAAGCGCCAGGCGCGCCCGCCAGACGCTGGAAAGCTTGGCTGGCCACACCGACACGGGCCGGGTGCTGTTCCTTGACACGCTCTACAGCGACGATGCCGCCGCGTACCTCGCCGCCATCCGGCAGAATGGCGGGCTGGATGCCCTGCTCGTCATCGGCCACAATCCGATGATTGAGGATCTCGCCATGGCGCTCTCAGGCGACGGCGAGGAGACCGCGCGGGCCATGCTGAACCACGGCTTCCCGGCCTCCGCACTTGCGGTGGTCCGGTTCAACGGCAGTCTTGCCGAGTCTGCGCCGGGCGCCGGCTATCTCGAAGCCTTCCTGACGCCTGCCGATATCTGAGGCCATTTCAAAGCCGCGCATCAAAGCCTATATCGGTTCCTGAGCGGCCCGCGAGAACAGATTTTGGCATCATCGCTGACGACTTTCACCGACGAGGCGAAGATTGCCTTGGACACGTTGTCAGGCCGCGCTGCCGGGCTTTTCGCTCCGTCGCTGCGTCTTGGCGTGACTGGGCTGTCCCGCGCCGGCAAGACGGTGTTCATCTCGGCCCTTGTGCACAATCTGGTCCATGGCGGGCGCTTGCCGCTGTTTGAGGCACAAAAATCGGGGCGCGTCGCCCGGGCCTTTCTCGAAGAGCAGCCGGACGACGCCGTACCACGCTTCCAGTACGAGGATCACATTGCGGCTCTTGTCGACGACCGCGTCTGGCCGGATTCGACGCGTGCGATTTCCGAACTGAGGCTCACCATCGAATACGAATCGGCCTCTGGCTGGACCCGCATGTTTTCCGCCGGCAAATTGTCGGTCGACATCGTCGACTATCCCGGCGAATGGCTGCTCGACCTGCCGCTGCTCGGCAAGTCCTACGCCGATTTTTCGCGTGAGGCCTTCGAGATGGCCGTGTTGCCGGTGCGTGTCGATCTTTCGCGGGAATGGCGGGCGCTCTCCAATCCGGTCGACCCGAACGCCGAGGCCGACGAGATGACGGCGCGCCGTCTCGCCGAGAGCTTCGCCGCCTATCTCAAGGCCTGCAAGCTCGACGAGCGGGCGCTTTCGACCTTGCCGCCCGGCCGCTTCCTGATGCCCGGCGATCTTGAAGGCTCGCCCGCTCTCACCTTCGCGCCGCTGCCGAATCTGGACGGCCGGCGCGCCCGCTCGGGATCGCTGCAGGCGATGATGGAGCGGCGCTACGAGGCTTACAAGACGCATGTCGTCAAACCGTTCTTTCGCGAACACATCACGCGTCTCGACCGCCAGATCGTGCTCATCGACGCATTGCAGGCATTGAATGCCGGCCCCGGCGCGATGGCCGATCTGGAACGTGCGGTCACCGAAATCCTGTCCTGTTTCCGCCCCGGCCGGGGCAACTTCCTGACCGACCTGTTTTCAAGACGCATCGACCGCATATTGGTGGCCGCGACCAAGGCCGACCATCTGCACCACGAAAGCCACGACCGGCTGCAGGCGATCGTGCGGCGGCTAGCCGACCGCGCCGTGGCGCGAGCGAATTTCACCGGCGCCGACGTCGACGTCGTGGCCTTGGCGGCCATGCGCGCGACCCGTGAAGGCACGGTCAAGCAGGGCCGCGAGACTTTGCCGGTCATTATCGGCACGCCATTGCGTGGCGAAAAAATCAATGGCGAAACCTTTGACGGAAAGACCGAAACAGCCATATTTCCCGGAGATTTGCCGGAGAAAGTTGATGCGGTGTTCGACGTTTCCGAATCGGCCCGCCGGCAGAAAAATGACGACCCCGCGATCCGCTTCGTGCGCTTTCGCCCGCCGAAACTCGAGCGCACGGCCGAGGGCGTGACACTGTCGCTGCCGCATATCAGGCTCGACCGCGCGCTGCAGTTCCTGATCGGAGATCATCTCGCATGAGTGTGCCCCGCAGACCGGCGGCCTTTCGCATCGAGCCGGAGCCCCAGCAAAAGGAAGATTCGACGGCTCGCCATGCTGCGTCCGAGGCCGCGCCGGCGCGAAAGCCGCGTACTCTGAAGGCGGATCTAGCCGTGGTCACACCGGCGGAGATCGACGTCTTCGACGAGCCTGACATCGTCGCTGCCGAACCGCCGCCGGCGATTGCGCCGCGAAAACGTTCGCTGCTTGGCAGCCTGTTCTTTGGCGCGCTGGGCGTTCTGGTTTCGCTCGCCGTCGGCCTCTGGACCGACCAGCTGATTCGCGACCTGTTCGAGCGCGCCGAGTGGCTGGGCTGGCTGGCTGCCGGTATGGCCGCGATCGCCATCCTGGCGCTTCTGATCATCCTCGTGCGCGAGTTCATGGCGATTGCCCGCCTTGCCGAGGTCGAAAAGTTGCAAAAGCGGGCGCTCGATGCGATTGCCCGTGACGATCCGAAGGCCGCCCGCGCCGTGGTCGACGAGTTGTCGGCATTTGTCGCGGCCAAGCCCGAAACCGCGGCCGGCAGGCGCTCGCTGGCCGAATTGCGCGGCGAGATCATTGACGGCGGCAATCTGGTGCGGCTGGCCGAGAGCGAGATCCTCGGCCCGCTCGATGCCCGCGCCAGGGTGATGATTCTCGAAGCGGCGAAGCGCGTCTCCCTGGTGACCGCGGTCAGCCCCCGCGCGCTGGTCGACGTCGCTTACGTCGTGTTCGAAGCCGGCCGGCTGATTCGCCGCCTGTCGGAGCTCTATGGCGGTCGCCCCGGCACGCTTGGCTTTTTTCGCCTGGCGCGCAGCGTTCTCGCCCATCTCGCGGTCACCGGGTCGATCGCCGTCGGCGACAGTTTCGTCCAGCAGATTGTTGGCCACGGCGCTGTCAGGCGGCCCGGATTGGGCGATTTCCTCTCCGCGCTGACCTCCTTTGCAGCAAAGAAAGAAAAAGAAACATCCGCTTCCGGAACGTGACTATCGCCTTGGGGTGACAAAGCATTAACCAATCTTGTCCATGGTCGGAAGCGTCCAAACCAGTCTCTTTGTTGCCGGGTGTCGTCGATGAAAAGCGTTATTCTGTCCAGCGGGCTGCCCGTGGCGCTCGCGCTTGTCGCAACCGTCGGCATTGCCGGAAAGACCTCGGCGGCGGAACCGGACAAGCAGTTCTTTCGATCGGTCGAAGGCAAATGGGTCGGCCCAGGGGAAATCGTTGCCGGCAAATACAAGGGCACGAAATTCACCTGCAGCTTCATCGGCTCGACGCCTGACGGCAAGGTTGGCATGTCGCTCGACGGCGGCTGCCGGGTAGGCATGTTCACCCAGCAGATGTCGGCAACGATCGAACACAAGGGCCGGCAGGGCTACAAGGGCAGCTTTATGGGCGGGGCCGCCGGGTCCGGCCTCGACATTATCGGTGGCAATGTCGTCGATGCGCACAAGGTGGTTTTCACCATAAATCGCAATCAGTTGCGCGGCGTTATGCAGGCGCTTGTCCCCGACGACAATTCGATGACGGTGACCGTTGCCGTGCGCGTCGACCAGCAGCTGGTACCGGTCATCGGCATGAAGTTGAAGCGGATCGATGCAGTCGAGGTCGGCTCCGTAACTCCGAACTGACTTTTAGCGTGAGAAAGGCGGCGGCCAGACGGCGCCGCCCTCTTTTGATTTGCAATTAAGTGCTCAGCCCTTGATCGCGGCAATCACCTCGTCATAGGCCTTGCAGGCCTCGGCCGCTGTCGTACCGCCCTGATATTTGGTTGTGACCGCCTGGACCTTGGCCCCGAGGTCGGCTGCCTTGGCTGGATCCTTGGTAATCGCAGCCTGAAGTGCCGCAGTCATGTCCTGAGCCTTCTTGGTCAGTATCTCGGTCGTGCACTCGGGTGCCTTCGAACAGGCCGAGCCGGCAAGCGCCGCGATGCCAACGGCAACCAGCAAAAACGTCTTCATGTCAGTCATCTCCTCAAAAAGGGCTGCGACTTGATCGTCGCTCACCCTCCACTGGCCGAAGCCGGGCGTCCTTAGCGCCGGATCGCTGGAACAAGCAACGCCAGGCACCCCATTATCCTGTGCAGTGCGCCTGCAATATCGCCTTCACAATGCGCCGCATTCGCACTGTTCGATCCGCCCCGAAGCCCCTATCTTGGCCGCTTGACTCCCAAGAGAGCGGAACGGCAGGCATGGCGGCAGAGGCATCCAACGGCGATCTGATTCAGGTGGTGGCGCTGCTTGCCGCCGGCGTCGTTGCGGTACCGATCTTCAGGCGCATGGGACTCGGCTCCATCCTCGGCTATTTGGCGGCCGGTGTCGTGATCGGCCCGTTCGGACTGCGCATTTTTTCCGAATCGGAAGCCATTCTTCATGTCGCCGAACTCGGCGTCGTCATGTTCCTGTTCATCATCGGGCTGGAAATGCAGCCGTCACGGCTATGGGGCCTGCGCCGCGAGATTTTCGGGCTTGGCGCGCTGCAGGTCGGCGTCTGCGCGGTCCTACTGACCGGCGTCGGGCTGGCGGGAGGTTTTCCGATCGCGCAATCCTTCGTCGCCGGCGCCGGTTTCGTGCTCACCTCGACGGCCATCGTCATCCAATTGCTGGAAGAACGCGGCGAACTGGCCACGCCCAAGGGCCAGCGCATCGTTTCGGTCCTGCTTTTGGAAGACCTGGCCATCGTGCCGCTGCTGGCGCTGATCGCCTTCCTCGCGCCGGGCGGCGCCGATATGAGCCTGTCGGATCGGTTGACGGAGGTCGGCATCGGCCTTGCCGCGATCGTCGGGCTGGTGCTTGCCGGGCGCTATCTGCTCAATCCGTTCTTTCGTATCCTGGCGGATGCGCGCGCCCGTGAGGTGATGACCGCTGCCGCCCTCCTGGTCGTTCTCGGGTCAGCGCTTGCCATGCAGCTTTCCGGCCTGTCGATGGCAATGGGCGCCTTCCTGGCCGGCGTGCTTTTGTCGGAATCGACCTTCCGCCACCAGCTGGAGGCCGACATCGAACCGTTCCGCGGCATTTTGCTCGGGCTGTTCTTCCTCGCCGTCGGCATGTCGCTCGACCTGCATGTGGTCGTCGTCAACTGGCAGCTCATTGCCATTTATGTCGTCGCCTACATGCTGATGAAGGCGATCGGCATCTATATCGTTGCCCGCGTCCTCAAAACCGGCCACCGGGAAGCGCTCGAACGCGCGGTCTTCATGGCGCAAGGCGGCGAATTCGCCTTCGTCCTCTATTCCGCAGCGGCGGCGGTGGGCATCATCGATAGCCAGGCCAATGCGATGCTGACCGCCATCGTCATCATTTCCATGGTGCTGACGCCGTTGGCAATCATAGCCCTGCGGTATCTGACGCCGCGCGACGAGCAGTCGCTCGAGGGCGTCGATGTCGCCAACGGCCTGACCGGCAGCGTGCTGATCATCGGCTTTGGCCGGTTCGGCCAGATCGCCAGCCAGCCGCTTTTGTTGCGCGGGATCGACGTATCGATCATCGACAATGAGGTCGAAATGATCCAGGCGGCAGCCGATTTCGGCTTCAAGGTCTATTATGGCGATGGCACGCGGCTGGACATCCTGCGGGCCGCGGGAGCCGGGCGGGCACGCGCCGTGTTGATCTGTGTCGACAAGCCCGATGCCGCCGTGCGCATCGCGGAACTGATCAAGGCGGAGTTTCCCTTGCTGACAGTGCTGGCACGGGCCTTCGACCGCGGCACGGCGTTGCAGCTCATTCGTGCCGGCGTCGACTATCAGCTCCGCGAGACGTTCGAATCGGCGCTTGTCTTCGGCGGCTCGACCCTGGAAGCCCTCGGCGTCGACCCGGAAGAGGTCGCCGAGGTAGTCGAGGACGTCCGCCGCCGCGATGCTGCCCGTTTCGAACTTCAACAGGCCGAAGGCATTCGCGCCGGGCGGCGTTTCCTCAAAGGCAATATCGGCACGCCCATCCCGACGCCGCTCAGCACGCCACGGCGCGCGGGCCAGGCGCTCAACGAAGAGACCGCCGGCGTGCTGCAGAAATCCGAACCGGCCGATTAAACCTTGGAACGACGCGAATGATGAACGAACTGGACGAGCGCGCTCTCTCCGTCGCCGGATTCTGGCGCGACGCGGGGGAGGACGCGTGGTTCGAGAAGAACGACGCCTTTGATACCGACTTCCGCACCCGGTTTTTCGATCTGCACTTCGCCGCCGCGCGCTGCGAATGCGACGGCTGGTCTGAACACGCCGAAGGGTCGCTGGCACTGATGATCCTGCTCGACCAGTTTCCGCGAAACTGCTTTCGCGGCACCGGCCACATGTACGCCACGGACCCGCTGGCGCGGCATTTCGCCCGGAAAGCGATCGCCGCCGGCCATGACCTGGCGCTCGACGAAAACCTCCGCGTCTTTCTTTATTTGCCCTATGAGCATTCGGAGGACCTCGCCGATCAGCTCAGATCGATGGAGCTTACCGCCGCCAAAGCCCCCTCCTACCTGAAATATGCGATCGAGCATCGCGACATCATCCAGCGCTTCGGCCGCTTTCCGCATCGAAACAGGATGCTTGGCCGCGAGACGACACCAGACGAACAAATGTTCCTCGACGGAGGTGGGTTTTCCGGCTGATTCAGGCACCGATGGCGGCAGCGTCAGGTCTTCCACCAATCCTGGCCCGACGGTAACCGTTCAATGCCCGACGTGTCGACGGCGGCCAGCCGCTCCGACACGCTCTTGCCGTCGACCACAAGCTCTGGCGCAATTTCTGCCAGCGGCGCCAGCACGAAGGCGCGCTCCAGCATGCGCGGATGCGGCACCTCCAGTCCGGTCTCGTGGATGATGCGGTCGCCGAACACCAGAATGTCGATATCGATCAGGCGTGGACCCCAGCGCTCCTCGCGCACCCGCTTCAGTTTTCGCTCGGCGTCGAGGCAAAGGTCGAGCAAAGCCCGCGGCGCGAGCGCGGTCGAGATTTCGGCCGCCGCGTTGAGGAAATCCGGCTGATCGAGCTTGCCCCAGGGCGGCGTGCGGTAGAGCGACGAAACGGCAATGACGCGCGTGCTCTCGTCGGCATCCAGAATGCCCAGTGCCGCAGCCATCGACTTTGCCGGATCACCGAGATTGCCGCCAAGGCTGAGATAGACGGTATTATTCTGGCCAGACAACGGTCACCTCGACATGATCGAGCACACCCGGCACCGGGGCGTTCGGCTTGCGCACCGTGATCTCGGCCTTTTTGATCTGCGGGAACCGCGCCGTCAGCGCCCTCGCCACTTCGAGCGCCAGCGCTTCGATCAGAAAGCGCCGCTCGCCGGTAATGATCTTTTCGATGACTGCAAAGGCGATGCCGTAATTGACGGTGTCCTCGATGGAATCCTCGACCAGTGCCCGCCCGGGATCCACCGTGAGTGCCGCATCGACATAAAAGCGCTGGCCGAGCGTCTCTTCTTCGTCCAGCACACCATGCCGGGCAAAGAAGGCGCAGTTCTTCATGCGGATGACATACATGGCTCAGCTTTCCCCGATCTCACGTGCCAGCATAGCATCGGCGATGGCCAACGCGTCCACGTTGATTGCGACATCGTGTACGCGAAAAAGATGCGCGCCTTTGAGCCTCAGGATTACGCTGGTGGCCGCGGTTCCGGCGGCCCTTGCGGCCGCGTCGCGGCCGGTGACGGTGCCGATAAAGCGCTTTCGCGATGTGCCGGCCATCAGTGGAAAACCCAGCGCACGAAGCTCGGAAAACCGTGCCATCAGGTCAAGATTTTCCGCGGCCGTCTCCTTGGCGAAGCCGAAGCCCGGATCGAGCACGATATGATCGTCGGCAACACCGCTCCTCCGCGCGATTTCCAGCGACTTTCTGAGGAAGAAGAGCTGATCGGCAATCACGTCGGGCAGTTTCTGCCGGTCCCGTCCCGTGTGCATGGCGACAAGCCCAGCGCCTGTTTCGGCCGCGACGCGGGCAATGCCCGGTTCGCGCTGCAGGCCCCAGACGTCATTGACGATATGTGCGCCGGCTTGGACGGCAAGCCGGGCCGTATCCTCGCGATAGGTATCGACCGAGATCAGCATTCCGCCAGACGTCGCGAGCGCCTCGATGACCGGCAATATGCGGGCCTGCTCTTCCTTTGCGGAGACCGCAGACGCCCCGGGACGTGTCGATTCTCCGCCGATGTCGATGACGGAGGCCCCCTCCTCCACCATGCGGCGCGCCTGGGCCGCCGCTTTTTCCGGCACATCGAACAGGCCGCCGTCGGAAAAACTGTCCGGCGTGACGTTGAGGATGCCGACGACCACGGCCTTACTGCCAAGGTCGAGATGGCGCCCATGCGCCAGCTGCCATCGCCCTGTCATCATTGCCCATCAACCATGTTCGATCCCGCGGCGTGGCCGGGGATCAATTCCGTTGCGCCGAGGACGGCGGTAAAGCAAGGTGGGGAAAGAGGCAACACGATGAAACGATCCCTCCTCTGCGCGCTGATGTTCGCGCTGACCGCATTCCCGGCCGGCGCTGCAACTCTCGTCAAGACATATAGTTATTTCCCGATCGGCGGCAGGACGCTCGACGACATCGAGAGCCAGCTGTCGAGACTCGGGCCTCAGGTGAAAAGCACCGGGTCGCGGCATCCAGGCGCTACCCAGATGGCGTTCACCACCCGCGTCAGCTATGCGCAAAACCCGGGCTCGTGCTGGATTGCCGACGCTGTCGTCACCGTCAAGGTCAAGGTGATCCTTCCGCAGTGGCGCCGTCCGCGCAAAGCCGATGCCGGCGTCAGGCTGTTCTGGGATACGTTATCCGCCGACATCAAGCGCCATGAGGAGCGCCACGTCGAGATTGCCAAGAACCATGGCCGCGAACTCGAAGACGCCCTGAAGGCAAGCTACCCGGAAAAGACCTGCGAACTGGCCAAGGCCAAGGCCGCGAAAATTACAGCGGTCATGCTTGCCAAGCACGACCAGGAGCAGATGCGCTTCGATCGTGTCGAAAGCGTCAATTTCCAAAGCCGTATCCTGCGGCTCTTGCACTATCGCATCGAGCGCATTGAGAACGGCCGGCTCGCTCCCGGCTGAACTCCGCGTCGTTGGACAAAGCCAATTTGGAACAAAGCCAATTTTGCCGAAGCATGGTGCCAGCTTCGAAAAACTTTCGAGCCGCTGTCGAAATCGGCCTATAGCGAACGACATATGTCAAGTTCGCAAGGCTCAGTCCCAAAGGCACGAGTACACGGGCCAATCTGCACACTCGACGCACTCCAGCCGTCCCGGACGTGCATGCAAGTGTAATGGATGAATGGATATGGACCAGGCTATTGACAAGCAAGCGATGGTGGAAACCAGCACGCCGCTGACCGAAACCGAGAAAAACGCCATTATCGGCGGCGTGCTTTTGTCGATGCTGCTGGCGGCGCTCGACCAGACCATCGTTGCGCCGGCGATGCCGACGATGGCACGTCTGCTCGGGCATGCCGAATATCTGCCGTGGATCGTGACCGGCTATCTGCTGACCGCGACCGCCGTGGCGCCGCTCTACGGCAAGATCTCCGACATCTATGGCCGCCGGCCGACCGTCTATGCGGCAATCCTGATCTTTCTCGCCGGGTCGCTGGTTAGCGCCACGGCGCCCAACATGCTGGTCCTGGTTGTCGGCCGGGCGATCCAGGGCGCCGGTGGCGGCGGTCTTTTCGCCCTGACGCAGACCGTGATCGGCGACCTCGTCCCGCCGCGCGAGCGGGCTCGCTACGCCGCCTGGATCTCGGGCACCTGGGCTGTCGCCAGCATCGCCGGGCCGCTGCTCGGCGGCACCTTCGCCGAACATCTGCATTGGTCGCTGATCTTCTGGATCAACATTCCGCTCGGGCTGCTGGCGATGGCGATCATCAACAACCCGCTCAAGAAGCTGCCGATCGCCGCAAAGCATCACCGCATCGACGGCCTCGGCGCGCTGCTTCTGGTCGCGGCCACCTCGCTGCTGCTGCTTGCCTTGAACTGGGGCGGCAGCGAGTATCCGTGGCTGTCACCTGAAATCCTTGGGCTGCTCGCCTGCTCGGCGGTGTTCTGGAGCGCGTTCGCGCTGCGGCTGATGCGCGCGGCCGAACCGCTGATCTCGCTCGAAGTGCTCGGCAATCCGATCGTTCTCGCCGGCACGTTGTCGATGTTCCTGCTGCAGGCCGCCAATGTCGGCTTGTCGGTCTATCTGCCGGTCTACCTGCAATCGGTCGTCGGCCTGTCAGTCAGCGAATCGGGCACCGCGTTGCTTGGGCTGATGCTCGGCACGGTGGCCGGTGCGACGTTCAGCGCGCGAATGATCCCGCGCTTTTTCCACTATAAGCGCATTGCCATGATCGGCACCGTTTTCTCGATCCTGTGCCTCGGCGTGCTCAGCCTGATCGCCGGGAATGCCTCGCTATTGCTTGTCGAGGTGTTGACGACCTGCATAGGGCTGGGCACAGGCACGACCTTTCCCGTTGCCACCGTCTCGGTCCAGAACGCCGTCGATCGCATGCACCTTGGCGTAGCGACCGGCGTGCTCGCCTTCCTGCGCTCGCTGGGCAGCGCGCTTGGCGTCGCCATGCTTGGTGCCGTCGCCCTTGGTTACGGGCTGCCGCTGGCCAGCGAAGGCACGCAGCCGGCCGGCCATATCGCCTCCGCCATACCGTTCGTGATGATCTTTCTTGCCGCGGCCGCGACCTTGCTGCTGTCGTTCATCACGCTCTGGCTGATGCCGGAAAAAACGCTTCGCGGCCATGCCGAGGCTGTGGCCCCAGCCTTGGCGGAGTAGACCGGCCCGACGAGCGTATAGTGAGGTTCAGTCGACCACGCCGAGCTTCTTGTGCAGACTGGTCGACGAGGTCGTATACTGGAATACAATGCGCTCGCCGGGGCTGACGATGCGCTTGGCTGCTTGCGCCATTAGAGCGACCTCATGGAAGCCCGACAGGATCAGCTTCAACTTGCCGGGATACCAGTTGATGTCGCCGACGGCGAAGATGCCGGGCACCGACGTCTGGAATTTTTCGGTGTCGACCGGGATCAGGTTCTCGTGGAGATTGAGGCCCCATTCGGCGATTGGGCCGAGCTTCATCGTCAGGCCGAAGAACGGCAGCATCCGCGTACACGGCACTTCGATATCGCCCTCCGGCCCCTTGATGATGGCGGAGGCGAGTTGGCCGTCGTTGCCGGTCAGGCCAGTCACCTGTCCAACCTGGAATTCCAGCTCCTTCATCTCCTGCATGGCATACATCTTGTTGACGCTGTCGGGCGCTGCCCGGAATTCGGGCCGCCGGTGCACCAGCGTCACGCTCTTGGCCACCGGCTGCAGATTCAGCGTCCAGTCGAGCGCCGAATCGCCGCCGCCGACGATGACGAGGTCATGACCGCGAAAGTCCTCCATCCGGCGCACCGAGTAGAACACGCTCTTGCCTTCATAGGGTTCGATGCCCGGAATCGGCGGCCGCTTCGGCTGGAAAGAGCCGCCGCCGGCGGCGATCACTACTATTTTGGCTTCGAACACCTCGTTTTCGTCGGAAGTGACGCGGAAACTGCCGTCCTCCAGTCTTTCCAGGCTCGAAACCATGCGGCTATAGGTGAATTCGGGCTTGAACGGCGCGATCTGCTCAAGCAGCTTGTCGACCAGACCTTGCGCCGAGATCGAGGGCCAACCCGGAATGTCGTAGATCGGCTTTTCCGGATAGAGTTCGGCGCACTGCCCGCCGGGCCGGTCGAGTATGTCGATCAGATGGCACTTCATGTCGAAGAGGCCGAGCTCGAATACGGCAAACAGGCCGACAGGCCCTGCCCCGACAATGAGTACGTCCGTCTTGGTGAGAGCTGTCATGAAGCATGCGCCTTTATGGGAAAACGGCGCGACACTGCATGACCATTGGCCCGCTGCCAAGCGGCAGCGGCAAAAATCGGCGTCAGCCCTGGCGAGCCGGCACGCGCACGACCAGCCCGTCGAGGGCGTCGCGCACCTTGATCTGACATGACAGCCGTGAGTTCGGCTGGACCTCGTAGGCGAAATCCAGCATGTCCTCTTCCATGGCTTCCGGCTCGCCGACCTCCGCCGTCCAGGCTTCGTCGACATAAACATGGCAGGTCGCGCAGGCGCAGGCGCCGCCGCATTCCGCTTCTATTCCCGGCACCGCATTGCGGATCGCATTTTCCATGACGGTCGAGCCGTTTTCGGCATCCACGTCAAAATGCGTGCCGTCATGGGCGATGAAGGTCAGCTTGGTCATTTGTCACCTGAAGGGAGTCTGAGCCGACATAATCACTCTGCCGGACAAGTCAACTGCGGCGCGAAAGCGCCGCTGCGTGGCGTTTTGGGAATAAGTTCTATCGGCTGATGGCGGCGACGAAGTCGCGTACTTCTTCGATCAGCGAGCCAAGCCGCTTCAGCGTGCTGGCGTCTTCGGGCCGGCATTCGATCGCACTGGCGCAATCGGCAATGGCGAAGGCGCCGACCCCGCGCGCCGAGCCTTTGAGCCCGTGTGCCAATAGCAGCCGCTGCCTGACATCCGCATCGACGATCTTGTCGCGCACCGACAGCGCCTGCTGCACGAACAGAGCCAACACCTCCTGCTCGAGGCTCCGATCGCCCATCGTCTGGCGCGCAAGATGCGCCAGGTCGATCGGCCGCGCCCCGGCTGTCCCCGACACGTCGCCGCCGGGCATCGAGAAGGCAATGCCGTTTTCGCCACGTATCACTTTGAGACTCCGTTCTTCGACCGCCGCAAAAACTAGGCGTATCCGGTGGACAACGGGTTAATGATTGGCCCGGAAAAATGTCGCGATAACGGCGCCGGAATCACGGCTGTGTTAACCCTATATTTAAAGTTTTACGTATCGGGCGGAATGCATGTTTTCTTTACCCGGCTGTGTCATTACGATACGACAGGTCCATTTTCAGCCTCCTGCGCGGGACACGCTAGGCAGAATCAATAAGCAGAACCATAAGTCCCGCGGCAGCTTGTACAGGGTAGCGAAGGCATGGCGAAGAAACCAACGACGACAAGAACGCTCGACAGCGACGTAGCCAGGGAACTCGAAAAGGCACTTGATATCGATCTGAGCGGCGATGCCGGCGGCGACTTCGACATCGCGGCATCCATGGAAGATCTGGAAGCGCAAATATCGCAAGCCGCCGACGAACTGGCGCGCGAAGGTCGCAGCCAGAACGAAGCACCTGCCCCCGACCAAGCCCAGAACGCGGCACCTGCCGCCAATCAAAGCCAGAACGCAAATCCCGCGCCAAAAGCCAAGCCGGCCGAGTTGCGTCCTGTCGCAACGCGCAATGGCTCGCAGCCGGCCGCTTTCTCGCCGGCCAACGACGATCGTCAAAAAGACTATAAGACGCTCCTGCACACCCTCAATCGGCGCGCCTCGAACACGATCTATTGGGTCGTGGCTTTCGTTTCGCTGGCCTGGATCGCCGGCGCTGGTGGCCTTGCGAACCTGTTGTTCGGACCTGGCATCTGGAACATCCGCACCTTCGATCAGTTTTTCGCCCGTCCCGAGCTGATCGGCCTGGCGGTCGCGGCAATCGTGCCCGTCATCCTGTTCTGGGCATTCGCCGTGATGATTCGCCGCGCTCAGGAGATGCGCCTTGCCGCGCAGTCGATGACCGAGGTGGCCTTCCGTCTGGCCGAGCCGGAAAATCTTGCCCAGGATCGCGTCATGATGATCGGCCAAGCGGTTCGCCGCGAGGTGGCGGCCATGGGCGAAGGCATCGAACGCACGCTTGCGCGTGCCGTCGAGCTCGAAACGCTGGTTCACGGCGAGGTGAACCAGATCGAGCGCTCCTACTCCGAGAACGAGTCCCGCATCCGCTCGCTGGTCGACGGGCTGGGCAGCGAGCGCGAAGCGGTCGTCACCCATGCCGAGCGCGTGCGCGCCTCGATCACCGGCGCCCACGAGACGCTGAAGGACGAGATCAACGCCGCCAGCGATATCATTCGCGACAGCATTCTCAACGCCTCGACCAAGCTGTCGATGACGATCAACGAATCCGGCGACACGCTGATCGACAGGATCAACGGGAGCTCGATGTCGATCTTCGATTCGGTGGAAGGCCGGCTCGAATCGATCACCGACCGGCTGTCGACGTCGGGCGAGGCCTTCGCCAGCCTGCTCGACACCCGCATCGCCAAACTGACGGACACCACCGATGGCCTGACGCGGTCGCTGACCGACCTGCTCGACGACCGCACGACCGGCATGGTGT
Source organism: Mesorhizobium sp. M1348 (assembly GCF_040317925.1). NCBI lineage: Bacteria > Pseudomonadati > Pseudomonadota > Alphaproteobacteria > Hyphomicrobiales > Phyllobacteriaceae > Mesorhizobium > Mesorhizobium sp. M1348. Next base: position 72,133 of record NZ_JAMYLH010000013.1, on the reverse strand, counting down.
CGCTGCTCGGCGGTGCCGCGCGTACGCTCAATTCCGAATTCGAAGCCAGCCTTAACGGCATCGAGCGGACGCTTGCTGAACGTGGCCAGGCGCTTATCAGCGAGTTCCAGACCCGCGCCGAGGCGCTCGACACCGGTACGCAGAAGCTCAACGCCGCGCTGGAGGCTCGCGCACGCCAGATCAACGAGACGCTGGTCGAGCGCGCGCGCGAAATCGCCCACACCTTCCAGGATAGCAAGGAGACGCTGTCGGCGATGATCGATCAGGGCAAGACCCAGATCGGCGCCGACATGGCCGACATCATTTCGTCGACCTCGACCATGCTTGAAGCCCGCGCCGGCGATTTCGCCGGGCGCATGGAGGCGGCGCGCCATGTCGTATCGCGTTCCTTCGATACAGACATCCAGCGGCTTGCCGAGGCTCGCGCCGGCATCGAGGAAGCCGTCGAAAACCACAGCCACAAGCTTTCCGAAAGCCGCGACCGGATGGCGGCGGCAATGCAGGCCGATCTGGCGAAGTTCGCCGAGGGTCGCGCCGAAATCGACGCAGCGGTGGCCAACCAGGTGCAGAAGCTTGCCGAAGGCCGCAGCCTGATCTCGCGCGCCCTTGAGGAGGATCTGCGCAAGGTAAACGAATCACGCGCAGCGATCGACGCTTCGCTGGGCAGCCATCTCGAAAGCCTTGAAGAGGGTCGCAACAGGCTTGCCCAGGCCTTGAACGAAGACTCTGGAAAACTCGTGCAAGCTCGTACGATAATTGATGAAATGGTTGCCGGGCACGTCGGCAAGCTCGCCGAAGGCCGCAGCATCCTTTCGCGCGCGCTGGAGGCCGACCTCGGCAAGCTGGCAGAGAGTCGCGCCAGCATCGACGGCCTCGTCGCCGGTCAAGTCGAAAAGATCGCCGAGGGCCGCGCCATACTCGCCAGTGCGCTGGAAGCCGATATCGCCGGCATCAATGGCCTCATCGAGGCGCATTCGGCCAAATTGGCGCAAGACCGCAGCGGCCTTTCCCAGTCGCTCGATAACGACCTGTCCGACATCAGGAGCCTGATCGCCGATCATTCTGGCAGGCTCGCCGATGACCGCAGCCTGCTCTCGAAGACGCTTGAAGACGATCTTGCCAAGTTGGCGGAAAGCCGGTCGAGCATCGATGGGCTGGTTGCCGGCCAGGTCGAGAAGCTGGCCGAAGGCCGCGACATCCTCAAGCGCGCGCTTGAATCGGACCTTAACGCGATCAAGGGCGTCATCGCCAGCCAGTCCGAAAAGCTGGCGGAAGACCGTGGCCAGCTGTCACGGGCACTGGAGAGCGACCTGGAGACTGTGCGGGGCGTTGTCTCCGATCACATGAACAAGCTCACAGAGGACCGTTCGACCCTTTCGAAGGCGCTCGAAGACGATCTCGCCAAGTTGGCCGAAAGCCGCTCGAGCATCGATGTGATGGTTGCCGGACAGGTCGAAAAGCTGGCCGAGGGCCGCGACATCCTCAAGCGCGCGCTCGAAGCCGATCTGAGCACCGTCAAGGGCGTCATCGCCAGTCAATCCGAGAAGCTGGCGGAGGATCGCGGTCAGCTGTCGCGGGCACTGGAGACCGATCTCGAGGCCGTGCGGGGCGTCGTCTCCGATCATATGAACAAGCTCGCCGAGGACCGTTCGGCCCTTTCGAAGGCGCTCGAGGACGATCTCGCCAGGCTGGCAGAGAGCCGGTCGAGCATCGACGGGCTGGTCTCCGGCCAGGTCGAGAAGCTGGCCGAGGGTCGCGACATCCTCAAGCGCGCGCTGGAAGACGATCTTGCCAAGCTGGCCGAAAGCCGCTCGAGCATCGACGGGCTGGTTTCCGGCCAGGTCGAGAAACTGGCCGAAGGCCGCGATATCCTCAAGCGCGCCTTGGAGGCCGATCTCAACACCATCAAGGATGTTATTGCGGGCCAGTCCGAGAAACTGGCGGAAGATCGCTCAACCTTGACCAAGGCGCTCGAAGACGACCTTGCCAAGCTGGCCGAAAGCCGCTCGAGCATCGACGGACTGGTTTCCGGCCAGGTCGAGAAACTGGCCGAAGGCCGCGATATCCTCAAGCGCGCCTTGGAGGCCGATCTCAACACGATCAGGGGCGCCATCGCCGACCAGTCGCAACTATTGACCGATAATCGCGCCCAGTTTTCGCGTGCGTTGGAAGCCGATCTCGGCAACGTCAACAGCCTGGTCGCAACCCACGCGGAGAAGCTCGTCCAGGACCGCTCGACCCTGTCCAAGGCGCTCGAGGACGATCTCGCCAAGCTGGCCGAAAGCCGCTCGAGCATCGATGGGCTGGTTGCCGGCCAGGTCGAGAAGCTGGCGGAAGGCCGCGACATCCTCAGGCGCGCGCTGGAAGCCGACCTGGAGAGGCTTGCAATGAGCCGCAGCGAGGTCGACGAGATCGTCGCCGGTCATGTCGGCAAGCTGAGCGAGGGCCGCGACATGCTGACCCGCGCATTGCAGGACGATCTCTCCAGGCTCGCCGAAACGCGCAAGGATGTCGACCGTTCGCTGTCCGGCCATATCGACCAGATCGCCGCCAGGAGCACCGACATCTCCGATGCAATCGCTGCCGACGTAGAAAAGATCGAGCAGGTGTTCAGCCGGCAGACAGGCGTCATCGAGGAGCGCGCCAGCACCATGGAGCGGGCGCTGTCGACGGGTGTCGACAACGTTCGCAGTGTGCTCGAAAGAAGCGCGGTCTTCGTCGCCGGGGCGCTGCGCGAGAAGGTCATGGAAGTCACCAGTGCGCTGCATGAGCAGGCGGGCGCGGCATTCAGCGATGCCGACCGCAAGATCGCCGAGCGCGCCGAGCAGACCTCGGCGGCCCTGCTCGCCAGGGCGGAGGACATCGCCCGCACCTTTGAAGAGGCGGATCGTCGCCTTGCCGCGCGCGCCGAGGATACGTCGAGCGCACTGATTGCCCGCGTCGACAACACGTCGAACACCTTGCTTGCGCGTGCCCAGGAGACGGCCGATCAGCTGGCAGCCAGAGCAAGTGAGATTGCCGGCACCTTCGACGCGGCGGACCACAGGCTGGTCTCTCGCGCCATCGAAACGGCCCACTCGCTGGCTGCACGTGCCGGCGACATCCTGCGCAATTTCGAAACAGCCGACGAGCGGCTGGGCGTGCGCATCGGCGAATCCGCCGAAGCTCTCGCGGCACGCGCGTCGGACCTCGGTCGCATTTTCGATGCCGCCGACCAGCAACTTATCTCGCGTATTGCCGAAGGGTCCGAAGCACTTTCGGCCCGCGCGTCCGAGATCGGCCGCATCTTCGAGGAGGCGGATCATCGCCTGGTGTCCCGTATCGCCGACAGCAGCACCGCCATCGGCGAACATGCCGACACCATTGTCGGCGCCTTCACCAGCACCGAGCAGCGGGTTGCCGAACGCGCCAGGCAGACTGGCCAGGAACTCGCCGTCCATGCCCGTGAAATCGAGCAGGTGCTTGCCGGTGCCGACGAACGCCTGGCATCGAGTGCTGCTGTTACAGCCGCCCGCGTCGAGGAGCAGGTCGCCAGCGTCGAGAACCGCCTCGCCTACTCCGCCGAGACAATGGGCCAAAGGCTCAACGAACAGGTTTCGAATGCCGAGGCGCAGCTGGTCTCGCGTGCCAACACGATCGCCGAAACCTTCACCGCGGTCGGCCAGCATATCGGCCAGAGCACCAACGACGCTGCAAAGACCATCGGTGCCAATACTCGCGAGCTCAGTACGATGCTTGCGGCACGTTCGGCCGAAATATCGAAAATCCTGGACGAGACGGCACGGCCTCTGGTCGAGCGCTTCGCCCAGGGCGGCTCCGAGCTGCAAAAGAGCATGGAAGAGGTCACCGAACGTGCGACCGAGAAGCTGCGCACTCAAAACGCTGCCCTCGTCGACGCCCTCGCCAGCCGTACGGCCGAAACCCTGTCGGCCGTCGAAGGTGCGCGCTCGACGCTTGCCGACAGCGTTGCCGACCTCATCGGCCGCATGACCACCTCCAGCTCGCAGCTCGGTCAGTTGATCGAGCAGGCGGCGACCAATCTCGGCCAGGTCGACGAACGCCTGACCGGCAGCACGCAAAGCTTCGCCGCGACCACGGAAAAGACCGCGCAGACCTTCGCCAGTTCGGCGCGCCTGGTCGATTCGAACACGACGCGGCTCACCGAGCTGTCGTCGTCGACCTTGCGCGAGGTTGCTTCAATCGCCACCAAGTTCGACGAGCACAGCCGGTTGCTTTCCAGTGCCTCGGACCTGTTGAGCTCGGCCCAGAGCAATCTAGAGCACACGCTCGAAAGGCAATCGTCGCTGGAGGACCTCGCCGTCGGCCTTGTCAAGAAGTCGGAAGATCTCGAAAGGGTCATGCGCTCGTTCGAGAATCTGGTCGGCCAGACACTGCAGAACGCCGAAGGCAAGACGCTGGAATCCGCCGACAAGATCCGTACCGCGATTTCCGAAGTGGTCGATTCGGCCACCAAGCGCTTTGCCGATGCGACCGAGGAGATGCGGCGTACCGCTGGCTCGATCAAGAGCGAGCTCGACCTCACCCGGGCTGAGCTCAAGAAAGGCGTCATCGAGATGCCGGAAGAGGCAAAGGAATCAACCACGGCTATCCGCCGTGCCGTTTCCGAGCAGATCAACGCGCTGAAGGAACTTTCTGAAATCGTTGCCAAATCTGGGCGCGGCACCGACAGTTCGGAACAGCGCAACCTGCGTCCGGCGCCGCAAGCGCCTGCCGCACGCGCCGCCGAACCGCCACGTCGTCCGGCTCCGGCTCTCGAACAGCGCCGTGCACCGCAGGCGCCTTCGGGCGAGACGGCGCTGCGCGGCACGCTCGACCTCGAACGTCCCGCAGACCAAGCGCCGCGCCAGCGCGATCCCAACGGCCGCACGCCGCAGGGCGGTTGGGTGCGTGACCTCCTGACCGGTGCATCGCGCGAAGACGACGCCAAGCCGGCAGCGCCTGCCGAAGCGCCGCGCCCGGCTCCCGCTGCGCGTTCGCCCCTTCATGTGGTGGAATCGCTGAACTCGCTCTCCGTCGATATCGCACGCGCCATCGATCACGATGCTTCGATCGAACTGTGGAACCGCTACCGGCGCGGCGAGCGCGACGTCTTCACGCGCCGTCTTTACACGCTGAAGGGCCAGCAGACGTTCGATGAGATCCGTCGCAAATATCAGTCGGAGGCGGAGTTCCGCGCCGCCGTCGATCGTTACTGCGACGATTTCGAAAAGCTGCTCAAGGACGTGTCGCGCAACGACCGCGACAACATCATGGCACAGACCTACCTGACCTCGGATACCGGCAAGGTCTACACCATGCTGGCCCACGCCAGCGGCCGCCTGCACTAAGCGGGCGACAGGAAAACTGAAAGGGCGTTCTGCCCTTTCAGTTTAGACCCGATACTGAAAAGATAGTTCCACTGCGCAAATCTCTTGATTTGGCCGGATGTTTGCGCCTAGGAGCAGAGGCTGGGATCTCGTGGCAATGCAGACAATTCGCGGTGATCTGCTTCAGCTTGCGCTCGACGGAACGTTCGATGTCATTGTGCATGGATGCAACTGCCAGTGCCAAATGGGCAAAGGAATTGCTCTTTCCATAAAGCAGCGTTTTCCCGAAGCATATGCTGCGGATTGCGCGACATTGAAGGGCGACCCAGCCAAGCTGGGAAGCATATCCGTTGCCGAAATCAAGCGAGGCAGCCGCACTTTCCAGGTCGTCAACGGCTACACCCAGTTCCATTGGCAGGGCAAAGGCGTGAAGGCTGACTACCAGGCAATCCGAAAAGTCATGCAGGCGGTCAAAGGCAGATTCGCAGGCAAAAGAATCGGCTACCCGAAAATTGGTGCGGCGCTGGCTGGAGGTGATTGGGAAATCATAGGCTCAATCATCGACGACGAGCTTGCGGGTGAAGATCACACGCTCGTCGAATATGCTCCGTGAGTTGCTTCGGTCTTTGGCCGCTTCATAGCAGCTAGCCCGGTTTAGATCACAGTGTCGGTCCAGCGCACTATTTGCCCAGCCGCATCGCCGAACGCGGCATCGAGCGCGCCGACATAGGCCTGGTTGCCATTGCCCGAAACGGGCGCGATGGCGCTAAACGTCTTCGAAGCGCGCACTTCACCGTTGCGGTCGTTCAACAGGCGCACGAACAGCTCGACCTCGGCATGTTCGCCGCCATCGACACGCACCTCGAACGAGCGGATCTCGACGATCACCTGATAGTCGATCGCCAGCCCCTCGCCTGGCTTGCCGACGCCGGTGAAGCTGCCCGAGCGCTGGAACGTCTCTGCCAGCCGCGCCTGTACGATCATCGGCAGCCGGTCGGCCCATTGCGCGCCCTTGAGATACTGGATCGAGCGCGGCGATGGCTTGATGACGATGTTCTGGCTATCCAGCGCCTTGAGCGCCGATGGCTGGGCGATGAGGATCTGGCGACGGCTGTGGGCACGCGCTTCCAGCGACGGCGCCGAAAGCTCGAACGTATCCAGCGGCGCCGGTCTGCCGCCAGGCAAGGCCGCGCAGCTTGCTAGCGAAAGCGCCAGCAACACCGCCCAAACCTTAGACCCACCCGATGTGATGCTGCCTGAACTGATCGACTTCAAACGCGATCCCCCCCGGATCGTGGAAACAACGCGCATCTGCAAGCTATGTTCTTGCGGTGGTCGGGGATCGAAGTCAACGGCGCACCCTGCCGTCGAACTGCCGGACCTCGCCCTCGCCGCCGGACAAGATCCTTTGTGGGTTGCGGCTCAGATCGGTTACCGCCTCTTCAATGCGGGTGATCGAACGACGGCTGTCCTGGACCAGCGCTTCGACGTTTTGCAGCCCCTGTCCCGAGAATCGCGCCAGATTGTCGGTGATGGTACCGAGGCGGGCGTTCAGCGTATCGGCGACCTGCTTGAACGATTTCAGCGTCGCTCTGGCGTCGGCCATGACGCCGTCGGCCTGGCCGGAGCCGAGCAGTTTGTCGACCTTGGCAAGGATGCCGTCGACTCGCACCGAGGCATCGTTGAGGCGTCCTGCGAGCTGGTGCGCGTCTTTGATGGTTTCATCGATGTCGTCGGCTCGGTTGGCGAACTTGTTGGTCACCTTGGCAATGTCGGCGGCAGCCTCGTTGGCGTTTTCGCTGGCCTTCTGGATATTGGCCAGCGCGGTGCGAACCTCAGCCGGATCGATGCCGTCGAGAACGCCGTCGACCTTGGCCAGCGTGCCTTGCGTCTTCTGGGCGAAGTCGTTGATCGAGCCGACCGCAGTGTCGACGTTCTTGATGACCGTGTCGAACTGCTTGCTGGTTTCCTTGAGGTTGGAAGTGACCGTGTCGACATTGGCGACGATGCTCTTGATCTGGTCCTTGTCGACGGCGTTGAGTAGCCCTTCCGCCGCCTTCAGGGTACCGTCGAGCTTGCCCGAAACACCCTTCAATTCGTCCGCCAGCGAGCTGACGCTGGCCAGGAACTTGTCGACGCCGTCCGAATTCCTGGCCAGTGCATCGGAGAAGGTCTGGACATTGGCGACGGTCTGCGTCAGCGGCCCGCGAACATCCTTGGTGAAGCCTTCGAGCTCCGAAAGGACCTTGTCGGCGCGGGTGAAGATGTTCTGCGCTGTCTGCAGCAGATTGGTGACCGCCGACGGGTTGGCAACGATCTCGGCGACACGGCCTTCCTTTTCCGCCTCATCGAGAAGTTTTGGCTCTTTGGGGTCGGCGCCCTTGAGCTCGATGTTGGCCTGGCCGGTGAGGCCGGCAAGCCCGATATCGGCCTGCGTCGACTTGGTGATAGGCGTATTCCGGTCTATTTCGGTGTCGGCGATAGCAGCGGTCGGATTGTCGACGTCGATATAGACACGGCGCACGTCGCCGACTTTGACGCCATTGAACAGCACGAAGCTGCCACGGCCGAGCCCCGAAGCGGAGCCTGGAATGCGCACGCGCAGTACCGTCGTCTCACCCTTGTCGCCGATTGCCGCCGTCCAATAGACGAAAGCGAAAGCCGCGAGGATCGCGGCCAGCGTGAAAATGCCGACAATGACGTAGTTGGCCCTGGTTTCCATTGCTCACTTATGGCTATGCGCGCGTCGCAAGATCAAGTTGTCGGGCGCGTTTTCCGCGGAAATAGGATTTTACCCAGGGTTCCTCGCTCCTGAGCATGTCGTCGATCGTGCCCTCGACCAGCACTTTCTTGTTGCCAAGCACCGCCACGCGGTCGCACGCGGTAAACAGCGTGTCGAGATCGTGCGTGACCATATACACGGTCAAATCCATCGTATCGCGCAGCTTGACGACCAATTCGTCGAACTCAGCCGCGCTGATCGGATCGAGCCCGGAAGTCGGTTCGTCGAGGAAGACGATATCCGGATCGAGCGCCAGGGCGCGCGCCAAGGCGGCACGCTTGATCATGCCGCCGGATAGCTCGGAAGGGAATTTCTCCGCCGCATCCGGAGGCAGTCCGACCAGCTCGACCTTGAGCATGGCAAGTTCGTCCATCAGCCTCTTCGGCAAATCGAGATATTCGCGCATAGGCACCTGGACATTTTCGAGGACCGTCAGCGCCGAAAAAAGGGCGCCATGCTGGAACAGCACGCCAAGCCGCATGTCGATGCGAAGGCGCTCCCTTTCGGTTGCCTTCTCGACGTCGACGCCGAACAGTTTGATTGTTCCCGATTGCTTGCGCGTCAAGCCAAGAATGGTGCGCAACAGAACAGATTTGCCCGCACCGGAGGCACCGACGAAGCCGAGAATCTCCCCGCGCCAGATATCGAGCGACAATTTGTCGAGAACGACTTGGTCGGCGAACGATACCGTGATGTCGTGCGCCGACAGCACGATCTCGTCTTCTTTGGCCTTCGCCGCCACCTTGGTCGTGTTTGTGCCCGGCAGCGCCATGTCAGAACTCGATCGCTGCATAGAACATGGCAAAAAGCCCGTCGAGGATAATGACCACGAAGATCGACTTCACCACTGAGGCGGTCACATGTTGGCCAAGCGATTCGGCGCTGCCGCCAACCTTCATGCCCTCGACCGAGGCGATTATGCCGATGATCATGGCCATGAACGGCGCCTTGATCAGGCCGGCAAAGATGGTGCTGAGGTCGATTGCGACACGCAGCCGGTCGATGAACGCTGCCGGTGCAATATCGGAGTAGAGCCATGCAGCCAAAATCCCGCCGCCCAGCGCGGCAAAGTTGGCGATGATCGTCAGACAAGGCAGCGCGACGACCAGCGCGACCAGCCGCGGAAACACCAGCACGCCGATTGGATTAAGGCCGATCACCTTCAGCGCATCGACCTCCTCGCGCATTTTCATCGAGCCGATCTCGGCGGTGATCGCGCTACCGGAGCGGCCGGCGATCATGATCGCCGTCATCAGCACGCCGAGCTCGCGCAGGATCAGCACGCCGACCAGGTCGACGACGAAGATGTCGGCGCCAAAATAGCTGAGCTGATAGGCGCCTTGCTGGGCAACGATTGCGCCAACGATAGCCGACATCAGCACCACCACTGGTATGGCGCCGACGCCCATGCGATCGATCTGGTTGAAGATCGCCGCCATATTGACGCCATGGCCGCGGCCAAGCTTCATCTGCGAGCCGCGTATCGTGGCGCCGAGGATGTTCATTGCGGCCAGGAAATCGTCGCGCATCTCATAAACACGCCGGCCAACCGCCTCGAGCCCCCGAATGATGAAGTTGGGCGGCTTTGCCGGACCTGATTCGGGCTCGCGTCGAACCGCATCACCGACGGCGCCAAGCAGGATCGACGCAATCTCGCTCTGCCCCTGCGTCGTGATCTCGACGCCCTTCTTTTCGAAGCTGCTGACCAGGCGATCGATCAGCCACGCCCCGGCAGTGTCCATCTTCTCGATTTGTGAAAGGTCGAGCGCCAGCGTCTTGAAACCGCCGCGCTTCTCGATCTTGCGCATCTCGGCGTCGACCAGCGCCACGGTGCGTGTCGTCCAGGTTCCCGAGAAAGCGCAGCCGAGAACGCCGCCCTCCTCGCCGATCGCGATGCGCGGCTGGTGGTCGGGCTCCTTGGCAGGGCCGCTTGCGTCGCGTTTGCGGATGGTCAACATGGCGTCCTGTTTAGCCTGACGGGGCCGACCTGTCGATTTGCCAACATCCTCCTTGTTGCACAGCCGGAGCAGAAAAATATGGCGCGTGTCATTTCGGTCGAGGCCGAGCGCTTTCCCATCGCCGGGACATTCACCATTTCGCGCGGCTCGAAGACCGAAGCTGAGGTGATTTCCTGCGCCATTGCCGAAAACGGCCGTACAGGGCGCGGCGAATGCGTCCCTTACAAGCGCTATGGCGAGACCATGGAGGGTGTGCGCGGCGCGATCGAGGCGATGCGCAGTGAGATCGCGCACGGCATCAGCCGCATCGCCCTGCTCGGTGCCATGCCTGCCGGCGCGGCACGCAACGCCATCGACTGCGCGCTCTGGGACCTGGAAGCGAAGATCAGCGGAACACCGGTGGCGCATATGATACGAACCGTTCCGTTACGGGCGCTTGAGACGGCTTACACACTGTCGCTCGCCGAGCCGGAGGCGATGGCGACGCAGGCCCGCGCCAACGCCCAGCGCCCGCTGCTCAAGGTCAAGATCGGCGGCGACAACGACATCGCCCGCATCCGTGCAGTGACGGCGGCGGCACCCGACAGCCGAATCATTCTCGACGCCAATGAGGGCTGGAATGACGACAATATCGTCGCAAACCTCGCCTTTGCCGCCGAGCATGGGATCGCCTTGATCGAACAGCCGCTGCCGGCGGGACATGACGGTATTCTTCGCCACATCGCGCATCTGGTGCCGATCTGTGCCGACGAAAGCGTGCACGAGGCGAAGGACCTCGACGCGCTTGTCGGCCTCTACGACGCCATCAACATCAAGCTCGACAAATCGGGTGGCCTGACCGCAGCACTCGTGCTTCGCGACCGCGCCCGCGAACTGGATTTTGGCGTCATGGTCGGCTGCATGGTCGGCACTTCGCTTGCGATGGCGCCGGCGGTGCTATTGGCGCAGGATGCCGATTTCGTCGATCTCGACGGTCCGTTGCTGCTAGCCCGCGACCGCGTTCCCGGTCTCGTCTACCAGGGTTCGCTGGTGTCACCGCCCGAGCCGGCGCTGTGGGGCTGAACGCGCGGCAAGCCCGATCAGCGCCAGGCCCGTCAGGGCGATGGGGATCATGGCAAAGAAGCCGTTCGCGCCGAAGCGATCGTAAAGAGGACCTGAAATCAGCGTTGCCACCGCCATGAAGAAACCATTGGAGAAATAGGCGATGCCTTGCGCCGCCCCGGTGCGTTCTTCCGCGATTGTCTCACCGATCATCTTTTGCAGGCCGATCAGCACCAGTGCCACCGAAACCGCGTGCAGCGTCTGGATCGCGAAAAACCCGCCGACGCCAAGCCCAAGCGGCCAGATCAGCGGGGAAGGCGATCCAGCGCACGATCGCGCCTATCCCGGCAATCAGCATGATCGAGACGACCGAGAAAGAGGCAAAAGCCCGGGTGAAGACGACGAACATGCATATCTCGGCGACAACGCCCCACCCCCACAGCAGCCCGACAACCGAATCGCTGATGCCGATCGACTTCCAGTAGATCGACACGAAACCGTAGAGAAATGCGTGGCTGGCTGTGATGACGCCGACGCCTGTCGAAAAATAGAGGAAGTACCGGTTGAGGAGTTTCGGTGCCGATTGGTGGATATCGGCGGCGGAAAGCGGCGAGGCGCGGCGCGGACGGCCGAGGCGCGGCGCGATCAGTCCGGCGGCTAGCGCGGCACACAGCGCCGCGAAGATGATCACCGGGACAGCCTGCGCACCGCTGGCCGAGAGGATGAAACCGCCGGCGAGATTGGCGCAGAGATAAGAGATCGAGCCCCATTTGCGCATGCCGGCGTAGTTCGAGCCGAAGCGGCGAACACCTGAAAGGGCGAGCGAATCGGCAATCGGCGAATGCGGCGTCCAGACGACCGTCAGCGTCAACGATACGGCAAGTACCATTGCGTAGGTCGGCTGCAGGAAGTAACCGGCGGACAGGATCAGCGATGCGGCGACCAGCGCGACATAGACATTGGCGCGGTCGCTCGCTTTGTCTGCCAGCGCGGTAAGAAAAGGCGTCGTCGCTACGCGCAGGAACATCGGCGCGGCGAGGATCACGGCTATCTGCTCGGCGTGGAACCCCTTCGCCTGCAGCCACAGCGGGAAATAGGGCACATGCGTTCCGAGCGGAACGAAGAGCGTGAAGAAGATCAAGCTCATGCGCAGTTCGAAATGGCGTGGCTTGACGAGCTGTTCGGGCGAGAGCGGCGGCAGGGAGGACATTAACAGGCGATCCGTCGGCACGGCATTCAGCCGGGTCGGCCCGCCACACCTGCCGCTGCTTAACACGGCGAAAAAGTCGATGAAACCGCTGGACTAACCGATTAAAGCGAGATGAGGCCGGATTTGGTCAAGCCGCCTGGACTGCCCTGCCCTTGATGTCGATCGGCACGAGCACCTCGCTGCCGACCGGAGTCTCCGGCAGGACATGCGCCCAGTGCAGGATCTCCATCCGGCCGTCAAAATGCTCGACCACCGCCGTGCAGCTCTCTACCCAATCGCCGGTGTTGATGTATTGCACGTCCTCATAGCTTTCGATCGCGGCATGGTGGATGTGCCCGCAGATCACGCCGTCGACATGCGAGCGGCGCGCCTCCTCGGTCAGCACGGTCTGGAACGAGCCGATGAAGTTCACCGCCTTCTTGACCTTGACCTTGGCCCAGGACGAGAACGACCAGTAAGGCAGGCCAAGCACTTGGCGCAGGCGCGTGATGACGCGGTTGAGCAGCATGGCCGCGTCATAGGCGTAGTCGCCGAGATAGGCCAGCCAGCGCGCATTATGGACGACGGTGTCGAACTGGTCGCCATGGATGACAAGAAGGCGTTTGCCGTCGGCGGTCTCGTGGATGGCGCGATCGGCAACGACAATGCCGCCGAAATGCACGCCCTGGAACTGGCGCGCGAACTCGTCATGGTTGCCGGCGATGTAGGTGATGCTGGCGCCCTTGCGCGCCTTGCGCAGCAATTTCTGGACCACGTCGTTGTGGCTCTGCGGCCAATGCCAGCTCCGTCTCAAGCGCCAGCCGTCGACGATGTCGCCGACGAGATAGATGATATCGGCATCGTGATGGCGCAGAAAATCGATCAGGAACTCGGCCTTCGCCGCCTTCGATCCGAGATGGACGTCGGAGATGAACATGCTGCGGAAAGTGCGAGGCTCTGCGCCGGACATCATTTGTCACCGTTGCTTTCGCCTGAGGCTATGCCCCGATTCATGCAACAACCGTATGACGGTTGCGATTGGTCCAGCCATACGGGTAGGTTGCCGCGGCAATCAGAGGAGAAAATCACCATGGACCTCGGCATTCGCGGCAAGACGGCCATAGTCTGCGCCTCGAGCAAGGGGCTGGGACGCGGCTGCGCCATGGCACTGGCGGAGGCAGGCTGCGATCTGGTCGTCAACGGCCGCAACGCCGACGTGCTGGCCAAAACCGCCGCTGAACTGCGCGAGAAATTCGGCGTCAAGGTGACCGAGATCGTCGGCGACATATCCAAGCCCGATGTCCAGAAGGCGCTGCTTGCCGCCTGCCCCGATCCCGACATCCTCGTCAACAACAATGGCGGTCCGCCGTTTCGCGATTTCCGTGCGCTCGATCGGGCAAAGATCCTCGAAGGCGTCACCCAGAACATGGTGACCCCTGTCGAGCTGGTTCAGGCCGTGATCGACGGCATGGCGGCGCGCGGCTTCGGCCGCATCGTCAACATCACCTCGCTGTCGGTCTACGTGCCGATCCCCGGCCTCGACCTGTCGTCCGGCGCCCGCGCCGGCCTCACTTCGTTCCTCGCCGGCGTCGCGCGCACGGTGATCGACCGCAATGTGACGATCAACAACATGCTGCCGGGCAAGCTCGACACCGACCGGCTGCGCGGCCCGCACGAGGCCGGCACGCCCGAAGATCCGGCCGCCGCTGCCGCACGCAAGGCGCAAGCAGCAGCCAATGTTCCGGCCAAGCGGCTCGGCACGCCGGAGGAATTCGGCCAGATCTGCGCCTTCCTGTGCTCGGTTCACGCCGGCTACCTGACCGGACAGAACATACCGGTCGACGGCGGCCTCTACGTCAGCGCGTTCTAGCGGCAAAATCTACCGCTTAGTATCCGCTGGGAATGGCGGAAAACGGGCGCCCTCAGGCCAGCCGAGGTAAGGCAACATTATGCTCAAAACGCCAGTTCACAAGGACTAGGGTTAGTCCGCATGTTATGTCCTGCCTCGCACATGGAAATGAGACCGGCGAATGGCGTCTATTTATCGCTTTGTTACGCAAAAACTGCTGTCGCACAGGGTTCGAGACACGGCCGACGGCAACCTTGCAATTACCGACAGGAGATTGTTCCTTGACTTCGTTCGTCTAGAACGAGCGGTTAGGCTAGAGGATTTCGCCACAGTCCAGTCTGCGGTGGTGGCGATTGAAAATCGTTGCTTATCAATGGGTAAACGCCATATCGCGGTGTTTGCGTACATGTATCTCAGGTTTTCGGATGCGGCCCCAAAGTTTACGCACCTGGACATCGAGCTTGAGGAAGAAGGAGGCATCCGCCGAACAGTCGACTACCGGCGTAGGGTGTCGTCGACAGAGCGACTTGTCGGCGAGTGGGCTGCCGCTTGGTACGACCGCTATTCCAAGAGTTTCTTTCGTGCACTTTATAGGAGCAACAGCCCCACAGCGAACTACCGAAAGAATACCTAATCGTCCGCAAACCACCTGAAGCAGACATTCGGCTCGCAGCTCGCTCCAGCAACGCGCCTATCGTCCCAACATTTCAATGGCAGACCGTACAGGCCGGCGGGTGGTGCAAGCCGTAAGCTCGCGCTTGCGACATATCACCTCTCGAAAAGCCTCGGCTGCATGCTAAGAGACTCAAAACACCAAACGGACTGAACTGAGGAGGCGGCCGTCATGACAGGCGAAAGCAAGAAGGCGGCCCGATCCGACCTCGACGAAGCAGCGCTCTATTTCCATAAGCACCCCCGTCCCGGAAAGCTTGAAATCCAGGCGACGAAGCCGCTCGGCAATCAGCGCGACCTGGCGCTTGCCTATTCGCCGGGGGTCGCCGCCCCCTGCCTTGAAATCCGCGACGACCCGGCAACCGCCGCCGATTATACAGCCCGCGCCAATCTTGTCGGCGTCGTCACCAACGGTTCGGCGGTGCTGGGCCTCGGCAATATCGGTCCGCTCGCCTCCAAGCCGGTGATGGAAGGCAAGGCGGTGCTGTTCAAGAAGTTCGCCGGCATCGATGTCTTCGACATCGAGATCGATGCACCCGGCATCGAGCGCATGGTCGAGACGATCTCGGCGCTGGAACCGACCTTCGGCGGCATCAACCTGGAAGACATCAAGGCGCCCGAATGCTTCGAAGTCGAGGAGCAGTTGAAAGCCCGCATGGGCATACCGGTCTTCCATGACGACCAGCACGGCACCGCCATCATCGTCGCCGCCGCTGTGCTCAATGGGCTGGAATTCGCCGGCAAGTCCATCTCCGACATCAAGATCGTCACGTCAGGCGCCGGCGCTGCGGCGCTTGCTTGCCTCAACCTTCTGGTCTCGCTCGGCGCGCGGGTCGAAAACATCTGGGTCACCGACCGGTTCGGGGTCGCCCATAAGGGCCGCGTCGAGGAGATGGACCGCTGGAAAGACCCCTATGTGAAGGACACCGAAGCGCGTACGCTGGCCGACGTTCTGCCCAGCGCCGACGTGTTTCTCGGCCTGTCTGCCGCCGGCGTACTGAAACCGGAACTGCTCCACCACATGGCGCCCAAGCCACTGATCCTGGCGCTGGCCAACCCCAATCCCGAGATCATGCCGGAAGCGGCACGGGCAGCACGGCCCGACGCGATGATCTGCACGGGCCGCTCCGATTTCCCCAATCAAGTCAATAACGTACTCTGTTTTCCTTACATCTTCCGTGGCGCGCTGGATTGCGGCGCAAGCGCCATCAACGAAGAGATGAAAATGGCCGCCGTGCGAGCGATTGCAGCGCTTGCCCGCGAAGAGCCATCCGACGTCGCCGCCCGTGCCTATTCCGGCGAGACGCCGATCTTCGGTCCGGAGTTCCTGATCCCCTCGCCTTTCGATCCGCGGCTGATCCTGCGCATTGCCCCTGCCGTCGCCAAGGCAGCCTGTGAGAGCGGCGTCGCGACCCGGCCGATCACCGATTTCGCCGCCTATATCGACAAGCTGAACCGCTTCGTCTTCCGCTCCGGCCTGGTCATGAAGCCGGTGTTTTCGATGGCCAAGACGTCGAGCGCCAAGCGCGTCATCTACGCCGACGGCGAGGACGAGCGCGTGCTTCGCGCCGCGCAAGTCGTGCTCGAGGAAGGCATTGCCGAACCGATCCTGATCGGCCGCCCGCATGTCATCGAGGTGCGGCTGAAGCGCTACGGGCTGCGCATCAAGCCGGGCGTCGATTTCGGCTTGATCAACCCGGAAGACGATCCGCGTTACCGCCACTATGTCGACCTTTTGATCGAGCTTGCCGGCCGGCGTGGGGTGACGACGGAAGCGGCGCGCACCATGGTGCGCACCGACAATACGGTGATCGCCGCCCTTGCCCTGAAGCGCGGCGACGCCGACGCCATGGTCTGCGGCCTCGAAGGCCGTTTCGAGCGCCATTTGCGCAACGTGACGCTGATCATCGGGCCGCGCGCCGGCATTAGGGATCGCGACCTGTCGACACTTTCCATGCTGATTTCGCAGCGCGGCATCATTTTCCTCACCGACACCCATGTCTCCGTCGATCCGACCGCCGAGGAGATTGCTGAGATGACCGTTTTGGCGGCCGAGGAAATTCAGCGTTTCGGCATCGAGCCCAAGGCAGCGCTGCTGTCGCATTCGGATTTCGGCTCCCGCGATTCGCCAAGCGCCATGAAGATGCGGCAGGCGGCGGCGATCTTGGCGCGGATCGCGCCCGACCTGCAATGCGACGGCGAGATGCATGCCGACTCGGCGCTATCGGAGCAGCTGCGCCAGCGCGTCTATCCGCATTCTCGGCTGAAGGGCGAAGCCAATCTGCTGGTGTTCCCCAATCTCGATTCGGCGAACATCACGCTGACCGCGCTGCGCACGATGATGGACGCGCTGCATGTCGGCCCGATCCTGCTCGGCACCGACAGCCCGGCGCACATATTGACGCCGTCGGTCACCTCGCGCGGCGTCGTCAATATGACGGCACTGGCCGTGGTCGAAGCCGCGCACAAGGCGCAAGCCATTGTCGATCTGGGGTAGCCGCTGGCTTTCTCAGATTGGCCTGAACCGGAAATGCCCTGTCTGCCTGAAGGCAAACAAAGTGTCCTCTTCCCTGGCGCCGCCGCCGATATTGTGAATGACCAGCCTTCTTGTCGGCACCAAACTGGAGCGATTGGACGACACGATGGCAATATGCGACAGATTGCCGGGCAGCATCTGGGCGACGAGATCCCCAGGCCGATAGTCGGCGGGGTCTTGGCTGACGGGCACGGCGGCACCTCGCCGCTCGAAATAGACCGCAAGATTGGGCACACGGCGGTGGTCAATGTTGCGGTCGGGCGCTTTAAGGCCCCAAGCCTTCGGATAGGCGGCAAAATTGGCCCGCATATCCTCATGCACCAATTCTTGGAGATCGAGATCGAAGGCGCGGCGATAGGCGCGGATCACGACATCCGTGCACACACCTCGCTCGGGCTCAACGTCCCCGCCCGGATAGGCCAGCCGTGTATAGGTCGGATCGTAGAGCGTGGTGACGCCGATCTGCTCACGGGCGGCTTCGACCAATTTGGTGCCCCAATCCGGCGTGATGGGCTTTTCCTGCGCCATGGCAACCGGCATCGCCAGGCACAAAAGACCAAATTGCAGTGCGGCTCGACGGGTAATCGCGGTCATGCCAAGCCTCCGGGCATTGCTGGATCCAGGCATTCTTCTGGGCGAATACGCCTTTTTCGTGCAACGCCAGGATGTCGGTCCTGACAATGTCCGAGTATGCCGTGCGGCGTGGTCGACATGACGCGCTGGTCGTGGTCGAAGCCGCGCACAAGGCGCAAGCCATCGCCGATTTGAGCTGAAGCCGGAATCAGCGATATGCTAAACAAACGCTTAACCGCAAGCGCGGTAGCTTTCAGAACGGCAGACAGGCGGAGTTCCGGAGGGATGAGGGGCGCACGTTGGAAGCTGACGCGTGCCGCCGCGCTGCTCGGTGCCCTGCTACTGTGCGACATTGCGGTCACTCAGGCGCAGGCCGCTTCCCGCCTCTGCCGCCAGCTTGAAGCCGATCTTGCCGCCGCTTCTCGCGGTGGCGGCGGCAAGCCAGCCTTGCTCAGGAAATATGACGACGCGATCGCCCGGCAGCGCCAGCAGATTTCAAAGGCCGTCAGCCAGTCCAGCAGCTCCGGCTGCGGCTTTTCGCTGTCTCGCCGCAACGCCAACGTATGCGCAGCACTCGACGCCACCATCGATCGCATGGCTGCCAATCTCGACGCCTTGCAGGCCAAGCGCGCTGAGCTTGACAGCGGTGGTTCGCGACGCGATCGCGCGCGCATATTGGCCTCGCTCGACGCCAATGGCTGCCGCGATGATACGGCGCCGCCGACGCTCGCACCGGTTCGCGAAGCCAGCGGTGAAAACGGCAACGGAAACCTGCTCGACCAGTTTTTGGGCAGTGAACCCGGTGCGCCCGGCCAGCCTGACGAGCCCGACCAGGCTGAAGAGCTAAGTCAGCCGCGCAACATCGGCAGCATGCTCAACAACGCCGACGAGTTGGGCCAGCCCCGAGGCGAATTCCGCACCATGTGCGTGCGGACCTGCGACGGCTATTTCTTCCCGATGTCGAATGCTGCCTCGCTGGGCGATTTCGAGCGCGACCAGAAGAATTGCGAATCGAGCTGCCCCGGCACCGAGATGCAGGTTTTCTACACGCGCGGCATGAACGGCGATTCGGCGTCGATGACGTCTTCGGTGACCGGCAGGCCTTATATCGAACTGCCGACGGCCTACCTCTACAAGCAGTCCGACATGCCGCGGCCGCCGGCCTGCGGCTGCAACGCCGCGCAGAATTTCGAAATCATCGCCGGCAACCCGCCCAGCCCGGAACGATCCGAAGCGAATGTGGAGACCACCCCGTTCATTCCGCTGCCGGTTGCCAGGCCTGATCCGGGCGCCGACCCGGAGACCCTGGCCAATGCGCAAGGCGGCCTCGACCGTGAGGCGATCAGACGCCTTGCCGTCAAACCCGTGCCCTCGCCGACGTCCCTGCCGCCGCCGGAACAGCGCAAGGTCAGGGTCGTCGGGCCAACGTTCCTTCCCGACCCAGCAGCGGCAACAGCTCTGCAAGCTCCGGACCCGAAGGCTGTCCCGTAAGCGCCAGCCTCAGCGGCATGAACAGTGCCTTGCCCTTACGGCCGCTCGCCGCTCGGATTTTGCCGGTCCAGTCTTTCCAGACGGTGCCGTTCCAAGGCTCCTCCGGCAGCAGTTCGAACGCTTGGCGAAGAAAGTCGCGGTCATCGTCGGAAAACTCCGCCGGCTCCTCTGGACCGTCGCGAAGTGTGCGCCACCAGATTGCTGCATCGGCCAGCCTGTCGAGATTGCCGCGCACCGCCAGCCAGAAAGGCTCGGCCTGTTCGCCAGAGATGCCGAGCACGATCAGCCGGTCGCGCGCCTCGGAAAAGGGCATGTGGTGCAGCAGCGTGCGGTTGAGCACGAAGAGCTCGTCCGGATCGAATTTGGCGGCGGATTTCGATGTTGCCGCCGGATCGAAGCGCTCGGCAAGTTCAGCCATCGTCGGCACCGCCACGACGTTTTCCGAGGTACCGACGAGCACCGCCAGCGAAGTGACCGCCATTGGCTCCATGCCGCTCTCACGCAGGCTCTGTATGGACAGCGCGCCGGTGCGCTTGGAAAGCCCCTCGCCTGATGCTGTTGTCAGAAGATTGTGATGGCCGAACACCGGCGGCTCGGCGCTGAGCGCCCGGAACAGGGCTATCTGGACGCCGGTATTGGTGACGTGGTCGTCGCCACGAATGACATGGCTGACGCCCATTTCGATGTCGTCGATCACCGAAGGCAGCGTGTAGAGATAGGTGCCGTCCTCGCGCCGCAGAACCGGATCTGAAAGCGAGGCGAGGTCGACGGTCTCCTCGCCGCGCACCAGGTCGTTCCAGTGGATTTCGGTGCGCTCCGGCTGCAGCGGATCGCTGCTGAAGTTGGGTAGCAGAAAGCGCCAGTGCGGCCGCCGGCCATCGGCCTCATATTCCGCGACCTGCTCAGGCGTCAGCGTCAGCGCCTCGCGGCCATAGACTGGCGGCAGGCCACGCGTGCGGCGCACCTTGCGCCTCAGGTCGAGCTCTTCAGGCGTCTCATAGCACGCATAGACGAGGCGGGCCTCCTTCAGCCTTTCCAGTGCGGCATCATAAATTTCGACCCGCCGCGACTGATACTCCGTGGCATCGGGGAAGATGCCCAGCCAATGCAGGTCGTAAAGGATGGCGTCGGAAAATTCCTGCGTCGAACGGGTAACGTCGGTGTCGTCGAAGCGCTGGATGAAGCGACCCTTGTTCTTGATGGCGAACAGCCAGTTGAACAAAGCGGTGCGCGCATTGCCGATGTGAATGCGGCCGGTCGGTGACGGGGCGAAACGGACGGTAACTGTCATGAGCGGGGCGTACCGGATGGTTTTGCTGTTGACAAGACGCGCCCCCGCGCTCTGCGGCAGACATAGAACATGACGAAGACGAAGAAAAGACGGCAGCGCCGCGCGTCTATTAAGGCGCGCGGCGCCGTAACCGTCAGATCACCAGGCCTTTGGTCAGCTCAAGCGCCTGGCGTTCGAACAGCCTACGGTAGATGCCGCCTTGCAGCCGGATCAGCTGGTCATGCGAGCCCTCTTCGACGATGCGGCCGCGATCGAACACCAAAAGCCTGTCCAGCGCCCGCACCGTTGACAGCCGGTGGGCAATGACCAGCGTCGTGCGGCCGACCATCAAGCGCTCCATCGCCTGCTGGATCAACACCTCCGATTCCGAATCGAGGCTCGACGTTGCCTCATCCAGGATGAGAATGCGCGCATCGGCGAGGAAGGCGCGTGCGATTGCAACGCGCTGACGCTCACCACCCGACAGCTTTACGCCACGCTCGCCGACCAGCGTGCCATAGCCTTTCGGCAAATTGGCGATGAAGTCGTGCGCGCTGGCCAACCGCGCCGCGTGCTCGATCTCGGCCTGCGTGGCGCTCGGCCGGGCATAGGCGATGTTTTCGGCCAGCGACCGGTGGAACAGGATCGGCTCCTGCTGGACGATCGCGATCTGTGCGCGCAGCGACGCCTGCGCCACATCGGCAATATCCTGGCCGTCGATCAGGATATTTCCCGCAGTCACGTCATAGAGGCGCTGGATCAGCTTGACGAACGTCGTCTTGCCGGAGCCCGAATGGCCAACCAGCCCGACCCGCGCGCCCGGCGCGATATCCACCGAAAAGTCGCGATAGAGCGGCAAACGGTGGCTACCGTAGTGGAACGTGACATTGTCGAAGGTGATACGGCCATCGGTGATCCGGATCGGTTTGGCGCCGAGCCGATCCTCGATGCCGAGTGGTTCGGACTGGAAGTCGACCAGTTCCTCCATGTCGTTGATCGAGCGCTGCAGATTGCGGATATGCGTGCCGATGTCGCGCAGATAGCCTTGCAGCACGAAGAATGAGGTCAGCACGAAGGCGACGTCGCCGGCACTTGCCTGCCCCCACGACCACAAAAGCAGGGAGAATCCGATGACCGCTGCCCGCAAAAGCAGCAGCATCGTGCCTTGCGTGGTGCCGTTGACGGTGCCGCGCACCCAGGTGCGCCGCGTGCGGCCGCGCCATTTGGCGACGACCTCGGCAAGCCGTGTCTCCTCGCGTTCCTCGGCGCCAAAACCCTTGACCACCGCGTTGCAGCTCACCGCATCGGCCAGCGAGCCGCCAAGCCGTGTATCCCACGCGTTGGCAAGCCTTGCCGCAGGCGCGACATAGCCAAGCGACAGCATCGTCGTCACCGCGATGAACAGAACCGAACCGGTGGCGACGATCGCGCCCATCAGCGGCCAGAACCAGCCAAGCAGCAGCGTCGAGCCGACGAGCATGACGACCGACGGCAGCAGCGCGATCAGGATCGTGTCGTTGAGCAGGTCGAGCGCCCACATGCCGCGCGTTATCTTGCGCACCGTCGATCCGGCGAAGCTGTTGGCGTGCCAATCGGTGGAGAAGCGCTGGACGCGGTGGAAGGCGTCGGCGGCGATATCCGCCATCATCTTCAACGTCAGCTCGACAATGGCCATGAAGGCGAGATTGCGCAGCACGACACCGGTGAGCGCCAGGGCAACCAGCATCGAAAAGGCAGCCATCGCCGCATTCCATGCGACATCGTCGGCCGCGGCACTGCTGGCAACGGCGTCGACCAGCCGGCCGGAATAGAGCGGCGTCAGCACGTCGGCCAAGGTCGACAGCAGGAACGTGCCCATAATGCCGGCAAGCCGCCACGGCTGACGCCGCCAATGGCTGAGCGTGAAGCCAAGAACGCTGCGAAAGGCGCCCGCGCGCAAATCTATTCGAAAACGAGCCATGATGTCATTCGGGCGCAAACGAGCCCGATCCCGGAAAAGGTCGAAAATTGAAAAAACCGCGTCGGGCGAATTAACACCCAAGGAATGCGGAGGTTCGGCACATTTGGCGGCTCGCCCGAATACGGGCGGCGACCGGCATCGACGAACGCCTGTTCTCAGCTCGGCTTTGGCGCAAAGGTAAGAACCTTCTGGCTTGCCGATTGAGACCTAGGCTTCGCGGCCTCGCATAACGATGTCAAATCCTGGCATTTCGGTCCTCCCCAAGGGGATCGCGGAAAGGCGTTTATAGAGACGCCTCAACGCCGCGCCAAGTCAGTAGATAGCCCAAAGCGCATCTGGTCCAAGCAGTGAGACGATTTTGCAACAATCGCGGGTTGTGCGCTGCCTCTGTTCAGGTTGCCGGGATACGGTCGAAGCGCATATAGCGGCCGTCGGTGGAAGACCTGAAGCCGAGCTTCTCGTAAACCGCGTGGGCGTCGTTGGTCGACAGGCTCCAATGCGTGACAGTCTTGCAATCCGGATGACCGATAAGCGCCTGGACAAGCCGGGTTCCGATGCCTTGCCCGCGATACCCAGGCCAGACAATGATGTCGGCGAGATAGGCAAATACCGTACGGTCGGTGATCGCCCGGCCGAAGCCGACCTGATTGCCGCCGACATAGGCGCCGACGCACAGTGAGTTGGCAAAGGCGCGGCGGTGCAGTTCATCGCTGCGGCCGCTGCCCCAATAGCTCTCCTTCAAAATGTCGGACGTCGCCCGGAAGTCGATCTGCGACAGGTCGAAGCTGATCTCAAAGTTGGCCATGGCTAAACCGTTATGCAGCCAATCGCCTACCCGCCATCCCTGAACCGGTTGGTAATGGGATAGCGGCGGTCTCGGCCAAAATTCTTCCTGGTGATCTTCACGCCGGGCGCCGCCTGCCGGCGCTTGTATTCGGCGACGTAAAGCAGGTGCTCGACGCGCGTCACCGTCGCCCGGTCATGGCCGCGCGCAAGGATCTCGTCGACGCCCATCTCGTTTTCGACCAGACACTCCAATATGTCGTCGAGCACTGGATAGGGCGGCAGCGAATCCTGGTCGGTCTGGTTCTCACGGAGCTCCGCCGAGGGCGCCTTGTCGATGATGTTGTTCGGGATCACCTCGCCGGACGGGCCGAGCGCGCCCGGCGGCACATGCGCGTTGCGCCAGCGCGACAACGCATAGACCTGCATCTTGTAGAGGTCCTTTATCGGGTTGAAGCCGCCATTCATGTCGCCATAGAGCGTGGCGTAGCCTACCGACATCTCGCTCTTGTTGCCGGTAGTGACCACCATCGAGCCGAACTTGTTGGAAATCGCCATCAGGATGGTGCCACGGGCCCGGCTCTGCAGGTTTTCCTCGGTGATGCCTTCCTTGGTGCCCTCGAAAAGCTGCGTCAGTGTGTGCAGGAAGCCCTCGACCGGCTCGAAGATCGGCACGATATCGTAGCGGCAGCCGAGCGCGCGGGCGCAGTCCTCGGCGTCCTTGAGCGAGTCCTTCGAAGTGTAGCGGTAAGGCATCATCACGGCGCGCAGCCGTTCCTCGCCGAGCGCATCGACGGCCAGTGCCGCGCAGATCGCCGAATCGATGCCGCCGGAAAGGCCGAGCACGACATTCTTGAAGCCGTTCTTGTTGACGTAGTCGCGCAGGCCCAACATGCAGGCGCGATAGTCGGCCTCCTCCTTCTCCGGGATTTTCGACATCGGTCCGTCAGTGCAGACCCAACCATCGGAATTATTTCCATTTTGCGCCCCTGCGGCGGCGCGGCTTCTCTTCCAGGTGGTGACGTTGACCGTCTCCTCGAACTGGCTCATCTGGAAGGCCAGCGTCTTGTCAGAACCTATGGCAAACGATGCGCCGTCGAAGACCAGCTCGTCCTGGCCGCCAAGCTGGTTGGCATAGATGATCGGCAGGCCGCATTCGATGACCTGGCGGATGACGATCTGGTGGCGGACATCGACCTTGCCGCGATAATAGGGCGAGCCGTTCGGCACCAGCAGGATTTCCGCGCCGCTTTCGGCCAGCGTCTCGCAGACGGCAACCTCGCCCCAGATGTCTTCGCAGATCGGCACTCCCACGCGCACGCCGCGGAAATTGATCGGCCCCTGGATCTCGGGGCCGGCCTGGAAGACACGCTTCTCGTCGAACTCACCGTAATTCGGCAGATCGAGCTTGTAGCGTTCGGCAAGGATCTTACCGCCATCGGCAAAGATGATCGAATTGTGCGTGCCGGTCTTGCGCTTCAGCGGCGTGCCGATGATGAAACCCGGGCCGCCGTCGGCCGTATCGCCGGCGAAATCCTCCGCCGCCCGTTCGCAGGCTTTCAGGAAGGCGGGCTTCAGCACCAGATCCTCGGGTGGATAGCCGGCAAGGAAAAGCTCGGTGAACAGCACGAGGTCGGCGCCCTGACGGGCGGCATCCGCCCTCGCCTCGCGTGCCTTGGCAAGATTGCCGGCGACGTCGCCGACTGTCGGGTTGAGCTGGGCAACGGCGATGCGCAATATGTCTGGAGCGGTCTTTTCTGTCATGCCCGTGGGTTTAGCGCGGCAAAATTCGTCGGGCAATGGCGTTCGTTTGGACCAACCGTTCGGTCCTATTCGCCCATATATTCGCGCAAGGCTTCCGGTGGATGGTTCTCGCCGATCGACATTGCCAGAATGCGCGAAATGTGTCGGCGCGGCAGCCCGGTTTCCGCCGCCCAGGCGTTGATCTGCACCTGGATCCTGCCCAGGTCCTTCTTCGATGTCGGGCTCTCCGCAATGTCGAGCCCAGCGTCGCGTAGCGCTGCCGCCATGTCGGCCGAGACGATGAAGGCGTCCCACTCCAGCCAGCGCAGAAAATACTGGCCGGTATTGCCGCCGAGCCGGCTGCCTTGCTTGCCGAGATAGGCCATCAACCCGACCTGGTCATCCGCCGGCCAATTGGCCAGGAACTTGCCGAAGCTGCCATGCTCCTTCGACACGCGCTCGACGAAGGCCGCGTTGTCGCGTACGGACTTGATCTTCTGCGGATTGCGGACGATGCGCTTGTCAGCGGTGAGATCGTGCCAGAAATCGTCGGGCTGGAACAGCAGCCGCTTCGGCTCGAAGCCAAGAAACGCTTCCTCGAAACCCGGCCATTTCTGCTCGATAACACGCCAGACGAAGCCGGCGGCAAAGACCCGCTCGGCCATGGTCGACAGGATCCGGTCGTCCGCAATCTTTGCCACCGCGGCATTGTCGGGCATAGGGCCCAGCAGCGACGTAAGCGCTGCCTCACCGCCTTTGCGTTTCGCTGCACGGGCGCGAATTTTCCGAAAATCCACCATTGTTTCCTGACCCATCGCGTCAATCTACCACTTCCCGTTTGAACCGGCAGCTTCTACCTCTATCGCTGACGACGGAGGCGACGATGAATAAAACGATCGAGGACATGGCAAACCGCTGGCTGAAGCGAAAGCCGGACGGCCTCAGCGCGCTCGAAAGCCGGGTGCTGCAATCAACGCTCGAGCGCACCACGATCTCCAAGGACACCAACAAGGCCGTCGCCTTTCACCAGACGTTTGGCGATCGCCTGGCCGATACCATCGCCCGGATCGGCGGCTCGTGGTCCTTCATCCTGACATTCATTGGCTTCCTGATCCTGTGGACGGCAGGCAATGTCTGGCTCTTGTCGCGCGCCGCCTTCGATCCCTATCCCTTCATCTTCCTCAATCTCGTGCTTTCCATGGTTGCTGCCCTGCAGGCGCCAGTGATCATGATGGCGCAGAACCGCCAGACCGAGCGCGATCGTATCGACGCCGCCCACGACTACGAGGTTAATCTCAAGGCCGAGATCGAGATCATGGCATTGCACGAAAAACTCGACGAACTGCGCCACAGCCAAATCATCGGCATGCGCGACGAGATCGCTCGGCTGGCCGAGCAGGTGAAGCGCATCGACGACATTCTGTCGAAGCAGCGGACGTCTTCATGACGGAAGCCATCCATCGCCTCATTGAGCAATATGGTTTGGTCGCGGTTTTTCTGGGCTGTGTCGCCGAGGGCGAAAGCGCCGCCATCCTTGGCGGTTTCTTTGCGCATCAGCATGTTTTCGTCCCGTGGCAGGCCTTCCTCGCGGCGGCGCTCGGCGCCTTCGGTGGCGACACGTTCTTTTTCATCCTGGGACGGAGCTTCGCCGACCATAAATTCGTAATCAGGCTCCGAGCCCGGCCGGGCTTCAGTCACGCCTACCGCCTTGTCACCTCTCATCCCAACATTTTCGTGCTGTCGAACCGCTACATCTATGGCCTGCGCCTGGTTGGCGGTATCGCGGCCGGGCTATCGGGCATCGCCGCGGCGCGCTTCGTCATCCTCAACGCCGTCTCGTCGGTAGTCTGGGCGGCACTGTTCTGCACTGTCGGTTATGTCTTCGGGCTGGGAGCGGAGCGCATCGTTGGCCAGGCGCTGGCCCGCCACGAGCGGTTGCTGATCGCTCTGGCAATCGGCCTCGTCGTGGCCATCCTCGGCTGGGCGTCGCACTTCCTCGCCAAGAGGGAGCTTCGCAAGGGAAGCTGATCGTCAATCAATGCCGAGCGCGCGGTCGCCCTTCTCGAGGATCAGCGGAATGATCAGGTCTTCCTCGTCGGCAAGATGCCGGGTCAACATGGCGATCAGCCGGCCGTTCTCGTCGGCATAGGCATCGGCGGCGAAGCGCTGTTTGTCCTCGCTCTCCTGAAGCGTGCCGATGAAGGCATTTGCCGCCTGGGCATTGCGCTCCAGTCCCTCATGGATTGTGCGGTGATCGGCATCCAGGATTTCGAAGCCGCGCTTCAGACGGGTCTCGGCCCTGGCGAAGACCGGGAAATAATGATGGTCCTCGACATTGTGATGGCCGTCGAGATTGCCGAGGAAATGGTTGAGGCGCGGCGCGAACCAGCGCGCGAATTCCGGCGCGCTCAGCCTACCTTCCCGATAATCGCCAATACCGCTGGTGAGCATGCCGCCAAGCTCGCGGAACATGTCGTGCCGCTGCAGCCACATATTGGCCATGCCGTGGATGTTGGCATGCGCCTGCCAATCCTCGCGCGGATATTTCTCGATCAGCCAGCGCAGATCGTCCGGCAGGCCCTCCCGTTCAAGCAGCAGAAATCCGGCGGTATCGGCCATGTCGGTTTCCTCAGACCATGATCCCGAAAAGTGGTACCGGTTTTCGGAAAAGATCATGGTCAAACGAGAAATGCAGTGACGGCATGTAGTGTATGAAACCTCAGATCGGTACCCCGAGTATCCGCTCGATGACGGCGACGCCCCAGACGCCGGCAGCGATCACCACCGAAATCAGCACCGCCAGCGAACCGCAATCCTTGGCTAGCTGGATATCGATGTTGAATTCGCGGCTGAACGCGTCGCACGCCGCCTCGATGCCGGTGTTCAACACCTCGATCATGATCATGAGCAGCACCGCGCCGATCAGCAGCGCATAGCCGCGCCACGATTCCGAAAGGAACCAGCCGAGCGGCAAGGCAAGCACGAGCAGAACCAGCTCCAACTGGAAGGCCTCCTCGCTGGCGGCCAGTTTGCGAAACGCCCGCACCGAATTGTAAAAAGCGTCGATCAGCCGCTGCATGCCAGAACCCTTCGGAATCACCGGCAGGGGATAGCGCAATGGCTGGATCAAGGGAATAAGGCGACCTCTGCAAAAATCAGCCGTCTGCCACCTTGATCGAAGGCGTCGACTTCTCGAACTGCGGCAGCGCGTCGTCGATGGCGTAATAGTCGCCCTTGTCGCCGACGAAGATATGGCATTCTCCTTGAAGCCCGGTTGGCGCGTCGAACAGGCCTGCCATGACCGAAACATAGCCATCGTCGCTCGGCTTCCAGAACAGCAGAGAGCCGCATGTCTTGCAGAAGCCGCGCCTGGCGAACGAAGAAGCCTCGTACCAGGTGATGCTCTCCGTGCCGGTGATTGTGATGTCTCGGTCGGCAACGTTGGTCGCCGCATAAAAATGCCCGCTCTGCTTCCGGCACTGCGAGCAATGACAGTAGATGACACCGCGTAGCGGTCCTCGTGTCTGGAACCGCACTGCCCCGCACAAGCATGATCCGGTGTGAGTGTCAGCCATGTCGGCTCTCCCGATGCAATTGCCATCGCTTGGCAGGATTCCAGTTTTGCGCGCATTAGGCACGAGCAAATGCGACACCGGCCGGACGCGTTTCGCTGACCAGCTCGATGATCGGATACGTTCTAATCAGCCGTTGACGGCCTGCTTGTGCTGGACCGGATGGCTCTTCTTGAGCAGATCGGACACCAGGAACGCCAACTCGATCGCCTGGTCGGCGTTGAGACGCGGATCGCAATGGGTGTGGTAGCGATCCTGCAGTTCTTCGGCGGTGATGGCGCGAGCGCCACCTGTGCATTCGGTGACGTTCTTGCCTGTCATCTCGATGTGGATGCCGCCGGGATGCGTGCCTTCGGCGCGATGCACCTCGAAGAAGGTCTGCACCTCCTTCAGGATGCGATCGAACGGCCGTGTCTTGTATCCAGCGGCTTCGATGGTGTTGCCATGCATAGGGTCCGACGACCACACAACGCTGCGGCCTTCCTTCTGCACCGCGCGCACCAGCTTCGGCAGGTGGTCAGCAACCTTGTCGGAGCCGAAACGCGCGATCAGCGTCAGCCGGCCGGGCTCGTTCTCCGGATTGAGCAGGTCGATGAGTTGCAACAGGCCGTCCGGCGTCAGCGACGGCCCGCATTTCAGACCGAGCGGGTTCTTGATGCCGCGGCAATATTCGACATGCGCATGGTCGGGTTGGCGCGTGCGATCACCGATCCAGATCATGTGGCCGGAGGTGGCGTACCAGTCGCCCGAAGTCGAATCGACGCGGGTCAGCGCCTCTTCATAACCGAGCAGCAGCGCCTCATGGCTGGTGTAGAAATCGGTCTCGCGCAGCGCGTAATTGGTCTCCGAGGTGATGCCGACGGCCTTCATGAAGTCCATCGTCTCGGTAATGCGGTTGGCGAGCGATTCGTATTTCTCCCCCTGCGGGCTGTCGGAGACGAAGCCGAGCATCCATTGATGCACGTTCTCCAGGCTGGCGTAGCCACCTTGGGCGAAGGCACGCAAAAGATTGAGCGTCGCCGCCGACTGGCGGTACGCCATCTCCTGCCTTGCAGGATCGGGAATGCGCGACTTGGCATCGAATTCGATGCCGTTGATGATGTCGCCGCGGTAGCTGGGCAGCGTCACTCCGCCCTTGGTCTCATTGTCGGACGAGCGCGGCTTGGCAAACTGGCCGGCGACACGGCCGACCTTCACCACCGGTTGCGCGCCGGCAAAGGTCAGTACCACCGACATCTGCAAGAAGACGCGGAAGAAGTCGCGGATATTGTCCGCGCCATGCTCGGCGAAGCTCTCGGCGCAATCGCCGCCCTGCAGAAGAAATGCGTCACCGGCAGCGACGGCTGCAAGCTGCTTCTTCAGCTTGCGTGCCTCACCTGCAAAAACCAACGGCGGAAAGGTAGCGAGCTGGGTTTCCGTGTTCCTCAGCGCGACAAGGTCCGGATAGGCAGGAACCTGCTGGATCGGCTTAGCTCTCCACGAATTCGGCGACCATTTCGTCATCGAAGCACCCAACGCTCTTTCAGGCGGACGCCATCGCCCGCCAATCCGCCCCATATGGGGTCGCGGCTCCATACACGAAGCCGATTTCCTATTCTAGACCGGAATCTCAGCGCTGGCGAATGACGGCCGGCGGCGAAAGTGCCGGCGCGGTTGTTGTTCAGAGCACCAGCGACACCCGGCTACGCCGCCGCCTTCTCCACCAGCCGCGCCAGCTGCGTCATGACAACCGCTGAGCCCGCCAGCCGCTTTTCGGGCGTCGCCCAGTCACGGCTGAAGACGACGCTCTGGTCGGGCCGGATCTTGGCCAGCGAGCCCTGTTCGCCGATGAGCTTGACCAGCCCGACCGGATTGGGGAATTCCCGCTTGCGGAAATGGATGACGACGCCTTTCGGCCCGGCGTCGAGCTTCTCGACGTTGGCCTTGCGGCAAAGCGCCTTGATGAAGACGATCTTCAACAGATGCTTTACCTCTTCCGGCAGCGGCCCGAACCGGTCGATCAGCTCGGCGCCGAAAGCATCGATCTCTTCCGTATTTTCGAGATCGCCAAGACGGCGATAGAGTGCCAGCCTGAGCTGCAGATCCGGGACATAGCTTTCCGGGATCATCACCGCCGTGCCGACGGCGATCTGCGGCGACCAGCCGCCGTCCTGCACCTCGCCGGAATCCTTCACTTCGGCCACGGCCTCCTCCAGCATCTGCTGGTAGAGCTCGAAGCCGACCTCCTTGATGTGGCCCGACTGCTCTTCGCCAAGCAGATTGCCGGCGCCGCGGATATCGAGGTCGTGGCTGGCCAGTTGGAAACCTGCACCGAGCGTATCGAGCGACTGCAGCACTTTCAGTCGACGCTCGGCTGTATCGGTGAGCTTGCGGTTGGCCGGCAGCGTGAACAGAGCATAGGCGCGCACCTTCGAACGGCCGACGCGGCCGCGCAGCTGATAGAGCTGCGACAGTCCGAACATATCGGCGCGGTGCACGATCAGCGTATTGGCGGTCGGTATATCGAGGCCGGATTCGACGATTGTGGTCGACAAAAGCACATCGTACTGGCCGTCATAGAAGGCGTTCATGATGTCGTCGAGTTCGCCGGGCGGCATCTGGCCGTGGGCCACGGCCACTTTCAGCTCAGGCACGGATTCGCGCAGGAAATCATGGATTTCCGCGAGATCGCTGATGCGCGGTACGACATAGAAGGAATGGCCGCCACGGTAGCGCTCGCGCAGCAGCGTCTCGCGGATGACCAGCGGATCGAAGGGGGAGATGAAGGTACGCACGGCCATGCGATCGACCGGCGGCGTGGCGATCAGCGACAGCTCACGCACACCGGTCAAGGCAAGCTGCAGCGTTCGCGGGATCGGCGTCGCCGACAGCGTCAGAACGTGGACGTCGGTCTTGAGATCCTTCAGCCGCTCCTTGTGCTTGACGCCGAAATGCTGCTCCTCGTCGATGATCAGCAGGCCGAGATTCTTGAACGAGATCGAGGAGCCGAGCAGTGCGTGCGTGCCGATGACGATGTCGACTTGGCCTTCGGCGACGCCCTTCTTGGTCTCGGCCAGTTCCTTGGCGCCGACCAGCCGCGAGGCCTGGGCGACGCGGATCGGCAGGCCGGAGAAGCGCAGCGAGAAGGTCTTGAAATGCTGGCGCGACAACAATGTCGTCGGCACCACCACCGCGACCTGAAAGCCTTCCATCGCCGCGACGAAGGCGGCACGAAGCGCGACTTCGGTCTTGCCGAAGCCGACATCGCCGCAGATCAGCCGGTCCATCGGCTTTCCAGCGCCCAGATCATCCATGACCGAATCGATCGCCGTTTGCTGGTCGTCGGTTTCCTCATAGGGGAAACGCGCTGCAAACTCGCCATAGACGCCTTCCGCCGGCATCAGCGCCGGTGCGGCCCGCATCTGCCGCTCGGCGGCGATGCGGATCAGCTGCCCGGCCATGTCGAGCAGGCGTTTCTTCAGCCGTGCCTTGCGCGATTGCCAGGCACCGCCGCCAAGCTTGTCGAGCGTCGCCTCGGCCGAATCCGAGCCGTAGCGCGACAGCAGCTCGATGTTTTCCACCGGCAAGAACAGCCGATCGTCGCCGGCATAGTGGATTTCGAGGCAATCGTGCGGCGCACCGACCGCCTCGATGGTGCGCAGCCCGATGAAGCGGCCAATGCCATGGTCGGCATGGACGATAATGTCGCCTGAGGACAATGCCGAAGCCTCGGCGATGAAGTCAGACGCGCGCTTCTTGCGCTTCGAGCGCCGGATCAGCCGGTCGCCGAGAATGTCCTGCTCGGCGACGACGACCAGTTTCTCCATCTCGAAGCCGGATTCGAGCGGCAGCACGGCCAGTCCCGCCTGCCCTGGCTCAAGCTTTTCGGCTTCGGCAAGCGTCGCCACCGGCTTCAGGTTGCCAAGGTGATGCTCGGCCAGGATCTGGCCGAGCCGGTCGAGCGAACCTTCAGTCCAGCCGGCGACGATGACACGGCGGCCTGCAGCGCGCTCGTCGGAAATGTGTTTTACGACGACGTCGAAGACGTTGGCGTTAGGGTCGGCGCGCTCCTCGACGAAGCTGCGACCATGGCGCGAGCCGGCATGGAACACCTTTTTCGCGCCGGCATCGGGCGCGTCGAAGGAGGTGAAGTCGATCGCTTCCCGCGGGCCAAGGGAGGCAATCAGGTTCTCGGGCGACAGATAAAGCAAATCCGGCGGCACCGGCTTGTAGGGCACGGCATCCTTCAAGGCGCCGTCGGCCTGCTTTTTGCGCGCCTCGTAATGATCGAGGATCAGCGCATGGCGCTCGGCCAGTGCCTCATGCGCCAGATGGTCGAAAACCACGGGCGCATCAGGCAGGTAATCGAACACGGTTTCCAGCCGCTCATAGAAGAACGGCAGCCAGTGCTCCATGCCGGCAAACCGCCTGCCCTCGCTGACCGCCGCATAGAGCCCATCGTCGCGCGAGGGCGCGCCAAAGGCGTCGATGTAGGCGCGACGGAAGCGGCTGATTGTCTCTGGCGTCAGCGCCACCTCGCTCATCGCCTGTAGCGCCATCGACCTGCGCTGGCCGGTGGTGCGCTGTGTTGCCGTATCGAAGACACGGATCGATTCCAGCGTATCGCCGAAGAAATCGAGGCGCAGCGCCTCCGCCCATCCCGGCGCGAAGAGATCGAGAATGCCGCCGCGCACCGCAAATTCGCCGATGCCGCGCACCGTCGGCACCCGCTCGAAGCCAGAAGTCTCCAGCCGCGACACCAGTATGTTCATGTCGATCTGGTTACCGGGCTTGGCGTGAAAGGTCTGCGCCTCGACGAGTTCCGCCGGCGGAATGCGCTGAAGCAAGGCATTCGCGGTGGTGAGAATGACGGCGCGGTGCGGCTTCTTCGCCAGCGCGATCATCGCTGCCAGCGCATCGAGCCGCCTTGCGGCGGCGTCAGCGCCGGGCGAGACGCGGTCGTAAGGCAGGCAATCCCAGGCCGGCAGTTCCAGCACCGGCAGGCCCGGCGCGGCAAAGGCAAGCGCCTCGACGATCGCCGGCAGACGCTGGCCGTCGCGTGCCACGAACAGCACCGACTTGTCCGGTGCGATTTCGTGGGCAGCCTGCACCAGCGCAAAGGCTTCGTAGCCGTCGGCGACGCCATCGACGATGAACTGGCCGGCGCGGCCTTTCGGCAGACCGATCGTAGGAATAAGGCTCATGGCTACACGTTGTTCAGAAGGTCATCGCCCGGCGCGAAGCCAGGATTTTTTGCAGGACGGCACAGGCGATATCCGCCGGAACCGGGCACTCGCCGGTGACGATGGGCAGGAATTCAGTGTCGGGAATGTCGAGAAGCCTCTCATATTGGTCGATTTCGTCGCCGGTCAAGGCGCCGATCTCGGCATCGGCGAAGCTGCCGAGGATAAGGTCCATCTCGCGCATGCCGCGGTGCCACGAACGAAACAGAAGCTTGCGGCGGCGGGCATCGAGGCCCTCGCTTGATCGTTTCGTTCCCGTCATCTTGCAACATCCTTGCCCAGGCGGCGCATATAGCGTGGATAGAAGGCGGTGTCAGCCTTGCGCTACAGTCGCCGCAACATAAGCTGACATCATGCGTCCCTCCCTCCTCGATCCGCTGTTTGTCCCGATCACCTCGCTTGCCGGGGTCGGGCCAAAAGTTGGCGCCCTGATCGAAAAAGTCGTGGCGGCGGATCTCGGCGACCGGGCAGCGCGCGCCGGGGACCTCTTGTTCGTGCTGCCGCATACTGTCATCGATCGCCGCAACCGGCCTGGCATCGCCGGCTCGGCGGAAGGCGCCATCGTTACGCTCGACGTCCGCATCGACCGCCACCAGCCGCCGCCACGCGGCAACAGGTCGGTCCCGTACCGGGTCTACGCCCATGACGACACCGGCGAGATCGCGCTGACCTTCTTCCATGCCCATGCCGCCTATCTCGAAAAAGGAATGCCCGTAGGCGAGCATGTCGTCGTCTCAGGCCGCATGGAATGGTTCAACGGCCGCCCGACCATGGTTCACCCCGACCATATCGCACTTGCCGGCGACGCGGAAAACCTGCCGCTGGTCGAGCCGGTCTATCCGCTGACCGCCGGGCTCTCGGGCAAGGTGCTGCGCCGGGCCATCGGCCAGGCGCTGGCCCGCCTGCCGGTGCTGCCCGAATGGCAGGACGGTGAGTTCCGGCGCCGCCATGCCTTTCCTGCTTTCAGCGATGCGCTCAACCGCATCCACAATCCTGCCGACCCGATCGACGTCTCTGTCGACGGCGCAGCGTGGCGGCGCCTTGCCTATGACGAGTTCTTGGCCGGCCAGGTATCGCTGGCGCTGGTGCGGGCCAAGGTCCGCCGATTATCGGGCCGGCCACTCGTCGGCGACGGCCGCATAGTCGAACAACTGCGCGCGGTACTCCCCTATTCGCTGACCATGTCGCAGGAAATGGCGCTTGCCGAAATCAACGCCGATCTCAGCGACCCCGAACGCATGCTGCGCCTTTTGCAGGGCGATGTCGGCTCCGGCAAGACGGTAGTCGCGCTGCTTGCCATGGCGCGTGCCGTCGAGGCCCGCGGCCAGGCGGCATTGATGGCGCCGACCGAAATCCTGGCGCGCCAGCATCTCGCAACGATTGCGCCGTTGGCGGAACGGTCCGGCTTGCGCGTCGCCATCCTCACCGGCCGCGAAAAGGGCCGCGAGCGCGCCGACACGCTGACCGGGCTGGCCAATGGCGACATCGACATCGTCGTCGGCACCCATGCGCTGTTCCAGGAAACGGTGACGTTCCATGACCTCGTGCTCGCCGTCGTCGACGAGCAACACCGATTCGGCGTCCACCAGCGCCTTGCGATCACCGCCAAGGGCGATGCGCCCGACATGCTGGTGATGACGGCAACGCCGATACCCCGGACGCTAGTGCTGACTGCATTTGGCGACATGGACGTGTCGAAGCTGACGGAAAAGCCGGCGGGCCGCCAGCCGATCCGCACCGTCACCTTGCCGCTTGAACGGCTCGACGAACTGATCGGACGCATGCTCGACGCCGTCGCCGATGGCCAGAAAATCTACTGGATCTGTCCGCTGGTCGAAGAATCCGAGGAGATCAAGCTGATGTCGGCCGAGGACCGTTTTGCCTCGCTGAAGCCGCTGTTCGGTGATCGGATCGGCCTGGTGCATGGCCGCATGAAGGGCATCGATAAGGACGAGGCGATGCGCGCCTTCAAGCAGGGTGAGACGCGCATCCTGATCGCCACCACAGTGATCGAGGTCGGCGTCGATGTGCCGGACGCGACAATCATGGTCATCGAGCATGCCGAGCGTTTTGGCCTTGCCCAGTTGCACCAATTGCGCGGCCGGGTCGGGCGCGGCGACAAGCCATCGTCCTGCGTGCTGCTCTACAAGGACCCGCTTGGCGAGACGGCAAAACGCCGTTTGTCGGTGATGCGCGAGACCGAGGACGGCTTTCGCATCGCCGAAGAGGATCTGAAGCTGCGCGGCGAAGGCGAGTTGCTCGGCACCCGCCAGTCCGGCACGCCGGGCTTCCAGGTGGCGCGCATCGAGGCGCATGCCGACCTGCTCGAGGCCGCTCGCGACGATGCGCGGCTGATCCTGTCGCGCGATCCCGAACTGCAGTCCGAACGCGGCGCGGCGCTGCGCCTGCTGCTCTATCTGTTCGGCCGCGATGAGGCCGTGCGGCTCCTGCGTGCCGGCTGAGGCATCGCGTCGAGCGGAGGATTGGCAAGCGCGCCGTGGATCTGCTCGCCGTTCACGGTCACCATTTTGACCGCCGGCGCCACCAGGCCGGCCGACACGATCAGCTTGGCTCCGTCCTCGATTGTCATGTCGAGCAGCACAATGTCGGATTTCGGCACATACATCAGAAAGCCCGTCGTCGGGTTGGGCGTACATGGCATGAATACGGCAATCAGCGGATCGCCTTCCCGGTCGAGCTTCTGGTTGATCTCGGTTTCCTTCTCGCTGGCGACGAAAACCAGCGACCAGACCCCCTTGCGCGGATATTCGACCAACCCGACCTGGCGGAACATGTCGCCCTTGTTCGACAGCACGGTCTCGAAAATCTGCTTCAGCGAACGGTAGATGCCGCGCACCAGCGGCATGCGGCCAAGCAGGCGCTCGCCGAAATTGACGATGGCGCGGCCAACGATATTGGCGGTCATAAACCCGATGAAGGTGATGAGGATCAGGGCAACGATCAGCCCAAAACCCGGCACTGGAAACGGCAGGTAAGTGTCCGGATTGTAGCGTACCGGAATGTAGGGTTTCACCCAGGAATCGACCCAGCCGATCAGCGACCAGGCAATGTAGGCGGTAATCGCGAGCGGCGCGCAAACGACGAAGCCGGTCAGGAAATAGTTTCTCAGCCGGGTCATGCCTGAGGTCTTGAGAGCATCCGACATGGTTCACCGCAGCGTGTGTTTGCAGCGCGACACTACTGAACCCGAAGGCGCTTTGGAATGGCGAAGTTTTTAAACGAGACCTATTCCACCGTTACCGATTTCGCCAGGTTGCGAGGCTGGTCGACGTCCGTGCCCATGAACACGGCGGTGAAGTAGGCGAGCATCTGGATCGGCAGCGCGTAGATGATCGGCGAGATGATTTCCGGCACGTCCGGCAAAACGATCGTCTCCATCGTCTTCACCGTAGCGTGTGCCGCGCCCTTGCCGTCGGTGATCAGGATGATCTTGCCGCCGCGCGCCGCCACCTCCTGCATGTTCGACACCGTTTTTTCGAAGATGCGGTCATGAGGGGCGATGACGATTACGGGCATGTTCTCGTCGATCAGAGCGATCGGCCCGTGCTTCAGCTCGCCGGCGGCATAGCCCTCGGCATGGATATAGGAAATCTCCTTGAGCTTCAGCGCGCCTTCCATGGCCAGCGGAAAATTGGTGTCACGACCGAGATAGAGCACGTTTTTGTA
The DNA here is from genome assembly GCF_040317925.1 of Mesorhizobium sp. M1348. NCBI lineage: Bacteria > Pseudomonadati > Pseudomonadota > Alphaproteobacteria > Hyphomicrobiales > Phyllobacteriaceae > Mesorhizobium > Mesorhizobium sp. M1348. The sequence goes on along the minus strand of NZ_JAMYLH010000013.1, from coordinate 34,478 downwards.
GTGCGAGAGGTCGCGCGCGATCTTTTCGATCTGTCCGTCGAGCTTCAGCACCTGGTTGGCATAACGCGGCGCTTCCGACAGCTCGCGTATCAACGTTTTCTCCTGCTCATGCGAAATCGTTCCGCGCGCCACGCCCGCCCGCACCGCCAGCGAGGCCAGCACGGAAAGCTGGCAGGTGAACGCCTTGGTCGAAGCGACACCGATCTCCGGGCCGGCCAACGTCGGCAGGATGACGTCGGATTCGCGCGCCATGGTCGATTCGCGCACATTGACGACCGCCCCGATCTTCATGCCGGCCTTGCGGCAGTAGCGTAGCGACGCCAGCGTGTCGGCGGTCTCGCCCGATTGTGAGATGAAGAAAGCGGCATCAGTCTTCGACAGCGGCATCTCGCGGTAACGGAACTCCGAGGCGACATCGATGTCGACCGGCAGCCGCGCATAGCGCTCGAACCAGTATTTGCTGATCAGCCCGGCGAGATAGGCGGTGCCGCAGGCCGAGATCGCCAGCCGGTCGATCTTGGCGAAATCGAACGGCAGGTCGAGCGGCTTCGAGACGCCGCCCACGAAATCAACATAATGCGCCAGCGTGTGCGAGATCACTTCCGGCTGTTCATGGATCTCCTTTTCCATGAAATGGCGGCGGTTGCCTTTGTCGACCATGAAGCTCGTGCTGAGCGACTGTTGGCGTTTGCGGTCGACCTTGTTGCCGCCCATATCGAAGATATCGACCTCGTTGCGGCGCACCACCGCCCAGTCGCCGTCTTCCAGATAGGTGATCGAATTGGTGAAAGGGGCAAGCGCAATGGCGTCGGAGCCAAGGAACATCTGGCCGTCGCCATGACCGACGGCGAGCGGCGGGCCGTTGCGGGCTCCGACGATCAGATCCTCGTCGCCCTTGAACATGATGGCGAGCGCAAAGGCGCCTTCCAGCCGCTTCAGCGCCTGGTGCGCCGCCTCAACCGGCTTCAGCCCCTTGGCCAGTTCGCGCGCCACCAGATGCGCGACGACTTCGGTATCGGTCTGCGAGGCGAAGCTGTAGCCGTCGCGCATCAGCTCGTCGCGCAATTCGGCGAAATTCTCGATGATGCCGTTATGGACGATGGCGACGCCGTCGGAAAAATGCGGATGCGCATTGCTCTCGTTCGGAACGCCATGCGTGGCCCAGCGCGTGTGGCCGATGCCGATCATGCCGTCGAGCGGTTCGTCCTTCAGCCGGCGCTCGAGATTGACCAGCTTGCCCTCGGCGCGGCGGCGGTCAAGCCTGCCGTGCTCGATCGTGGCGACGCCGGCCGAGTCATAGCCGCGATATTCGAGCCTTTTCAACGCATCGACGATAAGCGGCGCGACCGGCGAGTTACCGACAATTCCAACGATACCGCACATGGCGCTTGCCCCCGATTCCGACCTCAAACCCGGCGCTATTTAGAGACTGCCGGGCTGCCGCGAAAAATCACATTCCATTTCGTCCGGTATCAGCCGGACTATCCTGCACAGATGCACCATGACAGGGCCCACTTGCAATCAGGTTACTGCAATTGCTCAGTTTCTCCGCTTATGTATCCTATCTCGGCTCAACGGCTCCTGAAATCAGTCAAAGACACGATGCGGCTATGAACGAACGAATTGAGACGGTGACGCTTTGGCGTCCGGTTGGGCCACGCGAACTGGAGTTGATCCAGAAGTCAGGGATGCGCGCCTTTCCGCCTCGACTCGCCGATCAGCCGATCTTCTATCCGGTTACAAGCGAGGCCTATGCCACCCAGATCGCCCGGGACTGGAACGTGCCCGCGAGCGGATCAGGTTTCGTGACGCGTTTCGAGGTGCGTCGCAGCTTTCTGAACCGCTACAGCGTCCAGCATGCCGGCAGCCGGGCGCATCTGGAATACTGGATCCCGGCCGAAGACCTGTCCGCCTTCAACGATGCAATCGTCGGCCAAATTGAGCTTGTCGCCGAGTTCCGTTAGGCTAGCCTTTTTTGCGGGCCGCCGCGGCCGAAGCAAAACGCTCGCGCAACTCCTTGCCCTTGCCGGGCAGCGTCCGCTGGCGGGAGCGGCCGAAAGCCAGCGCATCGTCGGGCACGCTTTCGGTGATGACGCTGCCCGAAGCGATGTAGCCGCCCTTGCCGATCGACACCGGCGCCACCAGCGAGGAGTTCGAGCCGATGAAGGCGCCCTCGCCGATATCGGTGAAGAATTTCGAATAGCCGTCATAATTGCACGTGATGGTGCCGGCGCCGATATTGGCGCCCGCGCCGATGCGGGCATCGCCGATATAGGTCAGGTGATTGACCTTGGCGCCCTCCTCGACGATCGCCTGCTTTACCTCGCAGAAATTGCCGACCTTGGCTTTGTTTCTCAGATCGGCCCCGGGCCGCAGCCGCGCGAACGGCCCGACATCGCAATTCGACGCGATGGTGGCGCCTTCGATATGGCTGAAGGCATGGATCTTGGCGCCCGTGGCGATTTTCACGCCCGGCCCGAACCAGACATTGGATTCGACGATCGTATCGGCACCGATCTCGGTATCGTGCGAGAAGAACACGGTTTCAGGCGCAATCAGCGTCACCCCGGAAAGCATCGCTTCATGGCGTCGACGCGTCTGCCAGATACCTTCCGCCTGAGCAAGCTCGGCACGGTTGTTGATGCCGAGCGCGTTCTCGAAACTGGCTTCGGTGGCGACCACATCAAGTCCCTGCGCAGCCGCGATCTCGACGATATCGGTGAGATAATACTCGCCCTTGGCGTTCTTGCTGCCGACTTGATCGAGCAGCATCAGCGCATGCCTGCCAGCGACCGCCATCAGCCCGCCATTGCAAAAGGTGACTTTCTTCTCCTCGTCCGAGCAGTCCTTCTCCTCGCGTATGGCGACGAGCTTGCCGGCCTTTTCGATAAGCCGGCCGTAGCCCGAAGGATTTTCCGTACGGAAGCCGACCACGACGACGGCCGCACCTTCCGCCAGCTTCAGCCGCGCCGCCGCGAGCGCTTCCGGATCGATCAACGGCGTGTCGCCAAACATCACTAAGATGTCGTCATAACCCTTTGATATTGCTGCGCGTGCGGCAAGCACGGCGTGCGCGGTGCCGAGACGTTTTTCCTGAACGAAAGCCTCGGCCTTCGGCGCAAACTTGAGTGCGGCCTTGCGCATCTCATCGGCGCCATGGCCGATCACCAGCGCCAGATCGCCGCTGCCGGCGGCTTCGGCCGCCTTGACGACATGGGCAACCATCGGCAGGCCGGCGATTGTGTGCAGCACTTTCGGCACTACACTCTTCATGCGCGTGCCTTCGCCAGCGGCGAGGATGATGGACAGGCAGGATCTCTGGCTCATGGGGACAGCAACCGTTGAAAGGGGTCTGGAATCGAAGCGTTAGTAGCACCGGCGCCATGCTGCACCAATGCGGTTAAATTCCGGTGAGGCGTGGAACCTCCTACCCGCGACACGCCCAAGCCCGATCGGCTCAAGCGGCTTCCGGCTCGTTACGCGATGCGAAGACGGGAGTTCGGCCACGGCTATATTGCCGCGGCGAACAGTTCATGACCCGCTTGAAGGCTGTGCTGAACGCGCTTTCGGATTCGTAGCCGAGCGACAGCGCGATGACGGCGACGGGATCGCTGGAATTCGTCAGCCGGTCGCCGGCCAGCAGCATTCGCCAGCGCGTCAAATAGTCCATCGGCGACGCGCCGACCGTCTCCTTGAATCTGAGCGCAAAGGTCGATCGCGACATGCCGGCCCGTTCCGCCAGCTCCTGTAACGTCCAGCCATGTGCCGGATCGTCATGCATGGCGCTGATCGCCGCGCCGATCTGTTTGTCCGCCAGGGCAAAGAGCCAGCCGATGCCACCTTTCAATCCTTCTGAAAGATGCAGCCGCAACGCCTGAACCAGCATCATGTGGGCGAGGTGCTGGATCACCAGAAAGCCGCCCGGCTGCGGCTCGCGCAGCTCTTGCATCATCCGCTCCACCGACCAGCGCAGCGCCGACTGGTCCGACTCTTTGCGGATATGCACAATGGCTGGCAGCATCCGCAACAGGATGCCGGCATGATTGCCGCCAAGCGCGAAGCGGCTGCTGACCAGAAAGAAATCACCACCGCCATTGTGGGTCACGACACCGCCGGCTCGCGCAGGCGGAAAAATCTTGACGGCTTCAACAGGCGTCAAGCTCATGTCGCTTGCAAGGCGGAAAGGCCATCCACTCGGCAGCAGGAAGCAGTCTCCCGTCTCAAGGCGCACTGCGTCAGCAACGCCCTCCACAGATAGCCAGCAACGGCCGGAGACCACCGCTCCGGTCTTGATGCTTTGCTGCTGGTCGGGGAACTGGATCGACCATTCACCACCAGCATCGAAACCGGCCGACATATAGTTTCGCGGCTTCAGCAGCGAGAGCACATCTGAAAGGGGATCCACAGGTCATTCCGGACGATTGCGAAGACAATACGGACTTTACCGCATAGATCGTATTTTCTCAAGCGCCTATCACGACACAACTGGGCCGCGAGCATGGTCGTGGTCAGAAATGAACAAGGAGAAGTCGTGATGCGTGTTTTCGTTACCGGAGCGACCGGATTCGTCGGTTCTGCCGTCGTTCAAGAACTCATCGGCGCCGGCCATCAGGTGCTCGGCCTCGCCCGCTCGGAGGCGTCGGCCAAGTCGCTTGCCGCCGCCGGAGCCGAGGTGCATCGAGGTGACCTCGAAGACCTCGAAAGCCTCAGCAGCGGCGCAGCAGCAGCCGACGGCGTGATCCATACCGGCTTCAACCACGACTTCTCGAAATTCGCGCAAAACTGCGAGATGGACCGGCGCGCCATCGAGGCCTTGGGCGGTGCACTCGAAGGCTCCGAGCGGCCCCTGCTCGTCACCTCCGGAACCGCGCTCCAGGCGCGCGGCCGTACAGCGACCGAGGAAGATGCGCCTGTTCCCGCTTCCGCCTCATATCCCCGCGCCTCCGAAGCGACAGCCGCCGCGCTGCCGGCACGCGGGGTGCGCGCGTCGGTTGTCCGCCTTCCGCCGTCGGTCCATGGCCAGGGCGACCACGCCTTTGTTCCTATTCTCATCGACCTTGCTCGCAGGAAGGGCGTGTCGGCTTATGCCGGCGAAGGGCTCAATCGCTGGCCCGCCGTGCATCGGTTCGATGCCGCTCGCGTTTACCGGCTTGCGCTCGAGCATGGAGCCGGTGGCGGGCGATATCACGCGATCGCCGAACAAGGCGTGCCGTTCAAGGACATCGCCGGCGTGATCGGCAGGCGCCTGAACGTGCCGGTCGTCGCCAAGTCCGGGGAAGAAGCCGCCGATCATTTTGGCTGGTTCGCGATGTTCGCGGCGATGGATGTCCCGACCTCGAGCGAACGGACTCGCGCGCTGCTGGGGTGGGCGCCGAGCGGACCCGGGCTCATCGCCGATATCGACCAGCCGGGCTATTTCGAAGGTTGAACGGACCACGTAGCTGCGGTGCCTTGCGCCGCAGCTACGGCCTCGCGCTTGGGCCGGGCGGCGAACCTAGCCCAATTGCCCCAGCACCGGAAAATTCTCGAGCAGCCAGTATGACACCGTCTGCACGCCGCCGGTCAGGAAAAACACGCCGGCGACCACCAACAGCGCGCCGATGGCTTTTTCGACGCGGCCGAGATGGACGCGGAATTTTCCGAGAAAGCGCATGAAGGCGCCGGAAAACAGCGCAGCGATCAGGAACGGTATGCCGAGGCCGAGCGAATAGGCGGCAAGCAGCAGCGCGCCCTCGCCCACCGTCTCGCGGCCGCCGGCAAGCGTCAGGATTGGCCCCAGCACCGGGCCGATACAGGGCGTCCAGCCAAAGGCGAAGGCCAAGCCCATGACGTAAGCGGCGATCAGGCTGGCCGGCTTGCCTTGTGACTGGAAGCGCGCCTCGCGTGAAAGCAAAGGGATGCGCAGCACGCCGAGGAAATTCAGCCCCATCAGGATGATCAGCACGCCGGCCGCCATTGCCAGCGGCTCCTGCCAGACCCGCAGCAGATGGCCGATGGTCGAGGCGCCGGCGCCGAGCGCGACGAAGACGGTCGAGAAGCCGAGCACGAAGGCGATGGAGGAATTAACCAGCGCGCCTCGCGCACCGGCCTTTGCCGCAATGCCGGCCTCGCCGCGGAAATCGTCGACCGACACGCCGGCCATATAGCACAGGTAAGGCGGCACCAGCGGCAGCACGCAGGGTGACAGGAACGAAATTGCTCCCGCCCCGATCGCACTGACATAGCCGACGTCCAATGCCATTTCCGTCTCCAGATGACTGCGCAGCCATATAGCCGCGACAACGGCCGTCCGCCAATCACCATCGCGTGGCCCATCACGTGGTCCCCGTTACTATCGCGTGGCAAGTCGTCGCCCTCGCCTGATCGACGGGAAAGCAGCCCGGGAAGAAAGGGCCGCCAGGCAGCGTTGATCACAACGAAGCCGCGGTTCCGCGCGCTTTTCGAACGATCCAGGGAGAAGTCCATGAAAACGATCGCAATTGGCATGGCCGCGCTTTTGCTCGGCACTGCCGCATCCTTCGCCGCCGAGGCGTGGAAGGAAGCGGAGGTCGGCGGCACCAAGATCTACACCGATGCCAGCGGCATGACGCTCTACACCTACGACAAGGACGAGGCCGGCAAGTCGAACTGCTACGACAAATGCGCCGCCAATTGGCCGCCGCTGAAGGCTGACGCCAACGCCAAGGCCGAGGGCGAATGGACGATCGTCGACCGCACCGACGGCACCAGGATGTGGGCCTACGAAGGCAAGCCGCTCTACACGTTCAGCAAGGACAAGAAGGCCGGCGCCGGAGCCGGCGAGGGTGTCGGCGGCGTCTGGCATATCGCCAAGGCCGACTAAGCCTTGAGCTTCTGATCCGCTGTAACAGGCGGTAACACGGCTGGTCGCCGGGAACTTGACCCAACCGCCCCGGCGGCCAGCTTTTCAGCACGCCAGTTCCTTGCGACTGTCCGAGCAAAATGCCGGGCTACCGATTGCGCGCTTCACAGCATCTGTTCAAGCAGGGCTGGCGCGTGCTCGATGTTTCTCTTATATCCGCGGGAGAGTTTGTCCCGTTCTCCAGGATCAATTGCCGGGTTTGTTCAGCGATAGGCTGGCCATTTCCCTTGTCCAGGATTGCGGAAAATCGCATGGCGCGCCGTTGGGTTGCGCATTCGGTACAGGGCCGCATTTTGACTGCTTGGCCTTGACCGGATGCAAAAGCGCGGCCATGTGAGCGACACATTGAACGAGATTTCGTCGCGCGCAGCGGAATTCTTCTGCCGCATCACAACTGATATGAGACCGTATGGACGTCGTCGTCGTCGAATCGCCGGCCAAGGCGAAGACAATCAACAAGTACCTCGGCAAGAACTACAAGGTTCTGGCCTCGTTTGGCCATGTCCGCGATCTGCCGGCCAAGGATGGCTCGGTGCGTCCGGACGAGGACTTTGCCATGTCCTGGGCCGTCGACACCGCGTCTGGAAAGCGTCTCGCCGATATCGCCAAGGCGGTCAAGGACGCCGACGGGCTGATCCTCGCCACCGATCCGGACCGCGAGGGCGAAGCGATCTCCTGGCATGTCCTGGAAGTGCTGAAGCAAAAGCGCGCGCTGAAGGACAAGCCGGTCAGCCGCGTCGTCTTCAACGCCATCACCAAGGCGTCGGTGCTGGAGGCGATGGCCAATCCGCGCCAGATCGATGCGCCGCTGGTCGATGCCTATCTCGCCCGCCGCGCGCTCGACTATCTGGTCGGCTTCACGCTGTCGCCCGTGCTGTGGCGCAAGCTGCCCGGCGCCCGCTCCGCCGGCCGCGTCCAGTCGGTGGCGCTACGTCTGGTCTGCGACCGCGAATCCGAGATCGAGCGCTTCATCCGCGAGGAATACTGGCAGGTCGCCGCCATTCTCGGTACGCCGCGCAAGGAAAATTTCGAGGCGCGGCTGACCGCCTTCGAGCGCAAGAAGCTGCAAAAGCTCGACATTTCCAACAAGGCGCAGGCCGACGACATCAAGGCGATGCTCGAAGGCGCCAGCTTCAAGGCAGTGTCGGTCGAAGCCAAGCCGACCAGGCGCAATCCCGGCCCGCCCTTCACCACCTCGACGCTGCAGCAGGCAGCCTCATCGGGTCTCGGCTTTTCGGCCAACCGCACCATGCAGGTGGCGCAGCGGCTCTATGAGGGCATGGAGATCGGCGGCGAGACCACCGGCCTGATCACCTATATGCGAACCGATGGCGTGCAGATGGCACCGGAGGCGATCTCTGCCGCACGCGATGCGATTGCCAAGGAATTCGGTGCCAAATACCTGCCTGAAAAGCCGCGCGTCTATTCCGCCAAGGCCAAGAATGCCCAGGAAGCGCACGAAGCGATCCGTCCGACTGATTTCATGCGCACGCCGGCTTCCGTCAGGCAGTATCTCGACGCCGACCAGGCGCGGCTTTACGAGATGATCTGGAAACGCGCCATCGCCAGCCAAATGCAGCCGGCCGAGATCGAGCGCACCACGGTTGAGATCGAGGCCATCAACGGTTCGCGTACCGCCGAGCTTCGTGCTGTCGGCTCGGTTGTTCGTTTCGATGGCTTCCTTGCCGCTTACATCGAGCAGAAGGAAGAAGATTCGGAAGACGAGGAAAGCCGCCGCCTGCCCGAGATCCGTGCCGGCGAGCAGCTCACCCGCGAGGCGATCAACGCCACCCAGCACACCACCGAACCGCCGCCGCGTTATTCGGAAGCTTCGCTGATCAAGAAGCTGGAAGAGTTGGGCATCGGCCGGCCGTCGACCTATACGGCGATCCTGAAGACCCTCGAGGATCGTGACTATGTCACCATCGACAAGCGCAAGCTGGTGCCGCAGGCCAAGGGCCGGCTATTGTCGGCCTTCCTCGAAAGCTTCTTCGAGCGTTATGTCGAGTACGACTTCACCGCTTCGCTGGAGGAAAAGCTCGACGAGATTTCCGACGGCAAGCTCGCCTGGAAGGACGTGCTGCGCGATTTCTGGAAGGATTTTTCCGGCGCCGTCGCCGACATCAAGGAGTTGCGCGTCACTGACGTTCTCGATGCGTTGAACGAGGAACTGGCGCCGCTGGTGTTTCCCGCGCGGGAAGACGGTTCGAACCCGCGCATCTGTCCGAAATGCGGCACCGGCAACCTGTCGCTGAAGCTCGGCAAGTTCGGCGCCTTCGTCGGCTGTTCGAACTATCCCGAATGCTCCTTCACCCGCCAGCTCGGCGACGCCGCCAATCCCAATGGCGAGAACGGCAATGGCGAAGACGGCACCAAAGTGCTCGGCAAGGACCCCTATACCGCCGAGGAGATCACGCTGCGCAATGGCCGGTTCGGCCCCTATATCCAACGCGGCGACGGCAAGGATGCCAAGCGCTCCAGCCTGCCCAAGGGCTGGACTGTCGATTCGATCGATCACGAAAAGGCGCTCGCCCTGTTGTCGCTGCCGCGCGACGTCGGCAAGCATCCGGAATCGGGCAAGATGATTTCGGCCGGGCTGGGGCGCTACGGGCCGTTCGTGCTGCATGACGGCACCTACGCCAATCTCGACAGCATCGAGGACGTGTTCTCGATCGGCCTCAATCGCGCCGTCTCGGTGATCGCCGAAAAGCAATTGAAGGGCAAAGGCGGCCGCAATGGCGGCACAGCCGCTGCGCTCAAGGAACTTGGCGAACATCCTGCAGGCGGCGGCAAGATCGTCGTGCGCGACGGCAAATACGGGCCTTATGTGAATTTCGGCAAGGTTAATGCGACGCTGCCGAAGGGCAAGGATCCGCAATCGGTGACGATCGAGGATGCGGTGGCGCTCATTGCGGAAAAGGAAGCCAAGGGCGGCAATGGCGCCAGGAAGCCCTTCCGCAAAGCGGCCGCGCCTGCGAAGAAACCGGCTGCGGCCAAAAAACCGGCGGCCAGGAAAAAGGGATAGGACGGGTTGGCGCGCAAAGTCTCCGGAAGAAGCCACGGCGATCTGCGCACCGCCGATACCCGTGCCAAGGTCAGGGACAATTACCGGCCTTCACGCGACGAGATACTGCGTTACATCGCCGAAAATCCGGACCGCGCCGGAAAACGCGACATCGCCAAGGCGTTTGCGCTGCGCGGCGAAGACCGTATCTGGCTGAAGGACGTCTTGCGCGACCTGCAGGATGAAGGCCTGCTGACCAAGGAGCGCAAGCGGCTTGCCCGCGTCGGCACCCTGCCCCACGTCGCGGTGCTCGACATCTTCGGCCGTGACGCCGATGGTGTGCTGCTGGCGCACCCGACCGAAGCCGTGGGCAATGGCGAACCTCCGGTCATAGCGATCCGCGTGTCGCGCGGCGGCAATGGCCCGACGCCGGGCATCGGCGACAGCGTGCTGGCCAAGACCTTTCCGACCGACGATCCGGCAGGCCCGGCCTATACCGGCCGGGTAATGAAGATATTCGAGAAGCGCACCGATGCGGTTCTCGGCGTTTTCCGTGTGCTGAAGGACGGCACGCTCCGCATCGAGCCGGTGGAAAGGCGCCAGCCGGAGCTGGTCGTCGACAAGGAATTCCAGAACGGCGCCAAGAATGGCGACCTGGTCGAGGTCGAGCCGGCGCGGGCCTCCCGCTACGGGCTGCCGAGAGCCAAGGTTCTGGCGGTGTTGGGGTCGCTGACCAGCGAAAAGGCGGTCTCGATGATCGCCATCCACGCACATGACATTCCCCATATTTTTCCCGCGGACGTCATCGCCGAGGCGGAGGCGGTCAAGCCGGCGACGCTTGCCGGCCGCGAGGATTGGCGCGAGCTGCCGCTGCTCACCATCGATCCGGCCGATGCCAAGGATCATGACGACGCGGTGTTCGCTATGCCCGACACCGACGAGAAGAACGCCGGCGGCGTGGTTGTCACCGTCGCCATTGCCGATGTCGCTGCATACGTGCGCTATGGCACGGCGCTTGATCGCGAAGCGCTGAAGCGCGGCAATTCGGTCTATTTCCCCGACCGAGTCGTACCAATGCTGCCGGAACGCATCTCGAACGACCTCTGTTCGCTGCGCGAGGGCCAGGATCGTCCGGCAATTGCGGTGCGTATGACTTTCTCGGCCGATGGTCACAAACTCAGACACTCATTCCATCGCATCATGATGAAGTCGGCGGCGAAACTCGCCTATCAGCAGGCGCAAGCGGCGATCGACGGCGCACCGGACGACACGACTGGCCCGATCCTCGATGCGGTGCTGAAGCCGCTATGGGACGCCTACGCGATCCTGAAGCGCGGCCGCGACACGCGCCAGCCGCTCGAACTCGATCTGCCCGAGCGCAAGATCCTTCTCAAGCAGGACGGCACCGTCGACAAGGTCGTCGTGCCGGAGCGGCTCGACGCGCACAAACTGATCGAAGAGTTCATGATCCAGGCCAATGTCGCCGCCGCCGAGACGCTGGAGGCGAAGCGGCAGGCGCTGGTTTACCGCATCCACGATGCGCCTTCGCTCGCCAAGCAGGAATCGCTGCGTGAATTCCTGCAGACGCTCGGCCTGTCGCTGGCGCGCGGTGCACAGATGCGGCCGAACCAGTTCAACGGCATCCTCGCTCGCGTGCGCGGCGCCGACAATGAGGGGCTGGTCAACGAAGTGGTGCTGCGCTCGCAGAGCCAGGCCGAATATTCGCCCGCCAATATCGGCCATTTCGGCCTCAATCTTAAGCGCTACGCGCATTTCACCTCGCCGATCCGCCGCTATGCCGACCTGATCGTGCATCGTGGGCTGATTGCCGCACTCGGCCTTGGTCCGGGCGGCCTGACGAAGGACGAGGCGGAACGGCTGGAAGAGGTCTCGGCGCTGATTTCGGCGACCGAGCGGCGCGCGATGGCCGCCGAGCGCGACACGGTCGACCGGCTGATCGCCGCCTATCTCGCCGAGCGGATCGACGACCGTTTCGACGCCCGCATCTCGGGCGTCACCAAATCGGGCCTGTTTGTCCAATTGCCACAGTATGGCGCGGATGGATTCATTCCGGTTTCAACCCTGGGCGGCGACTACTATATATACGACGAAACTGCTCGATCGCTTTTCGGAGAACGCACCGGCAAGGGCTATCAGCTTGCTGATCGCGTCGAGGTTCGCCTGATCGAGGTGGCGCCGATGGCCGGCGCGATGCGTTTCGAGATGCTGACCGAGCCAAAGCCGCTGCCCGGCTCCAAACGGTCGTTCCACAAGGCCAAAGGCCGCGCCCGAGCGTCGCAATCGCGTCCAGGCTCGCGCGGCAGGAGACGGTAATGCCAACAGAACTGCAGGTGGAAGAACGGGGTTTCGGCGGCGAACATCACTCGGGCCGGACCGCCCGGCCGCTATGGACGGCAATGAAGCGCGGCATGCTCGGCCGCTGCCCGCATTGCGGCGAGGGCAAGCTGTTTCGCGCCTTCGTCAAAACCGTCGACAAATGCGATCATTGCGGCGAGGAGCTCCACCACCATCGCGCCGACGACCTGCCGGCCTATCTTGTGGTGGTCATTGTCGGCCACATCGTGCTCGGCGCCTTCATGGGTGTCGAGGCGACCTCGACGCTGTCGACCTGGCAGCACATCGCCATCTGGGTGCCATTGACCATCATTCTCGCCGTCGTCCTGCTGCAGCCGGTCAAGGGCGCTGTCATCGGCCTGCAATGGGCGTTTTATATGCACGGCTTTGGCGGTGAAGAAGATCTGATCGAGTCGCATCCCGAGGCTTGAAACCGAGGCTGGCGCAAATCGGCATGGCTGAACGCCACTTTCGCATCGGAGAAGATTCCGCTAGGTCGAGCGCATGGACGTTGTGACCAAGGCGGAAGTCGACAAGGTTGAGCGGGTCGCGCTCGAGGCCAAGCCTATACGCCCGCGCGACGCCGCGACGCTGATCCTGCTCGACCGCAAGGGCGATGAGTTCCTGGTGCTGATGGGCCGGCGCCACGCCCGTCATGCCTTCATGCCGGGAAAGTTCGTGTTTCCGGGCGGCCGCACCGATCCGGCCGACAGCCGCATCCCCGTAGCCAGCGCACTTCATCCCGAGGACGAAGCGAGGTTGACCGCCGGCAGCGGCCGCACCAGCCCTGTCCGCGCCCGCGCCATTGCTCTGTCGGCAATCCGCGAAACCTATGAGGAGGCCGGCCTGCTGATCGGCCAAAAAGGCGCCTTCGCGAGCGCCAAGCGCGACTGGCAGGGCTTTGTCGAGTACGGCGTCATGCCGTCGCTGCAAGCGCTGCGCTTCATCGCCCGCGCCATCACACCGCCCAATCGGGTGCGCCGCTTCGATACGCGCTTTCTCGCCGCATGGCGCGACGACGTCGCCGTGGAGCTGCCGGATGGCGGTCCGACCGACGAGTTGGAGGACGTCGTTTGGCTGCCGCTGGCCAAGGCCAGGCAAGCCGATATTCCAGACATCACGCGCACGGTCCTGGAGGAGCTGGAAACGCGGCTCGCTCGGGATCCGCTGCTGAGCCCCGGCGGTCCCGTGCCGTTCTACCGGCTTGTCCGCAATCGCTTCGTCCGCGAAATTCTCTAGAGCAGCCAGGCATTTCATGACAGTGGATACCCAGCGAGAGGTCGAGGAACGCGTACACTGGCTGCCGATGGTTGCGGCGATCTCGTCGATCAGCGTCGTCGGCATTGCCATCGGCCTCGGCATGCCACTGCTCAGCGTGATCCTGGAAACGCGTGGCCACTCCGCGTCGATGATCGGTCTCAACACCGCGGTCGCCGGCCTCGCGTCGATCGCCGGCGCGCCGCTCGCCACCCCACTCGCCATGCGGTTCGGGGTCGCCTGGACGATGCTTGCCATGATTGCGGCCGGGGCGCTGGCCTTTGTCGGTTTCCATTTCGCACCAGCCTTCTGGATGTGGTTTCCGTTGCGCGTGCTCCTGCATATCGCGCTGACGGTGCTGTTCATCCTGTCGGAATTCTGGATCAGCACCTCGGCGCCGCCGCACCGACGCGGCCTCGTCCTCGGCATCTATGCCACAGTGCTGTCACTCGGCTTTGCCGCCGGGCCATGGCTGTTCGCTCATCTCGGCAGCAGCGGTTTCCTGCCCTTCGGCGTCACCATCGCGCTGGTAACGCTGGCTGCCATACCGGTTCTGGCGGCGCGCAACGAAAGCCCGACGATCGTCTCCGACGGCGAAACCAGCAATTTCCTGCGTTACATCTGGCTGGTGCCGACGGCGACCGCCGCCGTGCTGGTGTTCGGCGCGGTCGAGACCGGCGGCTTTGCCCTGTTCCCGGTCTACGGCAACCGCATCGGCTACTCCGAAGCGGACGCAGCCCTGTTGCTCACCATGATCGGCCTCGGCAACGTGCTGTTGCAAATCCCCATCGGCATGATCAGCGACCGCGTCAGCGACCGCCGCTATCTGCTGATGGCCTGTGCCACTGTCGGGCTTGCAGGCACGGTCTTCATGCCGTTCTTCGCGCAGAACTGGCATTTGATGGCAGCGCTTCTGTTCGTCTGGGGCGGTGTGGTCGCTGCCATGTACACAATCGGTCTGGCGCATCTCGGCTCGCAGCTTTCCGGCCACGAATTGGCCTCCGCCAATGCCGCCTTCGTGCTTTGCTACGGTGTCGGAATGGTGCTTGGCCCGCAGGCAATCGGCATCGGCATGGACGCTTTCGGGCCGTCGGGCTTCGGTTGGGCGCTCGGCCTGTTCTTCGCCTGCTATATCGTGCTGGTCGGCACCAGGCTGCTCCGCAAAATCCTCTGAGCAGGCCCCGCTGCCGACATCACTCCCACTGCTGACCAACTACTGACACAACCATGTCAGGAGGGCTCGAGTATATGCTCCCTCAAAGTGCATAAGCAGGGAGACCTCGGATGATCGACAGTGGCTTTGAAACGAAATCGCTGCGGATGGAATTGCTGCTGCTGGTGACCTTTCAGGCACCGGCAGCCGATGTCGACCGCATTATGGAGGCGGTCGTCGCGATCGCACCGCTCAGAATGGGCAAATATGACAGCAATGCCTTTCAGTCGGCGGACGGCATCGAACGCTACCGGCCACTTGAAGGTGCCGCCGCCGGCGCCGAAACGGAATTACGCATGCGGCCGGGCACTGTCGAGGTGTCGTTCGAACTGCCTGACGACCAGAAGCTCGCCGCTCGCGTCGTCGAAGCGATTTACCAGGTTCACAGCTATCAGGAACCGGTGATCCGCATTCAGCCACTGCTTGCCAGCCGCTCCAAGGGTCTCGACGATCGCACCAACCCGAACCGCTGGTGGAACACGACGGGAGATTGGAAGAAGGCGATGCGGCCGGAAACCGTCGCGGCGGAGTGACCGGAATCTGGTCGTATCTCGGTTTGAATTTGGCTGTCAGGAAGCCTGCCAATGAATGATGAAGCAAACCGCAAACCGGCAAGCGATCCCCAGGACCTGGCGCGGCTATTGGTTTCTCGCGAGCAAGCGGGAGACGCGGAAGGAATGGCTGCTCTTTACGAACCCGGTGCCGTCCTCGATACCGGCAACGGACAGTTGGCCTGCGGCAGAGACGCCATCAGCCGATTTTACGCCAAGTTGGTGGCAGCGGGACGAAAGTTTGATCTCGGAGATCAGCGTCCGACTATCATCAACGGGGATTTGGCGCTTACGTCCACGCGCCTTGCCGATGGCACCGTGACTGCGGAAATCGCTCGCCGGCAAAGTGACGGGAACTGGCTTTGGGTGATCGATCAGCCGTCCATCGCTCGATACTCATAGCCAGCATTCAAACTGAGACGCCACCCGGAGCCTGCTTAGGACGGCCGAAGGCACACAGGAGCCTCCCGCGGCCGTCGGCAGCCAATCAAGTTGTCGGGTTTTGGTAGCACATCAATTGTCCGCTTCATCCCCAGCCTCCATCGGCTGGCAATAAACCCGGACAACTCATGTGCTACCTAATCCGGACAACTCATCTGCTTACGACACAGAACCTGGACAAGGGTTGACTTTCCGGGCGCGTTCTTTATGTGTCGCGGCAAGTTTCCCGCGTCCGGGTGTTTCCCCGTGCTCCAGCGGCCAAAACTCCACGAACATTAACGGACGAACATCATGGCCAAAGCCGCAAACATCAAGATCAAGCTTCTGTCGACCGCCGACACCGGTTTCTTCTACGTGACCAGCAAGAACAGCCGCACCAAGACGGACAAGCTGTCGTTCCGCAAATACGATCCGGTCGCCAAGAAGCACGTCGAATTCAAGGAAACCAAGATCAAGTAATCGGGTTTTCTCTCGCAGTACCGAATCGCCGCCCTCCGGGCGGCGTTTTTCGTTTCGGGAATACAGGACTAGCCGATGCGACCGCCGCTAGCCGGATCGAACAGATGCAGCGATGCCGGATCAGCCGACAGGCGCACGGCCTCACCCGGCTTCACGCTGGCCCGGCCCATGGCAAACACGCAGACCTGCTGGCCGGCAAGCCTGGCATAGAACTGGGTCGACAGGCCGAGCGGCTCCACGACACCCACCTCGCCTTTCAGCGGGCCATTATTGGCGAGCCGGATATGCTCGGGCCGCAAGCCGACGGTGATCGCATCGCCATCCCTGAGCGGCAGGCCGTCCGGCAGCCTCAGCTTCTGGCCGTCGGCCAGGATGGCATCCGGCTTGGCGCCCTTTTCAACCACGGCAGGCAGAAAATTCATGCCGGGCGAGCCGATGAACCCGGCGACGAACATGTTGACCGGCCGGTCGTACAGATCGAGCGGCGCACCGACCTGCTGGACGAGGCCGTCATGCATGACGACGATGCGGTCGGCCATTGTCATTGCTTCGGTCTGGTCGTGGGTGACATAGACCGAAGTGGTCTTCAGTTGCTGGTGCAGCGCCTTGATCTCGGCGCGCATGTGGACGCGCAGCTTGGCGTCGAGGTTCGAAAGCGGCTCGTCGAAGAGAAAGACCTTCGGGTCGCGCACGATGGCCCGTCCCATGGCGACGCGCTGACGCTGGCCGCCGGACAATTGCCGCGGCAGGCGCTGCAGAAGCGCATCGAGCCCGAGCCGCTTGGCAGCACTGTCCACCCTTGCATCGATCGCCGGCTTGCCGGCCTTCCTCAGCATCAGGCTGAAACCCATGTTTTTCGACACGTCCATGTGCGGATAGAGCGCGTAGGACTGGAATACCATGGCAATGTCGCGGTCCTTTGGCGCGATGTCGTTGACTAGGCGCTCGCCAATATGGATCTCCCCGTCGGAGACTTCCTCCAGCCCGGCGATCATGCGTAGCAGGGTCGATTTCCCACAGCCGGACGGGCCGACCAGAACGACGAACTCACCGTCGGCGATTTCGAGATCGACCGCGTGCAGGACGCGCACGGCTCCATAGTCTTTGCGGACTTTGTCGAGTGTGACGGAGGCCATCGATCTATCCCTTGACGGCACCGGCGGTAAGGCCGGTGACGAGGTAGCGTTGCAGGAAGGCAAAGAAGACGCAGACCGGGATCAGCGCCAGGATGGAAGCCGCCATCATCTGTCCCCAGTCGACCGCGAATTTGCCGATATAGGTGAGCAAGCCGACCGCGAAAGTCTTCTGGTCGTCGCTGGAAATCAACATCAGCGCAAACAGCAACTCGCTCCAGGCGGCGGTAAAGACGAAGCCGAGCGTCGCGCCCATACCGGGCAGCGTCAGCGGCACGATCACCTTGCGCATTGCCTGCAGGCGCGTGCAGCCGTCGATCATGGCTGCCTCTTCCAGGTCTCGCGGGATGCCGTCGAAGAAGGATTGCATCAGGAAGGTCGCAAAGGCCGTATTGAACGCGGTGTAGATGACGACGAGGCCGGTCAGGCTGTTGATGAGGCCGATCTGTCCCATGATGCGGTAGATCGGCGGAATGACCATCACCAGCGGAAAAGTCTGGGTGAGCAAAAGCAGGATGGCCAGGGTCGCCTTGCCGCGGAAGGAAAATCGCGACATGGCGTAGCCGGCAAGCGTGGCAATGACCGTTACGAAGGCTGCCGTCGACACCGAAACGATAACGCTGTTCAGGAAGTAACGCGGGAAATCGGTGGCTTCGAGCACAGTGATGAAGTTCTGCAGCGTCGTTTGCGAGGGCCAGAAAGTGATGCCTTCGGAATAGAGCAGCCGCTCGGGCGTGACCGAGATCTTCAATGTCCAGAAGATCGGGAACAGCGCGAAGGCCATGTAGGCACCGATGGCGCCGTAAAGGCCGATGCCGCCGACAACGCGCGAGGAAGCGGAACGTCCGGCAATCATCAGACGTGCCTTACCAGCGAACGGCGGATGCCGATCAGCGCAACCGCATAGACGATGAGCAGCACGAGCAGCAGCACCGCCACAGCCGAGGCATAGCCCTTGTCCAGCGACTTGAACGCGCTGACATAGATATAGACCGGCACCGTGGCCGTCGAACCGGCAGGCCCGCCTTCGGTCATGACGAAGATCAGGTCGGCGAAGGTGGCGATCCATATCGTGCGCAGCATGACGGTAATGACGATGGTCGGCGCCAGGAACGGCAGCGTCACCTTGGTGAAGCGCTGCCACGGCGAGGCGCCGTCGATCGCCGCCGCCTCATGCAATTCCGACGGGATCGACTTCAGCGCCGCCAAAAGCGTGATGGCAAAAAAGGGAATGCCGAACCAGACATTGGCGACGATCGGCCCCCACATGGCGGTCGACGGATCGGAGAGCACGTTGGTAGGCTCGGCTTTCAGCCCCAATGCGTAGAGCCAATGCGGCAGCGGCCCGATGATCGGATTGAACAGCCAGGCCCAGGTCAGGCCGGAGAGGAAGGACGGCACCGCCCAGGGCAGGAAGACCACGGCCTGTACGATCTTTCTGCCCCGGAACGGTGTGTCGAGCAGCAGCGCCAGGCCAAGTCCCAGGAAGAATTGGAAGAACAGGCTGGCTGCCGTCCACCACAGCGTGTTGACGAGCGCCTGCCCGAGCACGGGATCCGACAGCATCGCCTGATACTGCCCAAGCCCGACATATTCGGATTTGAAAGCGGAGAATTTGCGGAACGAGTAACCGATACCGATAACCAGTGGCACCAAGAGCACGACGACCAGCAGCACGATCGCCGGGCTGAGATAGAGCCAGGGCTCGATCGCAGCATGGGATAGCCGCTTCTTTCGCGGCCTGCCGGCGGATCGTATTTCGGACACGGCGTAGGTCATTGGTGCTGGATCGTCTCCTGGAACAAGCATGGGCTGGCGACAGCGCCTTCCCCGTTTACGGGGAGAAGATGCCGGCAGGCAGATGAGAGGCAGCGCGAGCCAAGTCGGGTTGGCGCCGCCCCTCATCCGTCACTTCGTGACACCTTTTCCGCGTGAACGGGGAGAAGGGAGGAAAGCTATTTCTTGTTCTTGGCCATCCAATCCTGCTGTTCCTTGGTCAGGAACTTGGCCCATTCGTCGGCCACGTCCTTGGCCGCCTTCTGACCAAGCAGCACTTCCTGAAAATTCTTGATCGCCACCTGGTCGACGAAATTGCCGAGATTTTCCAGATGCGTCGGAGGCGTCACCATCTCGTATTTGTCGCCGTTGTTCAGTTCCTCGAACCAGCCTTTGAATTGCTCCGTCCTGAAGTGAGCGTCCTGGTCGGCGCCGTTGTGGATCGGAATGACGCCGACTTCCTTTGCCCATTCCAGATTGTCCTTGGGCGACAACAGCGTCGCCATCAGCTTCCACGCATCGTCCTTGTGCTGGGAATTGGCGAACATCGCCCAGCCGGCATAACCGAGCGTCGGATAGGATTTGCCGCTCGGCCCGACCGGCATCGGCGCCACGGCGAAGTCGTCGGCGCTCATCTTGTCGGCGATGCCGAGCAGCGCGTCGGGATCCTGGTTCAGCATGGCGCAGGTGCCGCTGTAGAAGCCGGTGACGGTCTCGTTAAAACCCCAGCTCACCGCATCTTTCGGCGCCAGGCCGTTCTTGTACATGTCGGCGAGCATCTGCAGGCCCTTGACCGAGCCTTCCTCGTTGATGGTCGAGGTGCCGTCCTCGTTGAAATAGCCGCCCTTGCCGGCGGCGATGTTCATGAACATATGCATGCCGTTGAAGGCGCCCGGGCCGCCGCGCAGGCAGTAGCCATATTTGCCCGGTATCGCCGAGATCTTCTTGGAGTCTTCGACGAATTCATCGAGCGTCGCCGGCGGACCGTCCAGGCCGCCCTCTTTGAACAGCTTCTTGTTCCAGAACAGCGCGTTCAGGTAATAGCCGTAAGGGATCATGTACT
Organism: Mesorhizobium sp. M1348; assembly: GCF_040317925.1. Classification (NCBI taxonomy): domain Bacteria; kingdom Pseudomonadati; phylum Pseudomonadota; class Alphaproteobacteria; order Hyphomicrobiales; family Phyllobacteriaceae; genus Mesorhizobium; species Mesorhizobium sp. M1348. Next base: position 14,346 of record NZ_JAMYLH010000013.1, on the reverse strand, counting down.
GCTTGTTGTCGACCGTCGAGCCGAACTGCTTGGCACGTTCGCCCAGCGTTTTGGCATCGTCCCATTTGGACATGTATGGCCCGAGATCCTCGAGCTGGCCGTTGGTCGCATAGAGACCCATCCAGCGTTCCGGCATCTCGACGATGTCGGGCGTGTCGCCGGCCTGCACCATGGTGAGGAATTTCTCGAATGCCTGGCCCCAGGGCAGCGATACCAGCTCGATCTTGACGCCCGGATTGGCCGTCTCGAACTCGGCGATCTGCTTCTTGAGGAATTCGGTACGCGGCGGACTGGTGATGACCTCGACCATCTTGACCGTGGAATCGGCCAGCACGCTGCCGGCGGAAATCGCAAGACCCGCGACGGCACCAAGAAGGATGCTCAGTTTTTTCATGTTCAGCACTCCCATTTTGAACGGCTCCTTTTATCTTTTTGCTCTGTCGAAGGCCTGGGCAACATCCGCCCACAGGTCTTCGACACTCTCCAATCCGACACTGAAGCGGATGGTTCGGGGGCTGACGCCGAAGCGCGCCATCGAATTCAGGCCCGGCGTCTGCTCGAGCGAGGCCTTTGCCGGAACGACCAGGCTCTCATGGCCGCCCCAGCTGACGCCGATGCGAAAGAGTTTCAGCGCATCGACGAAAGCCGGGATGTCAACGTCTTCCGTCACCTCGAATGAGAACAGCCCGGCATAGCCGGCAAGCGTCGCCTTGCCTGGATGGTTGGAATAGGCCGGGTGGTTGACCCGCTCGACATTGCCATGCGCCTTCAGCCGTTCGGCGATGGTCAGCCCGCTCTTCATGTGATGCGGCAACCGCAGCGGCAATGTGCGCAGGCCACGCAGCAACAGCCAGGCCTCGAAAGGCGAAAGTTTGCCGCCGAGGTAGGAATAGGTCTGCTCGTTGATGTGTCGAATATGGGCCGCCGAACCGGCCACCACACCGGCGACGGTATCGCTGTGGCCGCCGAGATATTTCGAAGCCGAATGCAGCACCAGGTCGACACCGTGCGAAATCGGCTTCTGGAACACCGGGGTCGCCCAGGAATTGTCGATCGTGGTGACGATGCCCTGCTCTTTGGCCAGCCGTGCCAGATGGGTTATGTCCTGAAGCTCGAACATCATCGACGTCGGGCTTTCCAGGTAAAGCAGCTTGGCGCCGGGAAGTGCTGCCGCGACCGCGTCCGGATCGGAACCGTCGACATAGTCCACCTTGATGTTGAGCCGCGGCAACAGCCGTTCGAACAGCCTATAGGCGTCGCCGTAGCAATTGCGCACGACGACCATGCGCTCGCCGGCACCGACGAAAGCAAGCACCGTGGCGCTGATCGCTGCCATGCCACTGGAAAAGCCGCGCGCGGCCTCCGCCCCTTCGAGAGCGGCGACACGCGCCTCGAACTCCATGACCGTCGGGTTGTCGCCGCGCGAATAGATCGGCTGGCGTCGCCTGCCGGCGAATGTGTCGGCCATCTCGGCATAATTGGCGAAGGTGAAGAGCGAAGTCTGGTAGATCGGCGGTACCACCGCACCGCCGGGGAAAGGCTCGTCATGGGCGAGAAGCGTCGCCGCCTCGGCGAGATAGTCGTTTTCGAAATCGGCGGAATGGTCGCTCATTTCTCGCCTGAAAGTTTGAGTTTGGCCGCACCGCGCTTCAGATCGTCCTCGACGGTGGCGATCAGCTTGAGCGCCTCGGCCCGGGCTCCCTCCGGATCGTGCGCGGCGATGCGTTCGTAGATCGTACGGTGGTAAGGAAAGCTGGCGTGGCCGAAATCACGAACGCCAAGCGGATGCTCCCAGAAACGATGGAACAGTTCGTGCATGGCGGCGATGATCTGCTCGAACAGCGGATTGCCGGACGTGCGATAGATCGACTGGTGGAATTCCCAGTCCTCCTCCGCCGACATGCCGGCGCGCGCGTGGAAGGCCTGCTCCATAATGTCGAGCTTGCGCGCGATCTCGGCGATCTCGGCCTGGCCCGCGCGAACGGCGCACAGGGCGGCGGCTTCCGCTTCCAGTGCCCGGCGGATTTCCAGCGTCTGCATCAGGCTGGTGAAATCATTGCCGCCGGCCAGCGTCAGCGGCATGTGCAGCATGTCCAGCGAGACCACTCCCTTGAGATAGGTGCCGCTGCCTTGCCGGCGTTCGACCAGGCCGAGCCCTTCCCAGCGCGTCAGCGCCTCGCGCACGGTGTTGCGGCTCACCTTGAGGCGCTCGGCAAGGATGCGTTCGGTCGGCAGTCTCTGGCCGGGCCCGAGGGCTTCGCGCATCACAAAGCCGGCCAGCGCCTTGAGCACCGCGTCGTCGCGAGCAGTTGCCTGTATGGGGGAAAGGCCGAATTCGGTCATGCCAACGGGTCACAAATGGCTCAATGGTCCAACCAATTTCGGCATAGAAGACAGGCCCTGTCAATCGGCTGCAGGCACATTCGCACCCGCCCCCAGCGTGCGGATCAAGGGGCGGTCTATCTGCCACGACAAAAAAGCCAATATTTTCCGGATATTGGCGCAGAATCCTGATGTGTTTTGAAAATTGGGGGCCGGCCGGCGTTTGGCAGCGGTACGAGGAGGCCACTATGTGCCAGCGCCGGCCGGCCGACCCCACGGACCCAGGAGATGCGGCGGACCTGAGCATCATGGGGTATTCTTCGGGTCGAACCGGCGATCTAGCCTCGTGCCGGTTACGTCTAAGGGCTGCACATTTGCGCAACAACTTATGGAAATCAACCGTTTCTTAACCAAGCCTCGCAAATCGCTTGGATTAAGGTAAATTCGTAACCTTGTCGCGTTGACTGGCCAATTGGTGTTCGGTGCTAAGCCGCCTTGGCGACGACGCGATTGCGGCCGCCGCTCTTGGCTTCGTAGAGCGCGAGGTCGGCGCGTTTCATCAGCGCGGAGACCGTGTCTAGCCCCTTTAGCACCGACGACACGCCGACGCTGACGGTGACTTCGACGGCCTTGCCTTCGGTGCCGACGGCAAACGGCAGTTGGGCGATTTCGGCGCGAATGCGCTCGGCGACCTTTTCGGCTACCGCGCCGTCGGTGTCCGGCATGACCACGACGAACTCCTCGCCGCCGAAGCGGCAGGCTAGATCGATGCCGCGCACATTCTTGCGCAGCCGCCGCGCGAATTCGCGCAGCACGTCGTCGCCACCGTCATGGCCATGCGCGTCGTTGATGCTCTTGAAGCGGTCCAGATCCGTGATCATCACCGATAGCGGCCGGCGCCGTGCCACGGCGCGGTCGAACAGCGTCTGCAAATGGCTGTCGAGATAGCGGCGGTTGTGCAGGCCGGTCAGGGCATCGGTCACCGCCATCTCGATGGTCTGGGTGACGCTGGCGCGAAGCTGGTCGTTGTAGCGCTTGCGGCGCACCTGCGTACGCAGCCGCGCCGTCAGCTCCTGCTGGTCGATCGGCCGCATCAGATAGTCGTTGATGCCGAGTTCGAGGCCGCGGATGATACGCCCCTCCTCGCCCTCGTCCGCCAGAAGGATGATCGGCAGGAAACGGGTGCGATCGAGCGAGCGCAATTGCGAGCAGAGCCTCAGCGGGTCGAAATCGGCGAAGGCCGTCGAGATCATCACGCATTCATACGGCTGCTCGGCGGCCTGGAAGAAGCCGGCATGCGGATCGTTGGCGACGTCGAGATCGGCACTGCCGCGCAGCATCTTCTGGATGCGCTCGAACGAGGATTTGCGTTCGTCGACCAGCAGGACCTTCGGCACCGCGTCGTCGGTAGCGAAGTTGCGGCTCAAAAGCTCCTCGATGCCGATATTGCGTGTCGTCGAGGCGCGCAGCCGCAGCTCGTCGGTGAGCGACTTCAGCCTGACCAGGCTCTTGACGCGCGTCATCAACTGCAGATCGTTGACCGGCTTGGTCAAAAAATCGTCGGCGCCGGCCTCGAGGCCGCGCACCCGGTCCGAAACCTGGTCGAGGGCGGTGATCATCACGACCGGGATGTGCGATGTCGCCGGGTCGCCCTTCAGCCGCCGGCAGACCTCGAACCCGTCCATGTCGGGCATCATCACGTCGAGCAGCACGACGTCGACCTTGCCGTTCTCGCAGATCTCGATCGCATCCGGCCCGTTGGTGGCGGTCAGAACCTCGAAATATTCGGCGAGCAGCCGAACCTCCAGCAGCCTGACATTTGCTGGGATGTCGTCGACGACGAGGATCCGCGCGGTCATTTCACAAAGCTCCGGCTCGGCTGGAAAGGCGCATCAGGCATCGCCCAGGTAGGATTTGATGGTCTCGATGAAACGCGGCACCGAGATCGGCTTGGAGATATAGGCCTCACAGCCGCCCTGGCGGATGCGCTCCTCGTCGCCCTTCATCGCGAAGGCGGTGACGGCGATGACCGGGATGACGTGGAGATCGTCGTCCTCCTTCAGCCATTTGGTGACCTCAAGGCCCGACACTTCAGGCAGCTGAATGTCCATCAGGATGAGGTCCGGCCTGTGCTGCCGCGCCAGATCCAGCGCTTCCAGGCCGTTGCGTGTACGCACCGTCTCGTAGCCGCTCGCTTCGATCAGGTCGCGAAAGAGCTTCATGTTGAGCTCGTTGTCCTCGACGATCATAACCTTCTTTGGCATCGATTTCCCGTCCCGGCTGGCCTTCCACTCGAAGGGTGCCGTCATGCGCTCCTTGTCGGCACGCACCAAACCTGTTCCCACTATACGGCAATATGATTGACGAAACGGAAACCGGCCGCCCGAAAAGCGTTCGGATTCCAGGTCGGCGAGCTTGCTGCCGGCAACACTTGCCACTACTGCGAAAACAGAACGATTCCGCCCACGAAGGAAGGTAGCGATGGCAAACCCAGCGTCAATGCGCGAGGAAGCGGAAACGATTGCCGTAAAGGCGTTGGGCTTCGTCGCCGCCGATCCGGAACTTCTGCCCCGTTTCCTGGCGATCACCGGCATCGAAGCCCATTCCATCCGCCGGGCCGCCGGCGAGCCGGGATTCCTGGCCGGCGTGCTGCAGTTCATCCTCGCCCACGAGCCGACGCTGATGCGTTTTTCCGAGGAGACCGGAACGCCACCCGCCGCAGTCGGCAAGGCATTGCGGGCGCTCCCGCTCGGCGACGACAATCATGAGCATTCGATATAAGCGGCGATCCCGAGACAGCGGATAGATCGAAGAACTTGCCGCCGACGACGGGCCAGTGCTGATACTTTATGGCGTTGCCTCTTCCCCACTGTCGTCCGTCCCAATGGGGTCGGCCGGCTTCAGCATGGCGCCGTTGACCATCACTGAACCGTCGGCCTTGGTGTTGATCACCCATTCAAGCCGGCCGTCCGGCAGCGTCTTGCCAAACCCTTTGATCGCCAGCGCGCCGGTGAAATACTGCGCGGCCTGCGGGTCCGTCTTCGCCGCCGTCTGCAAGGTCTCCACGATCTTATCGTAGCCGGTGATGTCGATTGTCACATCCGCACGCGGCTTCTTGCCGGGGAAGGTCATCTCGCCTTCCATCGCAATCTCGATGTTGCCGTTCTTGATCGTGCTGTGTCCGAGAATGGCCTTTGGCGTCTTGGCCAGGAAATCGGCGGAGATCTGGTTGCCGAAATCTGCCGGCAGCGGTGGATCCTTGCTGAAATCAAGGGTTTGGATGGTTTTCTTCGCCATGCTGTCCAGATCGATGTTGGCGCCGCCGAAGTTGATGTCGATATCCGTCGGCAGCAATGCAACGCTCCAGCTGGGCAGCACCTGCTGCGGTATTGTAAGGCCGGAAACCTTGAACGCGTAGTTGATCTTGCCGTTCTTGGCGATGCCGTCCATGCCGACGGCGGTATTCATTTGCGTCGCACCGAACTTGCCAACCGGACTCTCCACCACAAAGTCCTTGAAGCCGTAGGTGCCGTCGATCCGCTCCCACAATGGCAGTGCTGCCGTCAGAAGCGATTTGAACTCCGCCTCATCCGCCTTGAATTTGGCTGCATCGTCAGTCGCCACGATGAAAGCAAGCAGGTCGAGCAGCGGCTTTGTCCGCAAACCCTTGCCGGCCGCATCCACGGAAAGTTCAGGCGCTTTTACAGCAGCCGGAAAACTCAACCCACTTTTGGGATCGTTGACTTTGATCGTTTCGGCGAAGTTTGTTATTTTTTCCGTCACGGTGAAATCGATGCCGCCATTTGCGGATTTGGTCGAAACTATTACGGCAGTGCCAGGACCGACCGTGACATCCGCCTGCTGCTTGGGCTCTCGGGTGGTCATCGTCATGCCAGCCATCGAACCGGTCGCGCTCGCGAAAGCGGCCAGGTCGGGGTCATAAACTCCGGCGAACTTGTTGTCCGACACGGAGAAGTCGATGTGCTGCGCCCCCTCAGGGCCAACGAAATCGATAGACCCCTTCGGGGACACGTCCGCCGAAACGTCCCAGTGTCCATCTTTGCGTGGCTTGACCAAGATGAAGTAAGGCGTGACGTCGAACTTGAAGGCTTGCTGCTTTGCCATCAAATCCGTGACTGGTTTGAAGTCGAAAGCGAGCTTGTAGGCATCGCCGTCGACTGAAATTTTCACGAACCCGATATCGAACAGCTTCTTGCCGATGTAGTGCGCCAGATCGTCGGAAAGCTGCTTCGCGCCTTGCCTGTCGACCGCTTGGCCGAAGGCCGGTGCGCTGCAGGCAAGAAGTAAAACAAGTGGCAAAACGCGCTTCATGTCGATCCTCACTTAATCGCGGCCCTCAAGCCGTTCTATCACTGGTAGGCAAATACCATCACAGCCGCAAGAGAAGGCCTATGTGCTGCGGCGGCTGTTACAGCACCAGTCGCACCAGCGGCCGGCCCGGCTTGCGTTCGACCAGCCGCTGGAACCCGGCCTTTTCGAAGACCCGCGATGAGCCGACGAAGAGGCCGATCGAGCGCGAATCCTTCGACAGATCCATCGGGCAGGCTTCGATCAGCCGCGCGCCGTTCTGGCGGGCGAACTCGATGCCGCCCGCGACCAGACGGTGCGACACGCCCCTACCCCGCGCCTTGGTCCGGATGAAGAAACAGGAGATCGCCCAGACACCCGGATCGGTCGCATCGGCTGGGTCGACGGGAGCCGACCCCCTGCCCTTATTGTTCCACTCGGGCACGTCGGCGCGCGGGCCGATCTGCATCCAGCCGACCGCCTGACCACCCTCGAAGGCCAGCAGACCGGGTGGTGGCCCGGCCTCGATCCGGGCCTTGATATGATCCTTGTTCCGCTCCCGGTTGCTCGCGCGGCGCGCTGCCGGCGACAGCCGGAAATGTGTGCACCAGCAGCCGTAGCAGGCGCCTTGCTTACCGAAAAGATCTTCGAAATCCGCCCAAAGCTCGGGCACTAGCGGCGCTATGGTCGTATTCATGAGCTCTCTCCCGGCCCACCGCCTTGTCGTGGCGTCCGTCCTGACGTACCATTGCATTTGTTCTCTTTATGTTCGCAGCGATGGCGGCCCCTGTCAACAATCCCGAACACGGTTTTTGCCGCGACTGCCTGAGTTTTCAGCGCAGCGAGGCACGCCGTTGCGAGCGCTGCGGCAGTCCACGGCTCGCCCGCCATCCGGAGCTCTACCGGCTGCGCCTTGCCCATATCGATTGCGACGCATTCTACGCGGCGGTCGAAAAGCGCGACAACCCGGCGTTGAAGGACCGGCCATTGATCATCGGCGGCGGCAAGCGTGGCGTCGTATCCACCGCCTGCTACATCGCCCGCATCCATGGCGTGCGCTCGGCAATGCCGATGTTCAAGGCGCTCGAAGCCTGCCCGGAAGCGGTGGTCCTCCCGCCGGACATGGAAAAATACGTCCGCGTCGGCCGCGAGGTGCGCGCCATGATGCAGGCGCTGACGCCGCTGGTCGAGCCGCTCTCGATCGACGAGGCCTTTGTCGACCTCGCCGGCACCGAGCGCCTGCATGGCCTGCCGCCTGCGGTGGTGCTGGCGCGCTTCGCACTCAGCGTGGAAAAGGAGATCGGCATCACCGTTTCGGCGGGCCTTTCCTACTGCAAGTTCCTGGCCAAGGTGGCGTCGGACTTCCGCAAGCCGCGCGGCTTTTCGGTGATCGGCGAGGCCGAGGCTATCGGCTTCCTGGCTGAGCAGCCGGTGACGCTGATCTGGGGGGTCGGCAAGGCCTTTGCCGCCACGCTCGAGCGCGACGGCATCCGCACCATCGGCCAGCTGCAGCGCATGGAACGCGGCGACCTGATGCGCCGCTACGGCGTGATGGGCGACCGGCTCTACCGGCTTTCGCGCGGCGAGGACGACCGTCGCGTCGTTCCCGACCAGGACGCGAAAAGCGTCTCGGCGGAAACCACTTTCGACACCGACATCGCCTCCGTCGACGAATTGGTTTCGGTGCTGAGGGCGCTGTCGGAAAACGTCTCGGCCCGGCTGAAGAAATCCGGCATTGCCGGACGCACCGTCGTCCTCAAGCTGAAGACCCAGGATTTCAAAATCCGCACGCGCAATCGCCAGCTCGGCGATCCGACCCGGCTGGCCGACCGCATCTTTCAGACCGCGCTCGAGCTGCTGCGCAAGGAAGCGGATGGCACGAAATACCGGCTGCTCGGCATTGGCGTCAGCGATCTCTCCGACGATGACCGGGCGGACCCGCCCGATCTGGTCGACGTCCAGTCACGCAAGCGCGCCATGGCCGAAGGCGCCATCGACACGCTGCGCGGCAAGTTCGGCCGCAGGGCGGTGGAGACCGGCTATACCTTCGGCAAGGGCCGCGACGCCCATCCGCCCGAACCGGTCGAGGAGTGATAGTCAGGTGCGCCGCAGATCGATCCGGGTGGTCACCACACTCTTGCCGGTTTTCGGATCGGTATCGACGACGGTCAGGCGCATGCCGTCCTCGCCGTTCTTCTCGACCTTCATTTGCGCCGTGCGATCGCCATTGACCTCCTTGGCCCAACGGATGCCGAGATTGATAGCGTTGCCGGAACGGCTGCCGCTCAGTTGCGCCGGCCCGGTGCGCGATCCGACATAGGTGCCGGTATACTTCGTCCCGCTGGACTTTAGATCCGCGCTGATGGCGCGCGTCACCACGATCAGACCACGGCAGCTGCCGTCGAGCGACAATGAGCTCGACGTCGCGTCGGAATTGAAATGACAGGAGACATTCACCGTCGGGGCATCGGTGGTGACCTTGACGATGCCCTTGCCGGCGAAATTCCCCTGGAATGAGCGAAGAAAATCCGGATCGTCGGCATGCGCTGCGCCAGCCCCGGCGGTCAGGCAGCCGGCAAGTACAAATCGTGCAAGTGATTTCATCGGACCGCTCCTGGTTGGTATCCAAAACACAGCACGCAAACACTGACCGACCAACGCTTCCCTCAGCCGAGGGTTCCGGCTTCAACATCACTGTTTGCAACGCTTCACGGCTGGCCCAGCCGAATGCGTCGGCTAGCGGTTGCGATGAGCGCTCCGGCTTGCGACATAGCCGCATGGTACCCGCACCCTCGATCCCCAAGGCCGCGTTCTGGATGGCGCTGTCGATCGCCTCGTTCCTGGCGATGTCGGTGGCCGGCCGCGCCACGACGGCCGAACTCAACGTCTTCCAGGTCCTCGAGCTGCGCTCGGTGATCGGCTTTTTCATCCTGTTGCCGCTGGTCATGATGTCAGGCGGTTTTGCGGCGATGCGCACCGGGCGTCCGCTGGCCCATATCGCCCGCAACGTCGTCCACTATACCGGCCAGGCTGCCTGGCTCTACGCTCTGACGCTGATCCCGCTTGCGGTACTGATCTCGATCGAATTCACGACGCCGATCTGGACCGCGCTGCTGGCGGTCGCTTTCCTCGGCGAAAGGCTCTCCCGGCCACGGCTCGCGGCGATCGTGCTGGGGCTGATCGGCGTTGTGATCATCGTGCGTCCGGGCGTCGGCGCGGTCAATCCGGGACATGTCATCGTGCTGGGAGCCGCGGTCTGCTTCGGCGTCTCGGTGGTCCTCGTCAAGTCGCTGACGCGGACGGACAGCGTCGTGCGCATCATCTTCTGGATGCTGATCATCCAGTCGCTGCTTGGCCTGGTCCCGGCGCTTTACGAATGGCGCAACCCGCCGCTCGAGCTCTGGCCGTGGATCCTGCTCATCGCCTTCACCGGCATGTCGTCGCATTTCTGCATGGCCCGCGCACTTGTCTATGCCGATGCGACGGTCATCTCGCCAATGGACTTTTTGCGCGTGCCGTTGTCGGCGGTGATCGGATGGCTGCTCTATCACGAGCAGATCGACGCCTTCACCGCCGGTGGCGCCCTGCTGATCCTCATGGGTAATCTGCTCAACCTGCAGCGGAGAGCTCCGCAACCGGCGGAGATCGCCGCTTCATAAGCGTGCGCTAACTCTTAGACCAGCTCCACTTCAACCACGCCCGGCACCGCGCGCATGGCCGACGCGATCTGCGGCGAGATACGATAGCGACTGGGCAATTCGATCTCGACCTCACCCTGGCCGTCATCCTTGATCAGCACGAAGCTTACCTGTCCTTCGCCCTTCACGGCAAGCTGGCCGGCAAGCGTGCCGATCGGTGCTGCGTCGCGCACGAAGATGCGCAACGCTTTCTGGACGCGACTTGCCTCGTCCTCCAGCGACTGCACGGTCTGGATGCGCAGATTGACGCCTTCCGGCCTGTCCTCGGCCGAAACGGTGATGACCACAGAGCGGCCGGGTTCGAGCAGGTCGCGGTATTGCGCCAGTCCCTCGGAAAACAGCACCGCTTCATATTGGCCTGACGTGTCGGAAAACTGCACGACGCCCATCTTGTTGCCGGTGCGCGTCTTGCGTTCCTGCTTGGTGGTGACCGTGCCGGCGAGCCGGCCGGCGGCGGCACCGCGTTTGACGGCGGCCGAAAACTCGCCCCATGTCTGCACCCGCATTTTCTGCAGCGCCACCTTGTATTCGTCGAGCGGATGCGCCGAGAGATAGAACCCGACCACCTGGAATTCACGGTGCAGGCGGTCGGCGGCGAGCCAGGGCTCGGTCGCCGGCAGGTTGAGCGCCTGCGACTGTGCGCCGAGCGAGGCGCCAAAGATGTCGTGCTGGCCGGTGACGGCATTCTGCTGCGCCAGCGACGCCAGTCCCATCATCCGCTCGACGCCGGCCATCATCGCCGCGCGGTCATGACAGAAGCAGTCGAGCGCGCCGGCCATGATCAGGCTTTCGAAGACACGTTTGCCGACGATCTTCGGATCGACCCTTTCACAGAAATCGGCGAGGCTCTTGAACGGTTTTTCGCCGCGCGTGGCGACGATGTGCTCGACCGCCGCATCGCCAACGCCCTTGAGCGCGGCCAGCGAATAGAAAATGCGGTTCTCGCCGACCTCGAAATCCCGGAACGACGTCATCACCGACGGCGCCACCACCTCGATGCCGAGGCGCAGCGCATCCTGGCGGAAATCGGCGAGCTTGTCCGTATTGCCCATGTCGAGCGTCATCGATGCGGCCAGGAATTCGACCGGGTAATGCGCCTTCAGATAGGCGGTCTGGTAGGAGACGACGGCATATGCGGCGGCATGCGATTTGTTGAAACCGTAGTCGGCAAACTTTGCCAGCAGGTCGAAGATGAAGTCGGCTTGCGGCTTGCCGACGCCGCGCTCGACGGCACCCGAAACAAAGCGCTCGCGCTGCTTGTCCATCTCGGCGCGGATCTTCTTGCCCATGGCGCGACGCAGCAGATCGGCTTCGCCCAGCGAATAGCCGGAGAGCTCCTGCGCGATCTGCATCACCTGTTCCTGGTAGACGATGACGCCTTGCGTCTCCTTGACGAGATGGTCGATCTTCGGGTGGATCGACGCCATCTCCTCCTCGCCGTGCTTTCTGGCGTTGTAGGTCGGGATGTTCTCCATCGGCCCCGGCCGGTAGAGCGCAACCAGCGCGATAATGTCCTCGATACAGTCGGGCCGCATGCCGATCAGCGCCTTGCGCATGCCGGCGCTTTCCACCTGGAACACGCCGACCACTTCGCCGCGCGACAGCATGGCGTAGGTTTCCGGGTCGTCGAGCGGAATGTGGGCGAGATCGATCTCGATGCCGCGGCGGCGGATCAGCTTGACCGCTCTGTCCAGCACGGTCAGCGTCTTCAGGCCAAGGAAGTCGAATTTCACCAGCCCGGCCTGCTCGACATACTTCATGTTGAACTGCGTGACCGGCATGTCCGAGCGCGGGTCGCGGTACATCGGGACCAGCTCCGACAGCGGCCGGTCGCCGATGACGATGCCGGCGGCGTGCGTCGAGGCGTGCCGATAAAGACCTTCCAGCTTCTGCGCCGTATCGAGCAGCGTCTGCACGATCGGCTCGCGCTCCGCCTCTTCGGCAAAGCGCGGCTCGTTGGCGATGGCGTCGGCGAGCTTGACCGGATTGGCCGGGTTCGACGGCACCATCTTGCTCAGCTTGTCGACCTGGCCATATGGCATCTGCAGCACGCGGCCGACGTCGCGCAGCACCGCGCGCGCCTGCAGCGTCCCGAAGGTGATGATCTGGCCGACCTGGTCGCGGCCGTATTTCTGCTGGACGTAGCGGATGACCTCCTCGCGCCGGTCCTGGCAGAAGTCGATGTCGAAGTCGGGCATCGACACGCGGTCGGGATTGAGGAAGCGCTCGAACAGCAGCGAAAAGCGCAGCGGATCGATGTCGGTGATGGTGGTGGCATAGGCGACCAGCGAGCCGGCGCCCGATCCGCGGCCCGGCCCGACCGGAATGTCTTGCGCCTTGGCCCATTTGATGAAGTCGGCGACGATCAGGAAATAGCCGGGATATTTCATCTTCTCGATGACGCCGAGCTCGAAATCCAGCCTCTCGCGATATTGCTCGACTGTATAGCCGGGCGTCGGCCCATGCGCCGCCAGCCGCGCCTCCAGCCCTTCATGCGCCTGCCTGGCAAGCTCCTGCGCCTCCGCCTTGACCGCAGCATCGGCGTCGGCGACATCGCGGCCGGCAAAGCGCGGCAGGATCGGATTGCGCGTCTTCGGGTAATACGAGCAGCGCAGCGCGATCTCGACGGTGTTGTCGATTGCTTCCGGCAGGTCGGCGAACAGCCTCGCCATATCGGCCTGGCTTCTCAGGAAGTGGTCGGGCGAAAGGCGGCGGCGATTGTCTGCTGCAACCACGGAGCCTTCGGCGATGGCGATCAGGGCGTCATGCGCCTCATAGTCTTCACGAGAAAAGAAAAACGCCTCGTTGGTGGCAACCAGCGGCAGATCGTGGCGGTAGGCGAGGTCGACCGACGACTGCTCAATCGCGCGGTCATAGCCGGAGACCCGCTCAAGCTCGACATAGAGCCGGTCGCCGAACAGGCCCTTGAGCGCCAGGAGCCGGGTCTCGGCGAGTTCGCGGCGGTCCTCCTTCAAGGCATTGCCGATCGGACCGCGCGGCCCGCCGGTAAGGCAGATCAGACCGTCGGAATGGCCCTGCAGCATCTCGCTCGTCAGATGCACCGCTTCACCGGGCGGTGTCTCGAGGTAGACGCGGCTTACCAGCCTGACCAGATTGCCGTAGCCGGCCTCGGTTGCGGCGATCAGCACCACCGGCCGCATCTCCGGCCCTTGCCGCCTGCGGTCGCGCTGGCTGTCGCTCGCCTCGCCGGAAAAGGCGAGGTCGATCTGGCAGCCTATGATCGGCTGGATGCCGTCCTTTACCGCCTTCTGGGCGAATTCCAGTGCGCCGAACAGATTGTTGGTGTCGGTGACGGCGATTGCCGGGCATTCGTCCTGCACCGCATGGCCGACGATCTTGCCGAGCTGCAAGGCACCTTCGAGCAGCGAATAGGCCGAATGCACGCGCAGATGAATGAACCGACGCGCCGCCTGCTCCGCCCGCGACGCCTTTGCATAGGCCTCGCGCAGCAAGGGATCGCGTGGAAGTCTCTCATCCGCCATGGTTTTTTCGCGCCGCCTCACAAGGACTCAGTCGATGAAGATGTATTGTCCGGCACCGGACGATGCGAGTCCAGCGGAAGCGATCAGAACCTAGCGAGCTTGGAGCAATCGCTTTCGTCGGCCGAAAAGTGCTGCCGCCGAGCTGCCAATCTCCCCACTAGAGGGGGAGATGTCCGGCAGGACAGAGGGGGGCGCTGTCCCGCCAACCTCGGGCCCAGAAACACAAAACCCGCCTCAAAGGCGGGTCGTTGGAGCTAATTAGCACCATATCCAAATTGATAGCATAGCTGCCGGCACAAAGCAAGAACAAAATACGTTGCGGTGACAAAAAATAGGAATTGCCAGCTTCCCGAGCTCGTGCCCAACCAATTGCAAGGTCGCGTTCCTTCGCGCCCCCTCTGTCCTGCCGGACATCTCCCCCCTCTAGTGGGGAGATTGGCTGTCATCTCGGCTTCGCCAATCTCGTAGGGTGCAGAAGGGGCACTGTCCCCGAAGCTGCCGATCTCCCCCCTGGA